>CADAHV010000209.1:0-2688 GCA_902787775.1 uncultured Erysipelotrichaceae bacterium | reverse complement strand
CCAGCAGAGAATCCGCAAAGTTTTCGGTCAGATCATAATCCTCGATCATATGCCTTCTGAACTGTTCAAGAGAATCATAGTTTCTCGCTTTGCAGGCATGGTTTTCATCACACTTTTCATAATCCGGATCAAGATCCCAATGTGGAGTACTCTGATAGAAGTTTTCATGAACAAAATGAAAGCTTTTATTGAATGATTCATAAATCGCATCGATATCAACATCTTCAAAAGATGCGCCAGGACCGCTTTCAGCTTTTGCACATCCGGCAAGAAGAACTATCAATATAAGTGTTATCAGTTTTCTCATATACCATCTCCAAAAAAAACTAAGCCTTGATTAAATTTGCTGATTCTTTCCGTTTTGTCTGATTGCGTGAATAATGCTTGCTGTTGACAGCGCTATTGATACGATAATCGCAATCGTCTGCATATCGATCGTGTATGAATTCGCGCCTTGTCCAAGGTTCTGATAATTCAATGAAATCAGAAAACCAACCAAGACAATAATCACAAACGACTGTATAGAATTCATATAGTCTCCCTATTTACTCTTTGAATTCATATTTCGGATCACCATCAAATGAGATATTCGTGATCTTTTCACCATTGACGATCGTGTTCCTGTATATGAAGCTTTCTGCGTTTATTAATTCATTATATGAAAGAACATAATCAGAGTATTCTTTTTTCAATCCCAGATATTTCAATATTCTCCTGGCATCATTTGCATCAAAGTCACCCGCATAAAAACGGACGATCATCCTTTCAAAATACGTTCCGTCTTCATTCTGTTTTGCATAATACGTAAGAGGTTCTTCCTCTTCTTTTGAAGGGTCACTGTTGATCCCGTCGGTGTTATTCAGAATGCTGTGTGATCTTTCGTCGGTTATATACAGTTCCAAGACTTCACCTGTCTTCTTATAATCAGTTCTTATTATGATATGCGTCGTTTCATCATGAAACAGATTCAGGATCTTTAGTACCAATGTATCCTTCTTTCTGATAAACGGTAATATTGACCTTTTTAGAATCAAGAATGAGCAATCGCCATAATGATCCTTCTCCTCTGATCTCTTCCCTTGGAACCTCTTCGAATTCTTCATCCCTCAGTATTGATTCAATCTGTCTCATTATTCTTTTTTGATCCTTTGGATCCAGATCAGCAAGGACTACTTCTTTAGAATACAAGCGATCAGTCGATTCATATTCTGAATAATCAAAATCATACATGATCGTTATGCCATCAATGTTTTTCCGGTCAAAGTTCTCTATTAAGTATGATGCATCGATGCATCAGGATTGTGCTTCGGGTTGGTCAGAAAACAAACCCCTGTAACGACACAGATAACAATCCCTGCAAGGATGATCCAGAAGGATGGTTTCTTGTAATCGAGGACATTTTTCACCCTTTCCTTTATCCCGACTTCACCAAAAGCCAAAGGATAGGAAAAGACGAACCTTTTATGCGCTGCACAACTCAGTAGAGTTTTTGAATAATCCTTCTTCTCTTGCAAAGACATATCCTTGATGACTGCTTCATCACATGCGACTTTGCAAAACAGATGATAAGAAAGCCAGACTAACGGATTAAACCAGTGAACGATACTGATCAGATAGGCGAGCGGTTTAAGAAGATGATCTCTTCTTGCGATATGCATTCTTTCATGTTTTAGAACGATCTCTCTGTCCTTTTCATTCAAAGAAGAAGGAAGATAGATCATCGGTTCAAACAATCCATAGACAAAAGGCGTTTCGATATGATCGCAAAGCCGTATTCCTTCATCCAAAGGTATCGAATCGCTTAAGCGTTTATCCAAAGGTATCGAATCGCTTAAGCGTTTCTTTAATTGACAATGGCTGATCAGTGAACAGAGCAGCAGTATCGCAATGCCGAAGATCCAAACGATCCCCGCAATGGATGTATGCACATATAAAGGATTGACGCTGTTTGCGGGATCCGCCTTAAAAGTCTCGGTAAAAACAGGATTTATAGCTTCATCGATCGGTCTTATTCCGGAATCGATCTTGGGATCGGCTTCGTATTGGACCGTGTATTCACTTAGCGGCTTAGCGCTTGGAATCAAAGAGAGATCTGTTTTTATATCAAACGGGATGATCAGTCTGAAACCCACGAACACCCAAAGGACGATCCTTAAATAAGCCGGTGCTTTCTTGAAAAGGACACGAAGAAAAAGCACTGCAAGGATCAGCCAGCAGGCAGACAGGGAACGGTTTAAGACTGGCAGAAAAAACAGGTCATTCATTCCCTTGCCTCCTCTATCATCTTAAGGATCTCACTGATCTCACCATCGCTTAATTTTTTGTTTCTGGTAAATGCCGCAATAAAAGCCGGCAAGGAACCCGAAAAGCTGTCCTCAACGATCTTTTCCGACTGCAGAGAATAAAACTGATCTCTTGAGATCAGAGAGGTAACGATCCCTTTGTTGTTGACAAACAGTCCCTTCTCGCAAAGGCGTTTGATGACAGTGTGGGTTGTTGTCCTTTTCCATGAAAAAGCAGCATCCGCCAGTTTTACCAGTTCAGAAGTACTGATGGGTTCTTTTTCCCAGATTATATCCGCGAATCTGCTTTCTGCAATTCCTAATTGAATCTCTGCCATGGTATTCTCCTTTAGACTACATATTGTAGTCTATTATCATACTACAATATGTAGTCTCTTTGGTCAAG
>CADAHV010000208.1:0-2292 GCA_902787775.1 uncultured Erysipelotrichaceae bacterium | reverse complement strand
TGATAACTGCAGAGATCCGTGAGGGTCTCTTTATTTTTAGGAGGAACTATGGCAGCACTTATCGCAGCAGCAATCTATGCGCTTTTGCCGACAGTCATTTCGCTTTTGACGATGTCGGCAGTTACAGCCATGAAGGCGATCATAGAAAAGCGCTTATTTATCATCAACGGAAACGTCATCGACATCCTTGAGGATTATTTCGGATCCGGATCTTATCTGGGAAGAGCGGGAATTGACGTGGGAGGAATCATTTACGGAGTCGGTTTCTCGATCATCATCGTCTCAGCGCTTCTTTCCGTCATATCTTCATTTATCAAAGGCATGCAGGGAGAGGCCAGTGAAAATCCGTTCAATATTCTTATAAGGGCAATAGCGACTGTCTTTCTTGAGATCATGATCTTCGGAGTACCGGGAAACAGGTGGTTTGGTACGGGTCTGTTAAGTCAGTTTGGTAACATGATGTCGGCAGTTATCGGTTACATCACGCCGCAGGCCGACAAGCTGATGAGCTCCGTAAAAGCATTCAACATCAACATCGCCACACCTGCCGATCAGATCGTCATCGTTGTAATGTCGTTTGCGCTTTTCAAATCAACGATCAGTGCAGGCATCGTGTTTGTGGAGCGCTGGCTGACCTTTGCCATGACGCTTCTTCTTGGACCTGTGTTCGTCGGCATGAATGCATCAAGACAGACCGCGGATACGTTCAAAAACTGGATCATGTCAGTTTTATCCCAGGCTCTTACGATCGTTATCAGCTTTGCGATTCTGATCTTCTATGTCTTTTCAATGGGGGATCTGAGCGGCTTCCAGTTCTTTACCCTTGGCGATGTGCTGTTTAAATATGCCTTCACACTGGCTCTTTTGTCTCTTTACAAGAATTCCGAAAAGCTCATGAACGCAGTCGGCATCAGAACTGTCGCAAATTCCGACACTTTAAGGGATTACGGCAAAGGTCTGATGGCAATGGGCAGGCTGTGGAGAGAAACCGGCGGTATGTTGACTATGAGCCTTGGAAGAGAATACGGTCGCAAGGCTGGCCAGGAGATGACTCACAACTTCTCGATGGCCATGCAGAGAAAATACGGCGAAAACAGCAGAATAGGGCAGATGTCAAAATCGATGGATCTTAAAAGATCACCGGACGTGGCTGACAGAGGATCGCCCAATCAGCAATCAGTGTCAATAAGGCAATGGACAGCGGCGTAGGTACACCTGTGAAGATGTCTGATGTATCGCGAGCAAACGGCCTTGGGGAACTATCCCACCTGAAGACCGGTTCGATGGGCTACATCGGTTCTGCCGAAAAACCGGTCTTGAACGATAAAGGCGAAATCGTATCTGCTCCGATCAATGGACAGATCTTCAGAGGAACATGGACAAACCAGGGCAAGGAGAGCAATCCTTCAACCTATGCCATCTTCCCTGATCAGACGCCGCTTAATGTCGGCACACCTGTATCGATCGGCAAGAACAGCGTCGGTGATGATATCACTTACCGCGTCGGCAGAAACGATCCGATCTCGCTCCAGAACGGTCAGGCTTATATGTATGAACTTGAACCGGATCAGCTGATGAGCAGAGCTGCCTTTGAAGCAAACAAGGAAATCAGCGAAAAATACGGCAATTCCTATTCCACTTACCTTGAGGTCAACAGATCCGGCGAAGAAACCTACAACGTCAGAATGCAGGCGGACGGTTTCGATTATGTCTGGAAATATACGGCAAGCGAAAAAGTAAGCAACAAAATGTTCCATCAGGAAAATTACAAGGAAACGCAGAAAAGAACTTACAGCAGACTTGAAGAACTCTTCAAAGACGAAGAGGAAGTCAGAGGCGCGATCGAAGAGGAAAGAAGTAACATATATGGTCAGCCAGAGGACGAAGACGATGATTATGATCAGGACATGGATGCCCTGATGGACGAGGAAAGTGACGAGGAAGATGCCTGATCTCTATGACAACCAGGATTCCCTGGACCAGCTGGAAGAAGGCTCGAATCTAACCGATCAGGCGTCATCTGTCGGATCTTCGTTTGTCACCGGCAAACAAAGAGAAAAGGCTGCACAGCTGGCAAAACAATGGATCCATCAGTTTGTTGATGCAGCAATAGAAGGCGGGATAAAAGGAGTCATTTCAACATTTGCGGCTCCTGTAGCGATCTTTGCGATTTTGGTTACGGCCGTTCCGCTATGTCTTGTTTCGGTCAAATATCTGCTCAATATGAGCGCCGATCCTGTCACGGATGCGGTCAGGGACGCCGTACACGAGGCATATGATGATGTTAAAAAA
>CADAHV010000207.1:0-2708 GCA_902787775.1 uncultured Erysipelotrichaceae bacterium | reverse complement strand
TAGTCAGTCCTGAAACCATAAACATCATGCAGTCTGTCGGTAAGATCCGTTCTTGTATACTCGGGGATATAGCCCTCACCGGGCATCACCAGCATGTTCATTTCCTTTAGTGTTTTTATGATGGCTTCGCAGGTATATTCATCACCAAGTCTTTTCTCGAGGATCCGGTAGAGGATCAGGGCTGTGAAACAGGTAATGAAATGTGCTGTAATCCTGTCTTTCCGGCTAAGGTAAACCGGCCGTGCCTGAAACTCGCTCTTCATAATCCGGAAACATTCCTCGATCTGCCATCTTTTTTGGTTGATGCTTATGATCGAAGATACTTCGTCCTCCAGGTTTGTACAGACGGCATAAAAACCATCATACCGTTCTTCCTCTCTGACGACTTCTTCATCGATAGACGTGATCAGGTGGTCAGCGATCTCGCCGTCAGTAGTGCAATGGTCCTGGCGGACAAATCGTTTCGGATCGTTCTGTCTGTTCCTTTTCAGAGAAGAAGGATTGTCCGCAAGCTTTGCGGCGCGTGCAAGCTGCCGGGCACGGATACTGCGTTGATAATCGCGGTATTTAAATGAGAACGTTACAATGAGATGCTGTTCAAGGCCGTCTTCCTTTATCCAGCGGTCTTTGTAGAAGATCTTGTCATAATGGTCATTTTCATCAAGCTCGCTGAGTTTAAATGTTTTCCTGTTTCCGCTAAGATGCCAACCTTCATCAGCCAGGCAGAAGTCCTTGAGGAAGCCTTTCAGCTTCTTAACAGACTGCGTTGTCACGAATCTCCGATTCGCCGTATTGTTGAAGATCCTGTTCGGAGTTGAGGAGAGTCCGGCGTCTGTACAGACGATAAACTTTTTCACCTCAAAAGATAAACTTTTTCACCTCAAAATCAGAGAGGATCTTTTTCTCAAGCGGTTTCATCGAAGGCTGCTCATTTTCATTTCCGTTAAAGACGGAAAATGTGAGCGGTATGCCGTCGGCATCCATGAACAACCCCATCTGGACGACCGGGTTTGGGCGGTGCTCTTTGGAATGGCCGTATTTCCTGAAGTCATCCTCATCTTCGATCTCAAAATAGTAGTTGGTGCAGTCGTAGTAGAGAACCTCTTTCTGACGGTTCATCACTTTCTCTGAATTCTTATAAAGCTGCGACTGGAAATAGTCATTCTCCTTCGCCAGAATCTCCAGCGCCCGGTAAACCTGATGAAGTTCACAGGCGGGTTTTTCAAGAAACTTCTGGGACAATTCAAGGGAGGATCTTTTCGATCCCGGGTAAATGACTCGTGCGAAAACAACAATTCAAGGGAGGATCTTTTCGATCCCGGGTAAATGACTCGTGCGAAAACAAGCATGGACAGGATATCGTTCAAGTCAAACTCAAACTTATACTTTTCTGCGATCTCTGTGCAGATACTGTTGATTCTCAAATCGTAATAAATGTCCTTGAGGAACAGATAACCGATGTTTACGCTGCGGCAGACATCTTTTCTGATCCTGGAAGAAGAGGAATACTTGATAACGATGTCCTGTTTGGAAGCCTTTTCCTCTGCAGACCGTTTTGCGGCGTACTGTTTAGCCCATTCAAGAGGCTCCATGTCGCCACAGACTTTTTTGATCTCATCATAAGAACCAATCTTCTCAATGGTCTTTGTAGTAACCCTGCCATTAATCCTGACAGATTTGCTGAGATAGTAAATCGTTGCATTCTTAGATTTTGATACACTCACCTTCATGATTGTGTGCCTCCCATGAGCTAATTATACCACATATAGTTACATATAGCTACAATAAATTTGAAAAAATTTGACAAAAAAATACAGGCTTTTCAAGGCCTGCAAGGATTTTAGAATTATTCAACTGTCAAACTACCGAACCGCTGATTCTTTAACAAGATTTAATCTTTTCTTAAAATCTTAAAAGAAAATTAATTCCTGAAGAAATCACTTATTTTTTATGTTGTACACTGATATAGTGTACATGAGAAATATTGTATAATCCCGTCTTTGACAGTTGATTGAGAGTCAGAAGCCCACAAACAGCGTAGATACGCTATTTGCGGGCTTCTGTTGTTCTTTCTGAATGTAGCTATATTTCTACTTTCTTGTGGCAGTCAAAATCTTTTTCATATTCCTTTGTGATACGATCTCGTAGTCAGTCCTGAAACCATAAACATCATGCAGTCTGTCGGTAAGATCCGTTCTTGTATACTCGGGGATATAGCCTTCACCGGGCATCACCAGCATGTTCATTTCCTTCAGTGTTTTTATGATGGCTTCGCAGGTATATTCATCATCAAGTTTTTTCTCGAGGATCCGGTAGAGGATCAGGGCTGTGAAGCAGGTAATGAAATGCGCTGTGATCCTGTCTTTCCGGCTAAGGTAAACCGGCCGTGCCTGAAATTCGCTTTTCATAATCCGGAAACATTCCTCGATCTGCCATCTTTTTTGGTTGATGCTTATAATCGTAGATACTTCGTCCTCCAGGTTTGTACAGACGGCATAAAAGCCATCATACCGTTCTTCCTCCCTGACGGCTTCTTCATCGACAGACGTGATCAGGTGGTCAGCGATCTCACCGTCAGTAGTGTAATGGTCCTGCCGGACAAATCGTTTCGGATCATTCTGTGCTTTCCTCTTCAAAGAAGAAGGATTGTCCGCAAGCTTTGCGGCGCGTGCAAGCTGCCGGGCACGGATACTGCGATGATAATCGCG
>CADAHV010000206.1:0-2163 GCA_902787775.1 uncultured Erysipelotrichaceae bacterium | reverse complement strand
TGCATCCGATATGTGCCATATTTTATCCTCATTATTATGATATTATCGTAACAATGCAAAAAATATGCCTAATTAAACTGATGCGCCGTCCACAAAAACACTATTCAAAACTGAATAGTGTTCGCTTATTTACACTTTTATAAACTATCATTTCATACGTTTCTGAAAGCGGAACCATCAAATGAACTGATGTATGAAGAAGGCGATGATGATTCCCGCAAGAGCGCCGATCAGAAGAAAGATCGCTTTCTGATACTCTCTCTTGCCCTCTTCTCTCGCCTTTTCTATGCTGTCGAGTTTCTCGCCGTTATAGAACGCAACAATCTCCTTATAGGTATAAACGTCATTGTCTTTCTTCGCCTTTTCGACTTTCAACGCATAGATCAGCGTTCCGCTTACGATGATCCCCCAGATCAGCGTGCCGATTGCTCCCAGATACTTCATCAGGGGTACAGCAGACAGGATGCACAATAAGGCAAGTACGGCAAAGATCCAGTTATCCTTTTTGAATCCGTCAACAACGCTCTTATCAACTTTTTCTTTCATGATTTCGATATCTCCTTTTATTAGTGTGTCAAGGGAGACACCGAACAGATCGCCCATCATCAGTAGAGAATGAACATCGGGATAGCTTTTGTCATTTTCCCAGCTTGAGATCGTCTGTCTGGAAACATAGATTCTGTCTGCCAGCTCTTCCTGTGTCATTCCTTCTGTCTTCCTTTCGAACTCATAGTATCGAGATCACAGCATAAGCGTCTATCAAATGTCCTTTACATCCGGAATGATCAGGATGTCAAAGAAAACAAGCAAATAAAGGCTTTACCAGCAACGCTGTGCAAATTAGGACTGATCTATATTAAACTTTAACCTGTTTGCCAAGGAATGATTCCAAAGCTCTGGAGATCGTCTGGTTCAGAGTTATCCCGTTGTCCGCAGCATATTCAGCCGCTTGTTCATGCAAGGCTGGCGTTGTTCTGACGTTGAATGTTCCGGAAAACTCTTTCTGCGGGTTTTTTCCTATCTTCTCACAGATCTCAAGATAGTTCTCAATGGAATCATGAAAAGCCTCTTCGAGTTCATCAATAGAACGGCCATGGAAGTTGAGTGAGTCAGCGATACCAAACACTTCTCCGACAAATATCTTGTCTTCTTCATCAAAAGAAATGGTAGCTCTATAGCCTTTGTATTTCATCATATCTGACTTCATATCTAATCCGTCTCCCTTTCACCTATTTCATCTATAAATCTCTTTATCTTTTCTACCTGATATTTATACAGTTCATTTCCCGGATGCGGACCATCGAACTGAACAATCCTTTTGCTCGGATCATGAACATATCCGATTCCTGATCCCCTTCCTCCCTGGAACTTGGTGCAGTTGCATCTGCTCATCAGAGCATCAAGCTCCCTTGTAGTAAAGTTCTTAGGATACGGTTTTCGATACAGCTTTTCGATCAGATTCTTCTTTTTAGGCATGAATTCCTTTCCTGCAACTGGATATTGGTTGCAAATATATTTTATTAAATTGTTGCTTCTTTGTAAATACAGCCAGTTTCCTAGAATAATGTTCTTAAATTCTCATCTATTCGCCAAATCTCGTATACTCCACTTTTCTCCTTCCTGGAGCTTTGCATAAAAGAAAAAGCTCCGATACTTTATGTATTTCTCAGAGCTTTTGGTGTCCTTATCTTTTAATTACTGTCTTTTCTTTTACAGCTTCTGAATCGATTCCATTCTAGCATATCAGGATCGGTTCTGTAACAGCATCATGAATACCGTTCGTTAATCTACACATTGTCAATCAGATTCAAGTAAACTCAGTCAACCGGGAAAATAAAAGAATCTCGTCTGGAGATCCTTTGATCCTATTCCCATTTGATGGAAAGTTTCTTATTTTCTTTCATGCATTCCACAAGATACAGATTCATCAGCGTCTGATAAGGAATGCCGGAAGCGGATGACTGTTTCTTGAAATAATCAATGACATCAGCATCGATATTGATCGTGATCTGCTTCTTCAGTTTTTTTGCATAAGGATTCTTGATACCCTTACTGAAATCATATTCCTCTCTCATGTCATTCCCCTTTTCTTTCATAGTATTGTCTTTCTTCGTTTTTCGTTGCCTTCCTTGCAGATATGATCCGGATAATCGTTTCCGATTG
>CADAHV010000205.1:0-2676 GCA_902787775.1 uncultured Erysipelotrichaceae bacterium | reverse complement strand
ATGCCATATGGAAAAAGGACAACGACAACGTTGCCCTCAAACGCTTCATTGAACAGTTACAGAATAATATGGATTCCAATAAATAAGGTGCCCTGGGGCACCCAATGGCGTAAACCCAGAATTCAAAAGGGATACGCCTTTTTTTAATGGAAACTGTGACAGATCAGGCATTAGATGCCTGATTTTTATAGGTTTTTTATGGTGTGTAGTATAGGATAATATTTATTATATTGTTTGTTTAATATATTATTAAGGTAGATATGTAGTATAGGAAAGGAGTTTTTGAATGTTTGTCAAGGTCGTTCCCAACAACAAAGGTAGAAAAAACACATCCTTTATCTACCTTACAGAGTCGTATCGCGATGGAAACAAGGTAAAACACCGCACCATCCGCGATCTCGGTTTATTCGAAAATGATCAGATCCCTTATATCAAGGCAGCCTTCATGAAGAAGAAACCGCGTCTTGTCTACGATGAAAAGTAGTATAGAAGATTGAGGTTAAAGAAGATACTGGATCTGTTTTCTTCCATCATCGATGATCCTTCCTTATTTGAACATGCCAGGATCATCCCTTCTTCCTTTACAAGAGAAAACGGCAAGATGCCTTTGAAGAATCTTCTGACTTATCTCTTATTCCGGCATGGCAGGACTGTCTTAGAAGATATCAGCGATATCTATCCGGATCTGAACACTGATGATCCGCCTTCCAAGCAGGCAGTGCTTAAAAGGATGCGTATCCTCAACTACGATGTATGGAAAAAGATACAGGAGCTGTTTCTTGAAAGGGTCTATAAGCCGCTAAAGAAAGAGACTGACAAGGGATATCTTTTACTGGCGGTGGATGGAACACTTGTGACATTGCCTAAAAACCCGGTATTGGACGATGTATTCGCTACAAACAAAGGAGGCGGGCACGTCTGTGCAAACCCGCCTCAGGCAAAAGTATCGATGATCTATGACGTCCTTAACAGAGTCATACTTGACTATAGGATCGTTCACCAGGACAAAGCGGAACTGAATCTGCTGTTTGAACATCTTGAAACACTGGAAGATCTTTTAAAAGAACATAAGGTGATCTTACTGGCAGATCGTAATTATGGTTCGACTGAATTATTCAAATACTGTCAGATGAAAGGATATAAGTATATCATCAGGGCCAAATCCAATTTCTTCAAGCACCAGAGAGAAAAGCTGGANNCTGTTGATATAGATGAAACCTGGCAGAAAAGAATAAAGCGCGATCATATCCGGGATTACATCATGGCTGATCCGTTAATGAAGATCAGACTGATCAGGAATCATTTTGAATATGATGAACATTATCTTGACCATGACAAATGGCGGCATACCTTGCATCACGAAACTGATATCGAATATTTTACTAATGTTGATGAAGACATTTTTTCAAAAGAAGAGATCGTAAGTCTTTATCACAATGACCGATGGGACATCGAAACAGGATATGGCACCATGAAGACTTTCATCGACATCGAACAGATCAATTCCCATAATCCCATTACTGTATTGAATGAGATCAGTTCAAAGATGATCTTCTATAATCTGGAATCTCTGATATTCAAAGCCAGTGAAGACAGGAAAGACAAAGATCACCTTCCCAACAATAAGCACATCATCGAGATGTGCAGATCGTCATTATTTGTATCATCGTTTTTTAAGGGAAGATTTGGATACGGATATCTCAGAGGCCTGATCGATGAGTGTTCCAGAGTAAAGGTGATGGTCAGAAAAGACCGCCATTATAAGCGATGGAACAAATTCAGGCGTTCGCTCAAACAGGATCGTCATCGGATCGACGGAAGAAACAATCCTCCTCTTAAATTAACAAAAGCCGGCATCTTTACCGCAAATAACTGACACCGGCCCGTAGTATAGAGACGCAGCTGCATCTACTTAAAGAATAAACCAGCAAGGACTCAACAATCAATGGATGTAACGATACTTCAAGCAATACAGATTTCTGTATGGTGTTTATTTACCCTTCGGGAAACAGTGATCATAAGCAAGACCACTCATATAAAAGAAAAAGGCGCAACCGCTTCTGGGTTTACGCCATTGGGAATCGTTGATTCCTCTTTTAAATCTTTAAAGCTTTGAAGGTTTTGACTAAGTCATCATGGATGACGATGTCGCATTGCGAGTCGTAAGACGTGGCATCGCGGTTGATGATCGCCAGATTCTGGCCGTTGAAGTAGCGGATGAAGCTGGCGGCCGGATAGACGACTAAGGAAGTACCACAGACCACTAAGAGGTCGGCAGAGGCGATCGCGTTGATGGCGCCGCGTACGACATCTTCATCGAGTCCTTCTTCGTAGAGGACGACATCCGGTTTGATGGTCGCACCGCACTTGTCGCATTTTGGCACACCTGTTGTATGCATGATGTAGTTTAGATCGAAGAACTTGTGGCAGCGGCTGCAGTAATTGCGAAGCACGGAGCCATGAAGCTCATAGACCTTTTTGGAGCCGGCCGCCTGATGAAGGCCGTCGATGTTTTGGGTGACGACACTGACATCCTTCTTGTCCTGGAGTCTGGCAATAAACTCATGGGCATAATTCGGCTTGGCATCAGGGTACAACATCTTCTCCCGATAGAACTCGAAGAAGTCTTCGGTTTTGTACTCATAGAAGGTGTGGGACAACATTTCTTCCGCCCGA
>CADAHV010000204.1:0-2655 GCA_902787775.1 uncultured Erysipelotrichaceae bacterium | reverse complement strand
TTTGATGAAGTTGCCATGGGCATTAAGAATACCGGTTTAAGTGAAGAGGAGATCAAGGAAAAGGTCTATGATACTTTAAAAGTCTGCGGTCTTTACGAATTCCGCAACTGGCCGATCTCCGCTTTAAGCTTTGGCCAGAAGAAGCGTGTGACGATTGCCTCGATCCTGGTCATGGGTCCGCAGATCATCATCCTGGATGAGCCGACAGCGGGTCAGGACTTTGCCCACTATACAGACATCATGGAGTTTTTAAGCAAGCTCAATGCCTCGGGCATTACCATCGTTTTGATCACCCATGATATGCATCTGATGTTGGAATACACCAGCCGTACCTTGGTGTTTACCGGCGGCAGGATCATTGCCGACAAATCCGGTTCGGCTGTCCTGTGTGATAAGGAATTGGTCGAAAAGGCGGCTTTAAAAGAGACATCACTGTTTAAGATCGCCACCGATGCGGGTATTGATGATCCGGTCGATTTCGTCGACTGCTTCATCGCGTATGATCGAAAGGAGCGTGAACATGGCAGCCAAGGTGCTTAATTACATTCCGAAGAAGTCCTTCATTCACTCCCTTTCGGGAACCACGAAGCTGGTCATCTTCCTGAGTTTTTCGTTTTTATGCGGTCTGTCCTTTGATACCAGGGTCTTATTGTTTTTATTGTTGATGTCGTTTGTCGGCTTCGCCTTAAGCAAGATCAAGCTCTCCGAGATCAGACTGATGTCGTCCTTCTTGGTGGTCTTCATCGTGATGAATGCCATCTTGTTGTTTCTGTTTAATCCGGAATACGGTCCCAATCTCTATGGATCCAGGACCGTCTTGTTCCATATTGCCGGCAAATACGATATGACTCTGGAACAGCTGTTTTATCAGTTCAACGTTTCTTTGAAGTATGTCATCGGTTTCCCGATTGCCATCTTATTTATTTCGACGACCAATCCAAGTGAGTTTGCCTCATCCTTGTCTTCGATCGGCGTGCCATACCGCATCTCCTATGCGGTGTCCCTGGCGCTTCGCTACATCCCGGATATTCAGAATGACTATCACGAGATCGCCCAGTCGCAGGAGGCCAGAGGCGTGGCCTTGGGTAAGGATGTCAAATTCTTTGAGCGCATCAAGAATGCGGCCAAGATCATCCTGCCTTTGGTTCTGACGTCGTTAAGCCGCATCGATCAGATTTCCAATTCAATGCAGTTAAGAAGCTTCGGCAAGCACAAGAAGCGCAGCTGGTACATGAAAAAGAAGATGGAAACTGCCGATTATGCGGTAATCGCTTTGTGTATATTGATCTTTGTGGTGGGATTGTACATCACCAATCTTGGCGGCAACAATCTCTACAATCCGTTTGTGAGCTAACTATATAAAATTCAAGTGTTTTTTGATGAAATAGTCTCAAAATGTGAATTACATGATCAGTTTGATCAGTTAGCTGATATTCAAACCTTTGTTCTTTGAAATCGTGAATATGGATCCTCCTTGAGGCATGATGAAAACATCTTTTCTTTTGAGAAACAAAACAGAAAGATGTAAATGAATGATTTTATCTGTGTCTTATCTTAATAACGCCGGATCAAACTTCTGATTCGTTTTAAGAAGGTGGAAGATGATCCTTAACAGCTTTCTTACGCAATGTCCGCAGGCACATCTGTGTGACTTGCCCTGAGAGATCTTGAGATCGTAGTATTTCTGGAATACCGGATTGTATCTTATCACCGGTAAGATGATCTGATATAAGGTCTTTCTTAGATACTTCGATCCGCTCTTGGTGATGGTAGTATGCTTCGCCTGATACTTTGAAGACTCATACACCAAAGGTGCCATGCCGGAATTCCTGGTATGGAAAGAATAGGAGAGTCATTTGCCAAAGAATACTCTTCTATTTTTTTATCGATCTCTTTGATCTGCTTGTTCAGTAATTCGATCTGCTCGATAAGATGTCTGATCTGAATGACTTCGCAAGCCGAATCGATGCCGATCGAAGCTTTCGCTGCTTCCTTGAGCTTCTCGGCGGTAAGAGAGATCCTTTTGCCTTTCCCCTTGTATTCAAAGCACTTTCTTAAGCTTCTGATGTCTGCCTTGGCGATATTGGCAGCAGAGCCATAGGTCTTTAGTACGCTGATATAGACTCTTCCGTATTTGCTTGGAAACAGGGAATTGTACTCCGGAAAGACGATGTCGATACATTTCTGTAATCGGTTGGTATAGACATTGATCTCTTCCTTGAGATTGTGGTGATGTCTTGTAAGTCCTCTTTGTTCGTACAGATCAAAGGATGAAAACTTTGAGATGCGATACGGTTTCTTGGGCTTGTTTGATGAAAGCACATCGCAGATGGTCAGTGTATCAAGTCTGTCGTTCTTGGATATGCTTCCATTCGCCTTTCTGGTAAAGTCGGTGGCAGTCGGATTGATCAAAGCCACATTGAACTTTCTGTCTAAGAGATATTTCAGTAAGACAAAGTGGTAATGGCCGGTATCTTCCATGCCGATCAGGATGCTTTCCTTATCGTACGGGATGAAAGAATCGGTGAGTGTTTTGAATCCTTCGGAAGTATTGGCGAACTTCCTTGGTTGCGCAAGGACCTCGCCGTCCTCTTTTCTTACAAGCGAAAAGAAGTGGGAATCCTTGCCGATGTCGATTCCTGCTAGGATCATAGA
>CADAHV010000203.1:0-3152 GCA_902787775.1 uncultured Erysipelotrichaceae bacterium | reverse complement strand
ATCGGCGACAAGAGCTTTTCCGCCAGAGCATTGACGATCGCAAAGCCACCTTCCGGAAAGACCCGGTCATAGTCCAAAGTAACGGAATCAAGGTATTTTCCCTTTTCATCACAAAAGGTCATCGTTAAATTCGTACTCGGCGCATCCAGGGCATACTCCTCCGGTTCCGGCAAGTCGGTCCAGGCGGAAAGATTGTAGGTGCGGATGTAGTCTTCCAATTCTTTGATGAGACCATCTTCCACTTGGTAAGATCGATACATATCGTAGTAGCGATTTTCCTGATGGTCTTCGGCGATCAAACAAAACTGACCTGCTTCGTCTTTCTTGATCATACGGGAGACAGAGGTGTCCTCCATACCGCCGCCGTAGTAATACGCGATCGAAAGAAGCTTCTCGTAAGGGACCGCCATCTTCTGATAATCCTCAACGGTTTTGGCTTTCTTTTCCTGCTTAAAAAGATCCTTAAACATAAAGATACCTCCCAGGGCGGCTATCAATATCAGTGCTGTCACAATGATCGTTTTCTTTTTCATATTTTTTAAAAAGACTGCACCGCAAAGGTACAGTCTTTGATCTGCTTATAACTGAGCCTTGCCCAGGCAATAGGTCTGAACAACGGAATAGTCATCGTTTAAGACGACAACGTCGGCATCAAAGCCGGCCTTGATGCGTCCCTTGTGGTCATCCAGGTGCAGGTAGCGCATTGGATTGATGGTCGCCGCATCCAGAGCCACTTCAAACGGAACCAGCGCCTTTTCAACCAGGATCTTCAAGCCTTCATTGACCTTCAAGGTTGAACCGGCCAGCTGCTTCTTGCCGGTGGTGATGTGGGCAGAACCATCCGGATAGATCTCGACATCCTGACCGCCGAAGTCAAAGACCGAACCGACCGGATAACCCTTGCACATGAGCGAATCGGTAACCATGACAGCGAAGTTCTGCTTCTCTCTAAAGAAGATATTTAATGCTGCCAGTGTCGAGTGGTTGCCATCGCAGATGCATTCCGCATAGGTGTCATGGCTTCTAAACGCTGCACCAACCGCGCCATTGGCACGATGGGACAGACCGGTCATGCCGTTATAGGTGTGGGTGAAACCCTTGGCACCATTGGCCAATGCCAGCATCGCTGTTTCATAAGTGGTATCGGTGTGGCCGATGGAGACACAGACGTTGGTCGCTGCGCAATATCTGGTCAACGCGAAATCCTCGTCATGTTCCGGTGCCAAAGTGATGATCTTGATCAGGTTGCCACACGCTTCCTGATACTCCTTGAATTCTTCCACCGTACCCTTGACGATGTATTCTTCCGGCTGGGCACCCTTGTATTTGACATCGAGGTAAGGACCTTCGAAGTGGATACCGATGATCTCGGCGCCTTCCGGATTTTCCTTCTTGACTTCCGCAATCTCGGCAACCGCCTTCTTTAAGGTATCGTGAGCCTGCGTTAAGGTCGTTGGACAGAAACCGCAGCTTCTTTAAGGTATCGTGAGCCTGCGTTAAGGTCGTTGGACAGAAACCGCAGACACCCTCTTTCGGAAGATCCTTCATCCAGTTTCTTAAACCGTCTTTACCGCCGGCTGTCGCATCATAGCCATGATAGCCATGGGTATGTAAATCATATAAACCCGGAACGATCCGTAAATCGCCGTAGTCTTTATCAGCCGGCTTTTCATTGTATTCATAGACTGCCTTGATCTTGCCGTCTTCGATCTCGATCTGGGCAGGCATCAGGGTTGATGCAATATAAACTCTAGTACTTTGAATGATCATTTTACTTATCTCCTCATATTTAATGATACCACCAAAAAATGTGTATAATGGAAATGGTAAGAGGTAGTAACGCATGCCAAACAGAAGAATCTTAAAAGCCAGCGATCTATCCGGAATTTTCATCTTCCAGGATGCGAAACGCGGCACGATATTTTATGATATTTTCACGCGCAAGGGGTACATTCTGACCTCCTCGGATGTCAGGACCTATACCATCTATACGGCCATGTTCCCGCTGTGCATTGTCATTGCCTTATTCTCTGTATCCTTATTCAAGATCAATTATTTCTCGGCATTTCTGATCTTTGTGGCTTTATATTTACTGGCCAGCGCCTATTTCCGCTTCACCTTCTTCTATAAATTACCGGTGGCGGAACGCTGGAAACCGGCCAAACGGGAATCGGTCTTCATGTATTTCGCCAGAGGCTTCTCCAAGCAGCGCCTTCTGATACTGATCGTTCTGCTGTTAGCCCTGACAATCCTCATGCCGATCTACGCCAACATGGAACACTATGAAGGCGTCAACCTCTATGCGACCTACATCGTCGCCATCGTGACCGGCATCATGTTTATCATCGTCACGATCTCATTATTCTTAAAACAGAAACACAATTATTAAAGACAACCGCAGCGATGCGGTTTTCTGATGCCTAAAATTTTTAAAGGAGAGCTGAGCTCTCCGTTTCTTATTGAAATTTGATATCTGCCGACTGCAAGGCCTTTTCCAGGACCCTCATCGTCTCCAGGGTGAAGGCATTGAGTTCCTGTGCCTTTTCCAGATCCATATTGTTATAGAGTTTCTTGAACGCCACATACTCATCGTAGTGCGGCACATCCGGATGTTTGTTGAGACAATACTCTTTGACCTCACCGCTGTTGTCAACATGTTTGACCTTGGCAATGACACTCGATGCATCATCGCAGCGTAAGTATCCCTTATCACCCTGGATGCAGACCAATAACGGAGCCTTACAATCCTTGGCGGAGATGCAGTTGGCCTTAAACTTGCCGTAATCCATGACCAGAACACCGGAAGTATCGATGCCCTTCTGGATGTTGGCGTAGTAGCTGACCTTCTTCGGTTTTCCAAACAAGCCCATCGTGAAGTTGATGTTGTAGATACCCAAATCCATCAACGCACCGCCGGCCATCTTCTTATCCAGAGCCGGCAGAATGATGCCTTTCTTGAACTTGTCATAGCGGGAAGAATATTGCGAGAAGTTGATGTCGACCATCTTGATCTCGCCGATCTCCTTGATCAATTTCCTGATCTTTTCATAATTAGGCATGTGAACCATAGTCACCGCATCAAAGATGATGAGGCCCTTTTCCTTTGCCAGATCGACCAGTTTTTTGGCCTGACGGTAGTTAGCCGTAAACGG
>CADAHV010000202.1:0-2691 GCA_902787775.1 uncultured Erysipelotrichaceae bacterium | reverse complement strand
AATCACGGCCAAGGAAGACCGAATCATTGCCCGAATTGTACTGGATCGGGCCAAGATCAGACATACCGTAGGTCGTAACCATATCCTTGGCGATTCTGGTCGCCTGTTGGATATCGGAAGAAGCGCCGGTCGTGACATCGCCGAAGAAGATCTCTTCCGCAGCACGGCCGCCCATATAGGAAGTGATCGTATCCATGAGTTCCTTGCGGGAATTCAGGATCTTTTCCTTACGCGGTGTGATCAGGTTATAGCCACCTGCGTTGCCACGCGGAATGATAGTGACTTTCTGAACGATAGCGCCATCCGGCAGGTTCAGACCGACAATGGCATGGCCTGCTTCATGGTATGCCACCAGTTTCTTGGTGTAGTCGTCATAAGTACGAGACTTCTTGGCCGGGCCCATCATGACACGGTCGATCGCTTCATCGATCTGTTGTGTCTCGATCATATCCTTGTTTTCACGAACCGCTAAGATCGCAGCTTCGTTTAAGACGTTTTCCAGATCCGCACCCGAGAAGCCCGGTGTGCGTCTTGCCAGATTGGAGAGTTCTACCGAATCGGCGATCTTCTTGTTTTTGGCGTGGACCTTCAGAATGGCCTCTCTGCCCTTCAAGTCAGGAAGAGAAACGGTGATCTGACGGTCGAATCTGCCCGGACGGAGCAAAGCGGAATCCAGGACGTCCGGTCTGTTGGTTGCGGCAATGACGATGACACCGGCATTGTCAGCCATACCATCCAGTTCAACCAAGAGCTGGTTTAAAGTCTGTTCTCTTTCATCGTGGCCGCCGCCTAAACCGGCACCACGTTGTCTGCCGACGGCATCGATCTCATCGATGAAGATCATGCACGGCGCAGTCTTTTTCGCCTTGGCGAACATATCTCTGACACGGCTGGCACCGACACCAACGAACATTTCGACGAAGTCGGAACCGGAAATGGAGTAGAACGGAACGTTGGCTTCGCCAGCTACCGCTTTTGCCAGTAAGGTCTTACCGGTCCCGGAGGACCGACCATGATGATGCCCTTTGGAATACGGGCGCCCATCTTGGCAAACTTCTTCGGGTTCTTGAGATATTCGATGATCTCTTCCATCTCTTCTTTTTCTTCATCGCAGCCGGCTACGTCTTCGAAGCGGACACGAATATCATCTTCCAAACGTGCTCTGGACTTGGAGAAATCGAAGGCCTGCTTGTTGGAGTTCATCGCTCCCATCCGATTCATGATGAAGACACCGGCAACGACAAACAGGATCAACGGAATGATCGAAGATGCCAGCTCCAGAAGATAGTTGGACGCATTGGCATCGACAAAGGTGACGTTGTTGACTTTCTTTAATTCATCAATCAGTTCATCGGTCGCCTTCTCGGTATTCGGGATGATGGCCGTGAACGGATGCTGACTGCCGTCTGTATTCTTGTATACACCGGATACGGTCATCGTATTGTAGTCAATGGAGACTTTTGCCGACGTGATCTTTTCCGAAGCGACCAGTTCGTTGAATTCACGATAATTCAGGTTCGTGGAAGTCGTTCTGGTCGGTGACGAAAAGGCCATCATCAGCAAGAACAATGATACGAAGATGTATGGTGCAAGATTGATTAACGGTCTCTTGTTGTTGTTATTATTCATCTATGACTTATAGCACTCCTCTTTCAATACACCGACATACGGCAGATTGCGGTATTTCTGATTAAAGTCCAGACCGAATCCGACAACGAATTCGTTCGGGATGACAAAGCCGACATACTCGGCCTCGATCTGCACGATGCGGCGGTCCGGCTTATCCAGCAGCGAAACGACCTTAACATCATTTGCCCCTTTGGAATACAGTAACTGCTTGACCTTTTCCAGGGTCTTGCCGGTATCGACGATATCTTCGACGACCAGGACGTTGACGTCCTTGATTGAAGTATCGAGGTCCTTGACAATCTTGACATCGCCCATCGATTCGAGGCCGGAATAACTTGAAACGGCCATGAAATCGATCGTGCAGTCGATATCAATATTCTTTATCAGTTCAGCCATGAACGGAACTGAACCCTTTAATAGTCCGATGATCATCGGATTTTTACCAGCGTAATCTTTGGAGATCTGGGCACCCAATTCCTTGCAGCGCTTTACGATCTCTTCTTCACTGATCAGTACTTTTTCAACATTATCTGCTAACATCGTTAAAGTCCTCCGTACATCTTATAATTTTACCATAAAGACATTGGGAATTTCGCAATAATGATTTACATCAGGACCGATGGCCGGCACAAAGATCACTTCCCCTTTTTGATTGATTACGGCCGGCCACATCTTGCGCAAGGCCATCGGAATCTTGCGGTCGATGAAGAAACGATTGAGCTTTTTTGTGCCAAAACGAAGTGCAATCGCATCGTTTTCCTTCGCGTTTCTGACAGTGATCGGAAAGTCGAAATTCTGTAGGAAGATGCTTTCGATCTTCTCTCCTTCTTTCTTGAAACTGAAGTAAGGATTGCTTTCCTCAAACATGGATTCGATATTCGGGAAGCTGCAGAAAAACGCCTTCGGTCTCGGGAATAAAAAGATCTGATCATACTCTCTGGAAAGACAGATGTCCTTGCCTTCAAAATAGGCGTGCTTGCTTTCAAGCAGCTGACGCTTCATCTCTTTGATGAAAGAAGCGGAAGGATGATCAAAATGGACAAAGAGATATTCCTTGAGATA
>CADAHV010000201.1:0-3159 GCA_902787775.1 uncultured Erysipelotrichaceae bacterium | reverse complement strand
AGTGAACCGCTTCTACAAGAAGTATTACAATATCGATTTAGAAAATCAGGGATCCTAAAGATCCCTTTTCTTTATATAAAACAAAAGACAGATGCCTGTAATGTCACTAACTTAAGCTGACATGATTCAAAGGCTTTATGAGAGCAGTTTCACTTTTTAGAGTGATGACTGCTCTCTTTCTTTATTCAGATATGACGAAAAGAAGATGAATGTCATCTCTATGGTAAATATGAACAAGATGGTCTTATAAGAAAGATGGTTATGGATTATAATGAAGTTGTTTAGTTGAATCTGTAGCCGAAGGATACGAATCCCTGTGATCGGACATTACGGGTATAATGCCGGTCATCTCTTACAGGAAGTATTTCCTTAGCTATCAGACTTTCAAGATCGGGCGGGTCACCGCCTTTTCTTATGGTCATGAAATGCTTTGTAAAGAAGACTGCCATCGTAATATTGACCTTGTATTCAAGCCTTCTTTCTTTCTTGGTTAGTTTATGATCCGTAACATAGTCAATGATGATCGTTGATATGTTGAACATCACAAGTCTCGCCCAGATCTCCTGTCTGATAAAGTCTCTTCTTTTTGAATGTAAGGCATTAAGTTCAACAGAGTATTTCAGATGTCTGTAGGAAACTTCGATGTCCCACCTCAGTTTGTAGAGTTTCTTTATTTCTTCTGCAGGAAATATCTTCCTGTCAAGATTGGTGATCAGTGATTCATATTCTTCAACGGATCCATCGATCTTTATCCTTACCACTCTGTAATCCGCATCATAGAAATGATTCTCTGAATCCAGGAAATCAAATCTCTGATTGGACACGATGATCTTATATGTTTCAGGATGTGCCTTTATTTCATTGGTCTGCCGCTTCGTAAAGGTAATATGCACGTCTTCATCGAATTCGCCTTGCTTGGGAAGAGACCGGAATGATTTAAGTAAAGATGTTCCCGAATGGATATCCTTGACTCTGATAAGGAACTTGTGACCGGTTTTCTTTATATGTTCCATATTGTTGAAGGTCGCATAGTTGCGATCCGCGATAAAGATCGCTTTTTCGCCATTATACCTTTCAGCCATCGTCCACATTGCTTCGATCTCATTTTTTTTCTTTAAGGTCTGAGTAATATTATCGATGTAGCGGTGATTCATCAGATCAAACAGGCAGTTGAGATGGTAATTGTTGAATCCGCGTTCGTTGATATACTGCTCATAGGTCTCTTTATCATTTCTGTCAGTAGGAATCGTCAAGTCACACCCATCCACCGATAACAGCCTGTATCCCATATATTTCTTATCACAGGGATAAGCCTTATTCATCATATCCATCAGTTCTTTAAAAGCTTCTTCCTTTATCTTTGCCCTGGATCTTATAAAACCAGGAAGGGATACGGTATCGATATCATAATCAAAGTATTCATATAATTCCTTCTTCATGGATGCTGCGCCCAGGATCTTCATATCTTCTTTGAAATCCAGTTTCCTTGGTGCTCTGGTGAAGTGGGCATTGCTTGTCAGTAATCCCTTTTCGTGTTTCTGTTTATCCAGCTTCATGAGCTTATGGTCCAATGCGGTAAACACTTTACTGGAAAAGGACTTCTTACTCATGAACTTTTCTCCAGGCAGCGCTTTCTATAAGGCAGAAACAGTCTAAGTCTTTCAAAACAGATGAGTATCTTCTTCATTTCAATGAACTCCTTTCACTTTCTTAACGAAAGCGCGGAGTGAAACGAAGCGCCCGATTTTCATATTTTTGTCAAGAGGTTTTCATCATTTCTGATCACATTTTTTATACTTTCCAAACCAAGCAGGCCAAATAAAAAAACAGGGTATGATTTGATTCATATCCTGTTGTAAAGACTGTCAGCAGAGTCACTTTAAGTTAGTGACATTACTCTTTCAAGACCTTAATCATCAAATTTTGCCTCGTGCATCCACAGATAGGCTTCATCCTCATTGCGGGTCGTCTGAAGCCAAGGATCACCCGGCAGATGACGGATCATCCAGACCGTATACATCTGGAAGCCGGGAGCTGCCGATTGCGGATGGAGCTTGCCGCCGCTGATCGCCGAGAAGGAATTGTCGACGCTCTTATAGACATCGTCACCGACAAAGCTGGCACCGAAACCTTCCGGACGGTCGAACTTGAAGTAGTAAAGCTCCGGCTGCGGATGGCGGTGCGGCAGGAAACCGGACCAGTTACCGCGATCATTCAACACTTCGCCCAAGACCATGTTGGACCAAGGGGCAATGTCCTTATCGAAGATCGTATTGACTCTTCTCTTGGCAGTGTTGCCGAACTTGCCGACACAGGAATAGGACCACGGGGCATCTTCCGGCGTGTAGAGTCTGGAATCAAAGATCGTGTCGTTCTTCGTGCACTGAACCAGGATCTCCGCATCGCTCAAAGCTTTAACTTCGACCTTCTTGCCCGAACATACATGCAAGGCGTACGGACCATCGGTAAAGACGTCCTTGCGGTATGCCTTTTCACACTTGCCGTCATAGACAAATTCCACTTCCCCCGACATCAGTAAGAAAGCGGTCTCTTCGCCGTTTCTTTCAAAAGATCTTGTCTGATCCTTCTTCATCCGATAGACGCGGACATCCATCATCATCTCTGAATACTCGTTGTCATACGTCGTCAGGATCTCTTCGCCGTTTTCATCAAACTGCGGATAACCGAAATTCTTCTTTTCCATTTTTATCCCTTCCTCTTCATTGCTTTTTTTACAGCAGCGACGATATCGTCACTGGTCATTTCATATTCTTTTTCCAAAACTTCCTGCAAAGCCGTCTGGCCGAAGCGGTCCTGGATACCGATGAATTCCTGCGGCACCGGACACTTCCTTGTTAAGACGTTGGCGACAGCCGAACCCAGACCGCAGGAGACCAGATGGTTCTCGGCCGTCACGATGCAGCCGCATTCTTTTGCCGCTTTGACAATGGTCTCTTCATCCAAAGGCTTCCAGGTAAACATGTCGATGACCCGGACATGAACGCCTTCCTTTTCCAGTTTTTCCTTTGCTTCCAAAGCGTTATTGACCATGATGCCCGAACAGATGATCGCGGCATCCCTTCCTTCGGTTAAGGTCAAAGCCTTTCCGATCGTGAACGAAGAACCATCCGCGTAGACCGGTTTGAAGCCTCTTCGTAT
>CADAHV010000200.1:0-2784 GCA_902787775.1 uncultured Erysipelotrichaceae bacterium | reverse complement strand
CGTCGCCTGCATCGGCGACTCGATCACCTTCGGGGCAGGTGTCAACGGAAAGAAAGAGGAGACCTGGGAGCACTTCCTGAACCACAGGCTGGGAGACGATTTTCAGGTGCTCAACTACGGCATCTCCGGAAGGACCCTTCAGGATGAAGGAGATTATCCGTATAAGGCAGACAAGTTCTATGCCATCTCAAAAAGTCATCCGATCGATACCTATCTGATCATGTTGGGAACCAACGATGCTAAACCGTACAACTGGAATGAACAGCGCTATCGCAGTCAGTTTCGCCGTTTCCTGAATGAATACAAGCAGCTGCCCTGGCATCCGCAAGTCATCGCCATGACCCCGCCCCACTGTTTTATAGACAAGAAGAGCGGCATTGTCCTGTTTGATATCGATGAACGAAACATTGACGGTCCGATACAGGAGATCGTCAAAGACGAATGTAAGACAGCTTCATTGAAGCTGATCGATCTGTACGCCTATACAACGGACAAAGAAGACTGGTTTGCGGATGGTGTCCATCCCAATAAAAAAGGGAATGAAGAGATCGCCGCATATATCTTCCGACAATTGGAGATCTTCCATTCCACAATCTAAATCAGTCTGTATGTTCTAAAAAATTAAATCTCTTTTACCAGTTCGCCAAAGTTTTCTTTGGCTTCTTTTCTTTTTGCCTCCAGAACATCGATGCCTACCATGGCGTCGGAACAACATGGTGCGGCAACCGCCAGCGAAGCGGAAACCGTAGCCAGTTCCAGAGAATCCTTGACGTCTCTTCCGCTTAAGATGCCGTACATGAAGGCAGAAGAATAGGAATCGCCGCCGCCGGTCGACTTGACCGCATTGACCGGTACGATGTCGATCTTATAGGAACGGCCGCCCTTTTCATAAGCCATGGATCCTTCCGAACCGTGCTTGATGATGACGATTTCCGCATTCTGGTTAAACCAGTATTTCGCTGTTTCCTGATCGTCCATGCCGTCTTTCAGAAGATGATCCATCAGATCGAATTCCTCATAGGAACCGATGATGATCTGAGCATATTTGGCGCAAAGCGAATAATAGACGGCGATCTCATCCTTGTTTTTCCAGACCTGCGGACGATAGTCGATGTCAAAGACGATCAGTAAGTCGTGTTTCTTTGCGTATTCCAGGGCCTTGAAACAGGCATCACGGGATGGTGAAGCCGATAAGGCCGTACCGGAAATAATGATCGAACGGGAAGAGGCGATATAGTCTTCTTTAATCTCTGCCGGTTCCAGCAATAAGTCTGCGACCTTCTCATTGCGGTACATCATCAGGTTGGTCTTGCCATTGAGATTTTCCGTAAAGGCCAGACCGATCGGCACTTCTTTTTCTGCCCGGAAGATACAGGTCGTATCAATCCCCAGATTCTTTACATAGTTCAAGACAAAATCGCCTAACGAGTCACTTGAGATCTTACCGATAAAACCGGTCCGGCAGCCAAGCTTGGCCAGACCGACCGCTGTATTGGCAGGGGAACCGCCGACATAACGGTTGACGCTAGGACTTTCCGCAAACGACTCACGCATCGTCGGCGTATTCAAATCGATGGCCAGACGGCCGACCGGGATACAATCCAGTTTTCTTCCCTCAGGTATCTTTAACATATTTTAATTCCTTCCTTCTCACTTCCATTTTAAGCCCTGTTTTCGAATTTCCAAATTTGTTACAATATAGTTGAAGATATGTCAAAAGATCATCTAAAGAAACTCTATCTGCTGACCGGTGCCTCCGGCCATCTGGGTTCCACGCTTTTAAAACTTCTCCTGGACCAAAATGAAAGAGTCCGGGTTTTGGTGTTGCCAAATGAGGAAAGCTTTATTCCCAAAGGAGTGGAAATCATCATCGGCAACGTCCTAGACAAGGATTCCTTAGTTCCGTTTTTTCAAAGAGAAGAGGAAGAAGAAGTCATCCTTATCCATTGTGCCGGCATCGTCACCATCTCCTCCAAGCCCAATCCGATGGTCTATAAGGTCAACGTCGAAGGAACGAAGAACGTCTTACAGATGGCGCTGGATCATCACGTTGACAAAGCCGTCTACGTCTCCTCCGTCCATGCTTTGCTGGAAGAAGAACATGGCGACACCAAGGAAACCAAACACTTTGAACCGGAAAAGATTGAAGACCAGTACGGTTCTTCCAAGGCCATGGCCTCCAAGATCGCATTAGAATATGCGCAGAAAGGATTAAATATCTGCATCGTTCATCCTTCCGGCATCTATGGACCGGGTGATGTCCGCCATACCAATCACTCCGTCACCTCGATCCGCCTGATGGCCTTAGGCTATATTCCTGTTTCCCTAAAAGGCGGCTTTGACTTCGTCGATGTCCGCGATGCAGCGAAAGGCATCTTACTGGCGAGCGAATACGGAAAACCCGGCGAGACCTACATCCTTTCCGGCCATTACAGCGAGGTCTCTGATCTGCTACGGATCATCAACAGGATCTGTCATCGTAAGACTTTGAATATCGAAATCCCCTTTGGCTTCCTGCAGGCCATCACTCCGTTCGTTGAAAAAGGAAGCAATCTCCTGGGCATCAAACGTCCCTTGGTGACGCCTTACTCCATCGCCATTCTCAACGGCAACGGCCACTTCTCTCATGAAAAGGCCGCAAAGGAACTGGGCTATGAACCACGCAGCGTCGAAGAAAGCCTGCGGGACATGGTCGAGGAATTCAAAAAGTAATCCATTCTTAGAATACGTTACAAAGTTCCCCTGAGGAACTTTTCTTATGCCTTGAAAAAGCTCCGAGATGTG
>CADAHV010000199.1:2613-3576 GCA_902787775.1 uncultured Erysipelotrichaceae bacterium | reverse complement strand
TGAAGAAACAAAGAAAACTTCCAAAGCCATCCACATGGATGTGATCAAAGGAAATAAGGGGGCCTATGATCTGTATGTAAAGGCAGGCTTTGTCCACGTCGGAGATTATGAAGTCTACTATGAAGATACCGGAAGGATCGTCGTCGATTTGATGGAATATGTAAATGAAAACCACGGTTGAACCGTGGTTTATTCGTTATTGTCTTTGTTTCCCATGACTTCCGGTGCACCGACACCGAGAAGATCGAGGGCGTTTTTCAAGGTGATCCTGGTTGCTTCACATAAAGCGAGACGCTCGTTGGAAAGTTCCGGCGCATTCACATCGTTGATCTTGCAGGCACCATAGAAGGAATGGAAATAGGTGGCCAGCTTCTGCACGTAGTTGCAGATCTTGTTCGGTGTGCGGTTGATTGCACAATCGGCAACAACATCGGTGAAGGTTGAGATGTATTTCAATAAGTCGATCTCTTTCGGATCATTGAGCAGGCCATAGGAATCCTGAACGTGGAAACCGTTTGGCGCTTGTCTCAGGACCGAACAGATACGGGCGTAAGCGTATTGCACGTAGTAAACCGGATTATCGTTGGATTGGGTTCTGGCCAAGGTCAGGTCGAAATCCAGATGGGTATCCAATGCTTTGGATAAGAAGAAGTACCTTGCGCAATCAACACCAATATCATCAATCAGTTCTCTCAAAGTGATCGCATTACCGGTACGCTTGGACATCTTGACCTCTTTGCCGTCTTCGATCATTCTGACCATCTGGCAAAGATCGACCTGCAGGTTATCTCTTGGATAGCCTAAGGCTTCCATGGCAGCCTTCATACGGGCAATGTAGCCGTGATGGTCGGCACCCCAGATATTGACTAAGAGTTCATAGCCGCGGTCAAACTTGTGAATATGGTTGGCAATGTCCGGTGTCAGATAGGTGTAGTAGCCATCGGATTTGACCAAGACTCTGTC
>CADAHV010000199.1:0-2546 GCA_902787775.1 uncultured Erysipelotrichaceae bacterium | reverse complement strand
GCTTCTTCTTTTGGCATATTGAGGTATTTCTCGCCGTCTTTTTCCTTGATCTCTTTGGCGATCTCGATGACATCCGGTCCATAGTAGCCGTCTTCCGGCATTTCAAAGTCCAAACCGAATAATTCACGATATCTGCCCAGTAAGGATTTGCCTAAGTTCAGCATCTGTGCACCGGCATCATTGATGTAGTATTCTCTGGTGCATTTGTAACCGGCAGCATTCATGATGCGGGCAACCGAATCGCCCCAGCAGGCACCTCTGGCGTGACCGCAGTGAAGCGGACCGGTCGGGTTGGCGGAGACATATTCTTCCAGAACTTTGAGGCCTTTGCCGGCATCGGAATGGCCATAGGCGTCGCCTTTTTCGATGACCGTATTGATGATGTTGGCCATCGCGTCCTTTCTAAGCCAGAAATTGATGAAGCCCGGCCCGGCGATCTGAATGTCGTCGACAAAGTCAAGGCGCTTTAATAATTCTTCTCTGACTTCTTCCGCGATCTCTTGAGGACGTCTTTTCAAGACCTTGGTCAGACGCATGGCGATGTTGGTGGAATAGTCACCATTGCCGTTGTCTTTCGGTATCTCGATCATGACCATGCCTTCATCGGCTGTAATGCCGTATTTATCGGTAAGGATCTGCGTGATCACATTTACAATCTTTTCCTCAATATTCATAAGTTTTCTCCTCGATCATCCTATTTTAACATAGACCTTATTCAAATACAGTGATTCCTGTTACGAAAGAAGAAAAACCGCTTTCGCGGCTGATCTTTTCTAAATGGCGTGCCTAGCGACAATGAATCGATTTTAAAACAATTTCAAGGAATTGGTGGTATAGTTTTCTCAATATGAAAAACTCAGCGACACTTCGTTATCTGTTTGCCTTATTCTTATACGGAACGATCGGCTTCTTTCTTCATTTCGTCAAATACTCTTCGGAATTTGTCGTTTTGTGCAGGGGACTACTTGGCTCCTTGTTTATCGGGATTGCCTTATTGCTCAGAAGGAAGAAGATGGATCTTGCAGCGATACGAAAGAATCTGAAGCTCTTATTGCTGTCGGGCTTTTCCTTGGGCTTTAACTGGGTCTTTCTGTTTGCAGGATATCGCCATGGCATCGCGATCTCTTCACTATGCAACTACATGGCACCGATCATCGTGGTCATCATCACTGCCTTGATCTATAAGGAGAAGATTACGATGAAGCAGATCTTCTTCATCTGCCTGGCTTTTGTCGGCATGCTGCTTCTGATCGGTGTGATCGGAAACAGTGTGAGCGTAGACCCGTATTGTGTCATCTATGGCTTATTGGCAGCATTAGGCTTTGTTATTCTGGTTTTATGCAACCGCCGTCTGGAAGGGATTGAACCATTGGAGAAAACCCTTGTTCAGCTATTGACATCGGGTGCCATTGTTTTTCCGTATGTGGCAATCAACAGGGGATTTCCGACTTCCTTTGATCTGACTTCATCAATCATTGTATTAATCCTGGGTTTTCTTCATACGGGTGTTGCCTACATCTGTTATTTCTCGTCGATCAATGTCCTGTCGCCGCAAAGCATTGCCATACTCGGTTATCTTGAACCGGTCCTTAATTTTGTGATCGGCGTACTGGTTTTCCATGAACCTTTGGGCTTTACTTCAATTCTTGGTGCTTTGTTTATTCTGATCGCATCGCTTGGAAATGAACTGTCCCATCAGGAATGAAAATACTTTCAGAAAATTAATGTAAAAATTTATTGACATCTTGTTTGCGTTTTCATAAAATTAAGTCAGTTACAAACTTTGAAGTAAACAGTATCGGCAAACTTCGATTGTAGAGAGACCGTGATTTGGTGAAAACGGTTATCGGACTTGTTCGAGAATACATTACCGAGTTGGTCATCTGAAATGTAAAGTAGGGTGATCCGGCAGACACCGTTAAAGGTCAAGGCCATGTCTGTGGCTGATAAGATTGATACAGTAATGTATTGATGAAAAAAGGTGGTAACACGATGCGTCGTCCTTGTGGGGCGATTTTTTTGTTTAAGGAGAAGGATTCATGAAAAAATTATTTGCGATTCTGATGGCAGTATTGATGGTATTGTCCATCAGTGCTTGCTCAAACGGTTCCGGCGGTTCTGAAAAACCAGCGGAAGAAACGACAGGCGCTAAGACCATCGGCGTTGTACAGCTTGTCCAGCACGCTGCACTTGATGCGGCGACCCAGGGCTTTGTCGATGAAGTACAGAAGGCTTTCCCGGATGCGAACATTGTTGTCCAGAATGCCTCCGGTGATTCGGCAACCTGTTCGACGATTGTTCAGGGCTTTGTCAATGACGGCGTCGATCTGATCATGGCCAATGCCACACCGGCTTTGCAGGCTGCTGTCTCAGCAACCGGCGACATTCCAATCTTAGGTACTTCCGTTACCGAATATGGTGTTGCCTTAGGTATTGATGGCTTTAATGGTCTGGTTGGTTCCAACGTTTCCGGCACCAGCGATCTGGCACCACTGGATCAGCAGGCACAGATGATTATGGACTTATTCCCGGAAACAAAGACCGTC
>CADAHV010000198.1:0-2003 GCA_902787775.1 uncultured Erysipelotrichaceae bacterium | reverse complement strand
AAAGATCCATTAACCGGTTTATACAATAAGGAATTCTTCTACAGCTACGCCGAACAACATGACAGTCATCACAAGGATGAGCCGATGGATGCCATCCTTTTGGATATCAACCACTTCCATATGATCAACGAGCGCTATGGCTCGGCCTATGGTGACGAAGTCCTGAAGCGCATTGGTGAAAAGTTAGAAGAATACGTCGCCAATAACGGCGGTCTGGCTTGCCGTAAGGATGCCGATACTTTCCTCCTGTATCGTCCGCACAAGGAGGACTACAAGAACATTCTGGAGGTGGCCGGCAAGGGCTTCAGCTCGGATGAGCTGTCCAACCGTGTGCGCATGCGTATGGGCGTCTATTCCATTGTCGACAAGTCCTTAGCGATTGAACGTCGCTTTGACCACGCCAAGACGGCAGCCGATACGGTCAAGAATTCCTATACGAAGATGATTGGCATTTACGATGACGATCTTCATGAAAGAGAGCTTTATGCCGAACAGCTGATCGAGGACTTCTCAACGGCCATCGCCAAGGAACAGTTCCAGGTCTACTACCAGCCAAAATTTGACGTTCAATCCGATGTGCCATTCCTGGCTTCAGCGGAAGCCCTGGTGCGTTGGATCCATCCGAAGCTGGGTATGGTGTCCCCGGGTGTCTTTATTCCTTTATTTGAAGAAAACGGCCTGATCGAGCGACTGGACCGCTATGTTTGGGACAAGACGGCCAGACAGATCAAGGACTGGAAGGAGAAGTTTGGCTTTGCCATTCCGATTTCCGTCAACGTTTCAAGAATTGACATGTTCGATCCGCAGATGATCGATGTCCTTTCCGATATCTTAAAGAAGTACGATCTCAGTTTCGATGACCTGATTCTGGAAGTCACCGAATCGGCCTATACCGATGATTCCTTACAGATCATCGACATGGTTAAGAAGTTACGAAGCCTCGGTTTCAAGATCGAGATGGATGACTTCGGTACCGGTTATTCTTCCCTGCATATGATCTCCACGATGCCGATCGATGCGATGAAGCTGGATATCAACTTTGTCCGCAACGCCTTCAAGCCGGGCGGCAATACCCGCATGTTGGAAGTCATCATCGACATCGCCGATTTCCTCAATGTCCCGGTCATCGCCGAGGGCGTGGAAACGGAACGTCAGCTGGATGCCTTGAAGTCTTTGGGCTGCGATATCGTCCAGGGTTACTTTTTCTCCAAGCCGGTTCCGGCCTATGAATTTGAACCGTTTATCTTGCAACGCAAGGAGGCGGAGAAGGCCAAGCTGAAAGAAGAGAGTGACATCGAAGATCGGGTGAAGGAAGCCCGCATCGATGAGGCAAAAAAAGAAGCGGAGAAGATGGATGATGGTCCTGAACCGGAAGAAAAACACAAGGCAATTTCCATCCGCACCGCCAATATCATTTTCTCAACCGCTGCGGTCATTGCGGCGATCATCCTGTTTGTGGCGGATATTTCGGTTGCCAGAGGCTATCGAAGGATGGAAGAAGCGTCCAACCGCTACATCGAAGCCCGCAACGCTGCCTTCAATATGGAAGTCGGTTCCGACTATCTGACCGATCGTGTCAGAAGCTTCGTGGTGACCGGTGACTTGGTCTATCTCAATGACTTCTTTGAAGAAGTTAACGTGACCCGAAGAAGGGACAACGCTCTGATCGATCTGGAACGTCTTCTGGAAGGAAATAACAGCAGCGCCTTGTTGTCGCTGAACAATGCCCTGGATCTTTCCAATGAACTGGTGGAGACCGAATACAAGGCGATGTCGCTGATTTTACATTCCAAGACCTACGATTCCTCTCTGATTCCAAAAGAGATCAAAACCATCGAACTCAGTGAAGAAGAAAAGACCTTAAGCAGCCAACAGCTGGAAGAAAGGGCCCGCGACCTGGTCTTCAATGACCACTATATGGACTACAAGGAACGGATACGGGAAAATGTATCGCTGTGTACGCAAGAGCTGATCGATACCTCTTCCGTGGCTTTGGAAGAAGC
>CADAHV010000197.1:0-2022 GCA_902787775.1 uncultured Erysipelotrichaceae bacterium | reverse complement strand
CGACGCCTAGAAGAGGAACACGCAAAAACCTATGCCCATGAGGATGCTGAGAAGGAAGGTGGACATCACAAGGAGTGGGAGCATAGGGTCCAGGGCCTTGCCGGAGCGGGTCCAGACGCCCCTAAGATGAAGGATGTAGAGAGGAAGCAGATTCCGTTTATCTGAGATCCTTGAAGCGATCCGTTCCACATCGTGGTTATCGGCAAACAGGTACAGTGAATAGATGTTGTCGCCGCAGATCTGTTTCTGATGCCGTATGGTGTGTGCCACTTCAAAATAATTGTGATCGTTATGGGCAGAATACAAAGCCTTATGCATCTGGTAATTGGTGACGGAATGAAGCGTATCGTAATTGACCCAGCGGGAATAATCGCCATGGATAACTTCGCCTAACAAGAAGAAATCCTCCTTGATATTATTGGCTAGATTACGAAGTTCTTTCATGAAATCAAAATTGAGGACATCGGCTGCATCAAGACGCAGTCCGTCGATATCAAATTCTTTTACCCAATAGGATACTGTTTCAAGATGGTAATCTCTTACTTCTTTGTTGTAGAGATTGAACTTTGCCAGAAGATCATAGCCGGCCCAGGTATCATAGGAAAAACCATCGTTATAGGAATTGTTGCCATAGAGGTTAACGTTTTGATACCAGTTCAGATACGGGCTGTTTTCCCTTTTCTCACGGATATCTCTAAAAGCAAAGAAATCTCTGCCGCTGTGATTGAAAACGGCGTCCAGAATGACTTTAATGCCTCTAGCGTGGCAATAGGAAACCAGCCATTTGAGGTCTTCATTGTCGCCGAGCCTTGAGTCGAGCTTTCGATAATCACTCGTCTCATAGCCATGTCCGACCGACTCAAATAAAGGACCGATATACAGAGCGGTAAAACCAAGATCGGCAATATGATCGATCCAGACATCCAGCTTTCTTAAGCGATGCTCTTTGATCGTATAATCGTTGTATTGTTCACATCCCAATAATCCCAAGGGATAGATATGGTAAAAAACGGCATTTTGAAACCAGGACATAATTCTTCTTCTTTCTAACGTTTTATGCTGCGTGTCGCCAGCATGGTCGGTATATGCAATTCATGAAGTCTTCCTTCCCCATTGGTATCTTCATACAGATCCAGCAAGGTGAAACCGGCCTGCAATTGGCCGCGTATCTGTTCTTCCAGAAAATGAGAAAACTGCATGCCGGAATCGCTGTCTTCAAGCTGTTTTCTCTGTTCTTCATTGCTTAAGGGATCAAACGGCAGAGAATTGATGATCATCGTTTCATCGTCATCAACCAGATAATTGATGTAATGATCAAAGCCAGCCAACAGTTCCCCATTTCTTTTCAAGACGCGGTAGCATTCTTTCCAGATCGACAGGACATCCTTCACATAACAGTTGGAAACCGGATGAAAGATCATATCAAAACTTTCATCTTCAAAAGGAAGAGGCTTGCTCATATCGCCGCGTATTGCTTCGATTTCATAGCCTTCCCTTTCTGCCACCATTTTTTCGCTTTCAATCTGTTTGAGGGAATAATCAAAGACCGTGCATCTGGCTCCCAGAGCTGTAAAGATCGGCATCTGCTGGCCGCCGCCGCTGGCTAATCCGAGGATCCTTTTTCCTTTAAGATCTCCCAGCCATTCTTCGGGAACGGTTTTTGTCGGTGTAAGATAGATCGAAAATCTGCCTTTAAGCGCAGCAAGATATTCTTCATGGCTTATCGGCTGTCCCCATTTCCAGCCCTGGTCAATCCAGCGGTCGATTGTCTCGGCATTGATATCCTGATAATTCTTCATCTCTTTATTACTCTTTTTGAAAAACAGAATGATTCATAAACACTTGTTTCTTTTTCATTCTGTTTCCTAACTAATTATAATGGTTTGCCTGAGAGATTTCATTCTCCCTGCCGATAAAACAAATCCAAAGAGATATCTTCCATCTCTTCATCGTGAATGATGATATTGATATGATCATCCAGCCAATTTACTCTAAAATTGTCTTTTCCAAGTCTTTTACCAT
>CADAHV010000196.1:0-2069 GCA_902787775.1 uncultured Erysipelotrichaceae bacterium | reverse complement strand
CCGCCGAGAGCGAGGATATTCACATGCTGGTAGAGCAGATATTGACTTTTCAGGTAAGGGAGAGAGATGGTAACAGCTACAATGCATGCGGAAACCAGTTTTAACATGTAGGCCGGCATATTGAAGCGTAAGGCGAGGGCGTAGACGCTTCGAAAGATCAGAGAACCTAAAACGCAGTTGACAAGACGAAGCAGGGTCTTGTTTTTCTTATAGAAGATCTTGGATATAAGCAAGGATGCCAGGGCGATCGTCACCATGCCGTTGCCGATATCGATGTTGACCGATTTCTGGGAGAGGCATAAGAGGCAGCCGGAAAGGGCAGACAGACTGTTGGAAATGCACAAGGCGATGATCGTGATCTTGCGTGGATCCAAAGAGGAAGCCTCGACCATGATCGGATTATCGCCGGTCGCTTTGATCGCCAGACCGATGCGGGTGTTTAAGAAACAGTAAAGAAAAGCGATGGCTGCCAGTACAAAGAAGACATCGACGATCAAAAACGAAGCAGATTGGAATATGCTCCTCTGGCAGAGATCTTTGATCATCGTATAGATCGTTTTTGTTTTATTCAGGTTGAGCAGGGAAGAGTTTCCCATAATTGCAATGTCGATAGAATAAAGACCGGTATTGACGATGATGCCGGATAATAGGGAATTGATGCCCAGATAGGTCTGTAGCAGTGAGACCACAAAACCGGAGGCCATCCCCGCCAGCATTGCGGCAGGGACAGCCAGGAAAGGGTGTCCGCTGAGTGCCACGACAGCTGCTGTGCATGCACCGAGCGTAAAACAGCCGTCTGTTGAAAGATCGCACACATTGAGGGTGAAATAACTCAGATATAATCCCAATACGGTCAAAGAACCGATCAGGGAGAGTTCAAGTGTGGTTGAAATAAGCGAAGACATAAATTTTATTGAAACTCCTCACCGGTTTCGATTGTTGCGATTTTAGTGCAATATGGTCCAAAGGCAGTCTTCAGCGTTTCCAGATCCAGTCCGAGTTTGGCAATGATGTCTTCATTGATGGTCGCTGTACCATTGTCAAAGGTCTTTACGCTGAGCGTTGAGATATCGGCGTTCTTATAAAGAACTTCATAGATCATATCGGCAGTTTCTCTTCCTAAATTAGCATAATCGACGCCATAACCCAGGAAAGCGCCGTTGAGGGCAAAGGAATCGGCTCCCGTATAGTGTAAGATCCCGGCATCGGCAATTGCTTCGTAAATGGAAAGTTCGGCAGTCATAACCGTATTGTCGGTAGGGGTGAAGATGACTTCAACGCCTTCGGCAATCAAAGAACTGACGGCAAGCTTGATCTCATCCACATTTGTACCGGTCTTTTCGATGTATTCAATGCCTTTGGATTCAAAGAAGGCTTTGGCTTCCTTAATCGGGTTGGCGGAAGAATCCTGACCGACATCATAGAGCAGGCCGGCTTTTTTGACATCCGGATCCTTGGCGAGGATCAGATTCATGATTGCGCCGGTATTGAGAAAATCGGAGGTGCCGGAGATATTGTGTCCCGGCGTTTCCAAAGAATCGACCAGACCGGCGCTGAGTGGGTCGGAGACGGCCGCAAAGATGACCGGTGTCTGATTATCTTCGGTCATCATCTGCATGTCGATGGCAACCGGTGTTGCAATGCCGACCATCAGATCGACGTTTTTGGATAAGAAGTTGGAGATGATCTGACGAAGGACGTTGGCATCCGCATTGGCATTGTCATAGAGGACCTCCAGTTTGACTTCTTCGTCTGTGGTGAGTTCATTCAGTCTTTCGTTGATGTTTTCGACGATCTGGTTTAAAGAAGCGTCATCGACATAGTTGCAGATACCGATGGTATAGGCTTGTGTTTCCTGGCTCAGAGCAGGGGTTTCATTATTGTTGTTTGAGCAGGCGGCCAGAGTGATAAGTACAAATAATGTGATGATGGCAGTTAAGATTTTTTTCATTTTGATCGTTCCTTTCTTTCTTAATGTTTGATTTCATCTTTTTTTCAGAAAGGGCGCCATCGTTTGATTCTGTTCATTTTTCACCTCTTTTTCCGGGACAAAATAAAATCCTGTCCCA
>CADAHV010000195.1:0-2080 GCA_902787775.1 uncultured Erysipelotrichaceae bacterium | reverse complement strand
TGCGGATATTGAACGGACCAAAAAAGAGATCGAAGATGTCATCGGTCTGGATTGTTCCAATGCGCCGTGCATCTCAGCGAAAACCGGCCTCAATGTGCAAGATGTTCTGGAAGGCATTGTCAAATACCTGCCGGCACCAAAAGGAAGCGACAAAGAGCCTTTAAAGGCCTTGGTATTCGATTCATATTATGATTCCTATCGCGGTGTTGTCGTCTTCATCTGTGTAAAAGACGGTAAAGTCAAGGTCGGCGATCATATCCGCTTCATGCAGGCTGAGACCGAATATGAAGTCACGGAAGTCGGTGTTAAGACACCGGGTGAAGTCAAGCGAAACAGTTTATCGGCTGGTGAAGTCGGTTATCTTTGTGCTTCCATTAAATCCATTCAGGATATTCACATCGGTGATACGATCACCTCGGCGGATCGTCCTTGTGAAAAGGCCTTGCCTGGTTATCGCAAGATGAATCCGATGGTCTATTGCGGCATGTATCCGACCGACAACAACAAATACAATGATCTAAGAGATGCATTAGAGAAATTGCAGCTCAACGATTCTTCTTTGACTTTTGAAGCGGAATCTTCCAAGGCTTTGGGCTTTGGCTTCCGTCTGGGCTTTTTGGGCCTCTTGCATATGGAAGTTGTGCAGGAAAGACTGGAGAGAGAATACAACCTCAACCTGATCGCCACAGCACCTTCGGTCATCTATAAAGTCACTTTGACCGACGGCAGCATCAAATACATCGACAATCCTTCAATGATGCCTGATTCCAATATCATCGATGTCATCGAGGAACCTTATGTTCGGGCGACCATCATGGTGCCGAACGAATATATCGGCGCGATCATGCAGCTGTCGCAGGACAAGCGAGGCATTTATAAGGAAATGATCTATCTGGATGACAACCGCAATCAGCTGATCTATGAGATGCCGTTGTCGGAAATCATTTTTGAATACTTTGACAAGCTCAAATCCGTTTCCCGCGGCTACGCTTCTTTGGATTATGAATTGATCGGCTATCGTCCTTCCAATCTGGTCAAGATGGATATTCTGATCAACGGGGAAGTCATCGATGCCTTAAGCATCATCGTTCACCGCGATTTCGCCTATAAGCGCGGTCAGGCAATTACCGTCAAACTGAAAGAGATCCTGCCCAAGCAGCAGTTTGAGATCCCAATTCAGGCAGCCATCGGCAATAAAGTCTTGGCAAGAACCAATATCAAATCTTTGCGTAAGGATGTCCTGGCAAAGTGCTATGGCGGTGATATCTCAAGAAAGAAAAAGCTCTTAGAGAAGCAGAAAGAGGGCAAGAAGCGCATGAAAGCGGTCGGCAGTGTCGAAATACCGCAGGAAGCTTTCATGGCTGTACTGGCTTTGGATGACGACAAGAATTAAACATCTCTACGTTCATGTTCCGTTTTGCAGCTCTATCTGTTACTATTGCGACTTCTGCCATCGCGTATATGATAAGAAGTTGGCGGAACAGTGGCTGGAAACACTGAAAAAAGAGATTCAGACATCTTGTTTTGATTTCTATGAAACGATCTATATCGGTGGGGGAACGCCCACCGTTTTATCTTTGGATCAATTGAGAAGACTGCTGGCAATGATATCTGAGTTTGCGGATAAGGTTAAAGAGTATACGATCGAAGTCAATCCGGAATCACTCGATGAAGATAAGATCCTTTTATTCAAGGAATATGGCATTAACCGCATCTCCATGGGTGTACAGAGTTCGAATGACCGTATTCTGTCTTCCTTAAACCGGAAACACAGCTTTGCGGACGTCAAAGATAAGATTGTCTTGTTGAAGAAACATGATTTAAGCAACATCTCCGTCGATCTGATGTATTCCTTACCCGACCAGACAATGGAAATCCTTGATCAAAGCATTGAGGACATCCTTTCTTTGGATGTGCCGCATATCTCTTTATACTCGCTCACGATTGAAGAAGAAACCCCTTTTGGCAAAGCGCTTGACAGTGGAAAGCTTTCTTATGATTTTGATAAGGCTGATAAACTCTGGCTCTTCGGCAGGGATTATCTTGAAGCTCATAATTACAAATGGTACGAGGTTTCAAA
>CADAHV010000194.1:0-2196 GCA_902787775.1 uncultured Erysipelotrichaceae bacterium | reverse complement strand
CTTTAAGGCGTAGCCTTTATTGGAGTCCTTGTGGGAGAATTCCATGAGGTCCTTCTGGGTGTTGAAGTAGATGAAGTCTCTTCCTTCAAAGACCTTGAGGGCATCGCGTATCATCTGATCGTCTTTGACATCATAGCGGAACATGATACCGCAGTTGTCGTCCTGATAAAAGATCGAGTAGTCATCGCTGACCGTGTATTCCCTGCTGTTTTTATAGGCGGAGTACCAGGCCTTGTCGGTATCGCTGGAGGCGATGTAGCGTCCCGGCAGATACATATGGATGTTGACCGGATATTGGGAGATCAGGTCGACGATTTCCTTGAGCCATTCCTTCTTCAGTTTATTGAACTGGTAGAAGCTGTCATCGGAAAAGTCGAGGAGTTCGCAACCGTTCCAGCCGATGATGAAATCGTATTGGGAGGACACGCCCCAGTCCTTACATTTCTTGACCAGGTCATCGGCCGGACGGCCGGAAGCCAGGCCAAAGAGGTAGCCTCGTTTTCGTAATTCTTCGATGGTTTCGATCGTCTGTCTGGAAGGTTTTTCCCCGGCAGCACAGAGAGTGCCGTCGATGTCCGAGACGATGACTTTGATATTTTCAAACATACGCTAACATTATAACATTGCCGATATGGGCAGATAGTATAATGGAAGTATGAAAAAGATTAATATCGGTATCATCGGTTCGGGTTTCATCATTCCTGTTTTCATTGAGGTCTCCAAGATGTTTGAAGACTATCATCTGCGGGCCATCTGGGGAAGACATGAAGAGAAACTTCTGCAGTTCAAGGATGAGGTGGACTATTACACGACAGACCTGGAAAAGGTCTTGAGTGATGAGGAAATTGATGCCATCTATGTGGCGTTACCAAATTCCTTACATTATCAATATGCGATGGAGGCTTTGAAACATGGCAAGCACGTCATTCTGGAAAAGCCGTTCACGGTCTACTACAAGGATGCCAAAAAGCTCATCGATTACGCCAACAGACATGATCTGATTCTATTTGAGGCAATTCCAACGGCCTACAATCCGTACTATCTGAAGGCGGTGGAAGAAGTAAAGACGTTAGGCGATATCCGTTTGGTTGCCTGCAACTATTCGCAATACTCCAGACGCTATGACCGCTTCAAGAAGGGTGAGATCTTGCCGGCCTTCGATAAGAAGCTGGCAGGCGGTGCTTTGCTCGATCTTGGCGTCTATAATGTGCGTTTTGTCATCGGCATGTTTGGTAAACCAAAGAAAGTCGTCTATCATCCGAATGTCGAAAAGGGTGTGGATACTTCCGGTGTTCTGGTTCTGGATTACGGCAAATTCAAGGCGACTTGTGTTGCCGCGAAAGATTGTAAAGCGGAGTCCTATTGCGTGATCGAAGGCGAGAAAGGGTATCTAAGAAATAACACCACGGCTTCCCGCTGTGCCGATTTCACCAAGCGCTACAACAACGGCGAAGAGGAACGCTTTTTCCAGGAGAAACGGGGAGAATTTGATTCCTGGAAATACGAACAGGCGGAATTCATCCGTCTATTCAAGGAAAAGGATCTGGAATGCGCAAAGGCGTATAACCGGCTGACGCTGATCGAGGCCAAGGTTTTAGATGAGGCTTTAAAATCAGCGGGGCTCAATTATTAGGAGAAAAAGAAATGATCAATGTAGGAATCATCGGTGCCGGCGGTATTGTTCCGGCGTTCATTGAAACAACCAAACTGGTAAAGGGCTATAAATACGTCGGTATTGCCTCGAGGACCAAGGACAAAGTGGAAGCGGTCAGAGAGAAATATGGAATCTCTTACTGCACCACGGACAACGATGTCGTCTTAAGCGATCCGAAGATCGACGTCATCTATGTGGCCGTTCCTAATGCCACCCATTATGAGATTGCCAAAAAGGCCTTGGAAAACGGCAAGCACGTCATCATGGAAAAACCGTTTACGGCCAATTACCGTCAGGCTAAAAAACTGGTCGATCTGGCAAAGGAAAAGGGTCTCATCATCTTTGATGCGGTGACCATGATTCACATGCCCAATTATGAAAAGATCAGGAAATTGATCCAAGAGATCGGTGAGATCAAGATGGCCGACATCAACTTCTCACAATACTCTTCCCGCTATGACAAGTTTAAGAAGGGCATTGTCTTACCGGCTCTGGATAAGAAGATGGCCGGTGGTGCGTTGATGGACTTGGGTATCTACAAC
>CADAHV010000193.1:0-2232 GCA_902787775.1 uncultured Erysipelotrichaceae bacterium | reverse complement strand
CCAGAGGGATCGGATCTTTTAAGAAGAGGGTCAGAATATTTCTTCCGGCAAACCAGAAGATGAGGCCGAAGATCGCCACGCCGACTGCTTCCACGCCGCACGCCGTCCAAAGGATCTGACGGACTCGTTTCCGGTTGCCGTGTCCGAAGTTCTGGGAAGCCATGGTGATCGTCGCTGTACAGATACCGTTGGAGAAACACCAGAACAGGGCATCGACGCTGTTGTAGGCGCTGTAGGCCGCCACGGCATCGGTACCGAAGGAGTTGACCTTGTACTGGATCATGGCGTTGGGTATGGCAAACATCATCGACTGGGTGGCAAAGGGCAGACCGACCGCAAAGATGCGCTTCAGGTCTTCTTTGACAAAACCGAAGTCTTTTAAGGAATAGTAGTAGACGTCACTGGTCTTATGAAAGATAAACAGGATGACAGCGGCGGAAATCAGATGGGTCAGGAAAGTCGCAAGCGAGGTTCCGAAAACACCCATCTTAAAGACACCGGCAAACAAAAGGTCCAGCAGGATCTTGGAAGCCGCCGTGATGCCGATCAGCATCAGCGGTCTTCTGGAATCACCCAAGGCACGCAAGATCGAAACGCCGGTCTGGTAGACAAAATAAAAGGCGATCGAGCCGAAATAAAAATACATGTAGGTCAAGGATAAAGCTCTGGTCTCTGCCGGTTCATTCATCAAAGTGAGCCAGAAAGGGGAGACGACGGACATCAAAACGATCAGAACCAGACCGCAGACGATCGACACAAACATGCCGGTCCTGACGGAGTTGTGGACCTTTTCCATATTGCCTGATCCGTAACTCTGGGCAACCAGGACGGTAATTGCCGAGGTAATACCACCAACGAAATTCAATACGATATTGATTAAGGAATTGGCCGAACCGCCGACAGCGGCCAGGGCCTCTTTAGAGATGAGACGGCCTAAGACGATGTTGTCGGCAAAGCTGTAGAGCTGCTGTAAAAGATAGCCCAGAAACAACGGAAAAAGCAGCATGAGCATCTGCTCTGCAATGTTGCCGTTCAGGATGTCTTTTTTTCCGGCTCTCCTCATATGTTTTCCAGATTATTTTAATTGAGGAGGGCACACTTATGCAATGAAAAAGGCAAAGAAAAAGCCCTAAAGCAGGGCGTTCATCAGATATTCGATTTTTTCATCCCGATCGTGACATAGGAAGCGGATCAGGACCTCTTTGCCATAGTAATACGACAGGTAATGTCGGTATAGCTGGGCCTGTCCCATCAGAAGGCGTTTATCGGTTTCCTTGTCGTGATAGAAGACGATGTCCAGACTTTCTTTTCCCAAACGATAAAGTTCGTTCTGTGATCCGGTGATCAAGGCGAATCCGTCATTCTCTTCTATAAAGGTTTTCATTGCCTTGGCAATCTTGCGCTTTCCTTTTTCACCTTCATAGATGTCACCGGTCTTTCTGTGTGCGGCATTCAGAGAGTAGAGGAGCTTTTCCTTATGGATGATCTGGCTGTTTTCACTGATGTTGCTCCAGAGGTCAAAGGAATTGTCCGCCAGATCCAGAAGGCGGGTGACCACTTCTTCCGGTTTGAGATAGATGTAGGATTCGACGTTGCTGGAGATCTTCATCCCGCATTCACTCAAGTAGACCGGCTGGAAGAAACAGACATCTTCCAGATAAAAGCCGGAGATCTTCCTGGGCAGCTTCTTATCCTTGCAGACTTTGTAGATTGCTTCCTTGAATTCTTCCAGGGTGTTGTAGCCGTTATAGATGTCGTACTTGTCCCACATTGTCTTGATCGATGCAGCAGCGATCTCTTTGACACGACCGAAGCCGACGATTCCTTTTTCTCTCTTCCTTTGGTGGATCTTATCCTTGGACAGAAAGAAAACGAGATCACCTTCACCGAAATCGGAGAAGCTGATGCTGGAAGATGAGCGCCAGAAATTCATCGTCTTATGATTGTTCAGGCGATGAAGCTCAAGCAGTTTGGAATCTGTTATATAAGCTATCGCGGACATTCTACACTTCTATTATAAAACGATCACATCACATCGTCATAAACATAAGTGTCATTTAAGATGGATTCAAAGACCTCGCAGATCTCATGATCCAGGAAAGAGGAGCGGTCGACCAGGTAGACGCCGAGTTCCTCGCCTTTGGCGTAGGTGCTCGGGTACTTGCGGTCCATCTCTTCACAGACGCAAAGCACCGGTAACGACAGGACGTTGCCGAAATGGTGGTTGTGAAC
>CADAHV010000192.1:0-2281 GCA_902787775.1 uncultured Erysipelotrichaceae bacterium | reverse complement strand
TCTATCCGCGCATTAATCCGGCGGTTATCATCGGTATCAAAAACGGGGATAAACTCTTATTGACGAAATATCGGACCGGTTTTTCTCAAAACGCTTTGGTTGCCGGTTTTACCGAATTCGGGGAAACCTTGGAAGAAACGGTCAGACGGGAAGTTAAGGAAGAGACCGGATTAAATGTTAAAAAAATCCGCTATTATAAATCGCAGCCTTGGGGTATCGCTTCCGATATCCTGGCAGGATACTATTGTGAGGTGGATGGTGATGATCACATCAGAATGGACCAGCACGAACTGCGTTATGCGGAGTGGGTCAAGCGGGAAGACATCATCTTGCAGAATAAACGTTACAGTCTGACCAATGAGATGATGGAACGTTTCAAATTGGGTATTGAAAAATGAAAACACTTCGATCGAAGTGTTTTTGCGTTTTAATCGTGAATGTTGACCTCGGTTCCTAAGACCGCATAATCGAAGAGGATGGCGATCTTATCGGTTGGCATATTGACGCAGCCTCTGGAAGGATCGGTTAGATAGATATCTCTTCCGAATTCATTTCGCCAGGAGGCATCATGCAGGCCGTAGACTCTGCCGCTTGGGTCAAAGCCGATCCAGTAGTCGACATGTTCAATATAATCTCTTCCCATCAGATAGGAATCGGTGTCCATCTTGCGAATGATGAATTCGCCATGTGGTGTTTCATCGGTGATCTCGCCGTTGCCGGAGACGATTGGGGAAGATAATAATAAGGTGTTGTTTTCGTAATAGTTCAATGTCTGAGTTAAGATCGAGACATCAATTTTTCCTTCTTCCAGAGTTTTGTTCCAAACAACATCAACGGTTTCATTTTTGGAAGAAAGAAGGGCTTTGGATAAGGACTTTTGTAAGTCGGAACGGCTGATATAGCCGCTTTTATCGTTGCCGTGTTCCTTATAGAAAGCGTGGATATAGGAACTTAAGTGATCCTGATCGACTGTGATTTCATTGTCAATGAAGGTAAGCAGATCGCTTTGATCGCTATCTTTTAAGATGATTGTTTGATCATCACTGATTTTGATGGTGACTTCTTTATCCAGGACTTTCTGATAGTTTTCGATCTTTCCTTCAAAGGAAGGATCGTCCTGATACAATTGCGGTTTCTGATAATCTTGCGTGAGGTCTAAGGTTGTTTCGCCGGTGGCAGACTGGAAGTTTTTCATCCTTTGGCTGATCAGATCGATGACTTCCTGTTCTTCAATGAAATTACCGTCGACCGCATCCTTGAGGACGACTTTGTTGTTTTCAATTGCCAGTGTCGCATCCTGCGGCATGACAATGTTGTCTTTATTTAGGAAATAACAGTTTTGGATAATTTGTTTGACTTCCGCTTTGGTAAAGCTTCCTTGGATCTGATCAGGTTCCAGATCTTTCTGTTGGAACATCGAGATGAACCAGGTGAGTTTATCCTGTTTCTTCAATAAGCCAGTTGCATCATAATCGATATCTTCGTTCATCTTTCGCATATCGATGGATTCTTCGATCGTATTGGCATTCTTATCAAGTTCGACCAGGGAAATGGTCGGCGTGATTTCTTTCAGTTTTTCGTTGACGGTTGCCACATTCTGGTTGGAGACATCAAGATCGAAGATCTTTGTCTTAGGCAGAAAATGGGAAGAGTAGAAGGCAATGCCGCCAAGATACAACAAGGCAATCAAAAGACATGCGCCGATAATGGCGATATATTTGATTTGTTGCTGCTTATTCAGATTTTTCAGATTCATAACACATCCATTATACAGGGAAGCAGATTGTTTTTGTCCTTGAATTGAAAAATGCATATAAATAGATTAATATAAATAACAGGAATAGAAATATGGGGTTTTAGCGCAGTTGGAAGCGCGCATCGCTGGCAGCGATGAGGTCACGGGTTCGAATCCCGTAAGCTCCACCATAAGATTTTTGAAACCGCTGATAAATAGGCGGTTTTTTCTTATCCGTGGAAAAATCCGTGGAAAATGTGTAATTGTTACTTTTTATATTTTCTGTTTGCGGTCGTATTGATGAGTTCTTCCTTTCCGGCACTGGCATAGGCATTTAAGGACATGTCTTCTTTCTTATGCCCCATCAGCCTCTTTGTAATCGCCGGATTGACACCTTCCCTATACAGATCAGCGGAGAAGGACTTCCTCATCAGTAAAGAATAGACTTTGATTCCACATGATTTGGAGACCCGATAAAGATAATCACTGAGATCTTCTGATGAAAATGGCTTTCCATCATAATTCGCAAAGATCAGATCATGTTTA
>CADAHV010000191.1:0-2885 GCA_902787775.1 uncultured Erysipelotrichaceae bacterium | reverse complement strand
TAGAGCTTGCCGGCAACATTCGGCTTTCTTTCGAAGATGTTCTTGCGATCCATGAACTCTTCCACGCTGACCCCGCCCTTATTGACGAAATCCGCCATATCCATAATGTGGATCGGAACTAAAGAACCGACACGGTCCTTGATGTCGATACCTAAACCGACGGAGTGGCCGGAACCAAAGACATGGACAACGCCGCCCTTGGCAATGCATTCAGCGATACATTCCGCTGCCGCTTCAATATTTTCATTCTGGCTTTCATAGAGCTGATCCAGCAAAGCGCTTAATTCATCCTTGAATCGTTTTGCGTCAATCATTATCTGACCCTCCTTCCATACGGATCGGTCAAAGAGTTGTTGTGCACATCGGCACCCTTGACATTGGCAGAAAGAAGAACCGGTGCTTCCTTGCCTTTTTGAGTGAAATAGCGGTAGAGCTCTGCCGTCAACATCTGTGCCGTGACGTTGGAAACCGTTGAAGAGATCTGACCGACACGAAGATCGTTGATCATTAAAGCGGTATCAGGTTCATCCGCTCCCATATCATCAGGTTCATCCGCTCCCATATCCAGATAGGCATCTGCGTAATCCAATAAGGTTCCGCCGCAGGCATCATAAGACTTCTTATTGACAACTGCCACGACCTTCTGACCCTTCTCTTTTGCCTTCTTTGCCAAGGCAATGACCAAAGGCTCTTTTCCATAGAAGCTGACCAGACAAAGCAGATCGCGATCATCGAGGTCATAGAGCTTTTCAAATAATTCGATAGCCCGATCATCCTGATAGATCTCACCTGAATCGATGGCCTCCTGCTTCAGCATACCGTTTAAGACCAGATCTTTTAATCGCAAGGCATGGAACGGGGCAATGCCACCGGCACGATAATTGAGCTCGTTGACAAATTCCTCCCCATGCGCCACGCCAAACAATTGAACGACACCCTCATTTTCCATGCAGGAACCAAATAAGGCTGCCACTTCGCTCATCTTGTCTGACTGGCACTTATAGACTTCTTCGATCTTCTCTTTGATCAGATCAAAGTATTTCTTTTTGATGTCCATGATATTTTCTTATTCCTCCCAGTTTGATTATACAACGAAGCGGTACCCCAATTGATGGTATACTAAAAGAAAGAAGAGGTATTAACAATTATGAAAGGTATCGTTATCACAAGCCATGGACCGATGGCCCAGGGCATACTGGAAACTTCAAAACTCTTTTTCGGTGAACAGCCGCAGATCAAGGCCTGCTGCCTCTCAGCAGAAGACAACCCGGATGATTTCGTCAACGTCTTAAAAGATGCCGTCAAGGAAGTCGATACGGGAGACGGCGTCATCGTCTTCTGTGACATGTTGTTTGGCTCTCCATGCAACTGCATGGCCAGAATCATTGCCGAAGACATGGAAAGCGACAAGGTCCAGGTCATTACCGGCGTCAACCTGGCAATGATCTTACAGATCCTTTCTGTCAGGGAAGCCAACGATGTCGATGTTGCGGAACTCTTGAAAGCCGGCAACGACGGCATTGCCGATCTCAAAGCCATCTTAAAGGCCAACATGTAATTTTAACGTTTTTGTATCACTTGAAGGATCCGGAAATTTCCGGGTCCTTTTTCATTTCCCACCAATTGAAAAAACAAAAAAGCGTACTATAATCAGTATTTGTGCCCGTTGGCACAAAGAAGGGGAATGAAAATATGTTAATCCTTTTAAATACAGCCTTTACCCTCTTGGCAGGGTTGATGCTTACCAGACTCACCAAGCTCTTACACCTGAGCTTTCCGGATGTCACCGTTTATCTTGTGACCGGCCTACTTGTTGGCCCTTATTGCCTTGGAAAACTCGGTATTACCGGCATTGGCTTTCAAAGCTTTGAAGAAGTCCAATCCTTAAGTATCCTCTCCGAGGTCGCCCTAGGCTTTATCGCCTTTTCCATCGGCGCCGAATTCAAACTCGACCGCATTGCCAAGTCGGGCAAAGAGACGATCATTATCGGCGTCCTACAGGCTCTTGGTGCAACGATCTTAGTTGATACCTCATTACTTGTTTTACATTTTGTTTTAGGAGAAGAAGTCTTATCCTTATCCGCTTGCCTGGTCTTAGGTGCCATCGCTTCCGCGACTGCGCCGGCGGCTACCTTAATGGTCGTTAAACAATACAAGGCACACGGACCGGTTACCGACTTGCTTTTACCGATCGTGGCCTTGGACGATGCCGTCGGACTCATTATCTTTGCCATCTCCTTGGGCGTTGCCCAAGCCTTCAACGGCGGCGTATTGTCTCTGGTCACGGTCCTTGTCAATCCTTTGCTGGAGATCCTGTGCTCGATCCTCTTAGGTTCTCTATTAGGTTGTATCTTAGGAAGACTTGAGAAACTCTTCTATTCTTCCGATCACCGTCTTTCGATGACCATCACCTTTGTCTTACTGGCCATCGCCTTATCCTCTATCGAATACACGATCGGTGACCTGAAGTTTTCCTTCTCCAGTCTTTTAGTCTTAATGATGTTAGGAACGATCTTCTGCAATACCTCGGAATTTGCCGAAGACCTCTTTGAAAAATCCGATCACTGGACCAATTCCCTATACGTTGCCTTCTTCGTCTTATCCGGTGCCCAACTGGATCTGGCGGTCTTTAGCCAGGCCTCCTCCTTACTGATCGGTCTGATCTACATTCTGATGCGCTGCTTAGGCAAATACCTTGGCGCCTCCTTACCGGCCAGAGCGATGAAGCTTCATCCAAACATCGTGAAGTATCTTGGCATCACCCTCTTCCCACAGGCGGGTGTCGCCTTGGGCATGGTCAATTCGGCCCAGGTTTTAGGACCTGAAAACGGATCCCTTATACGAAATGTCGTCTTATTATCCGTCTTAATCTATGAACTCGTCGG
>CADAHV010000190.1:0-5808 GCA_902787775.1 uncultured Erysipelotrichaceae bacterium | reverse complement strand
CAGTCTGCAGCGTCTTCCGCCTTCCGGCTCGTCCTTTAAGGCGACGAGGTTTTCCATATAGGCTTCATTGTCATAATGATCTTCGATCAGCCTGATGGAATCATCGTTCAATATCGAAAGATAGGTTTTTAAGGCGTTCAATCTTCTTTCATATTCTTCATATGGATAGATGTTGGAATTGGAGAAGAAGATGGTGATATCGAAGTATTTGCGCAGATACTGCAGAGGGTAGACCGAACAGACACCGCAGCAGATATGGATGAGCAGCTGCGGTCTTCCTTTGAGTTCTTCGATCTGTTTGAGATGTTTCTGATAATTATTCATTGGTGATAAACATGGAATCGCCAAAGGAGAAGAAACGGTATTTTTCTTTTACGGCAACTTCGTAGGCGTGCAGGATCATCTCTCTGGAACATTCTGCCGCGATCATCATGATCAGCGTGGACTTCGGCAAATGGAAGTTGGTGATCTGCGCATCGATGCTTTTGAATTCATATGGCGGATAGATGAAGATGGAAGTATTGCCGGAACATTCACGGAATTCGCCATAGGTCGTGATGATCGTCTCCAGCGTCCTGGTCGAAGTGGTGCCGATGGCGATGATCCTTCGTCCTTCTTTCTTGGCAAGATTGAGACGCTCTGCCGTATAGGCAGACATCGTGTAGTATTCCGAATGCATGACGTGGTCTTCGATCTCATCTTCCTTGACGGGCTTGAAGGTGCCGAGTCCGACATGAAGCGTCACATCCAGGATCTCGATTCCCTTGGCCTTGATCTTTTCCAACAGTTCATCGGTAAAGTGAAGACCGGCTGTCGGGCAGGCGGCAGAACCGTTGATCTGCGCATAGACGTTGTTGTAGCGGGAATTGTCCTTCAGCTTTTCGTGAATGTAAGGCGGGGTCGGCATCATGCCGACTTCATTGAGGACTTCTAAGAAGATGCCTTCATAATGCATCTTAAACAGACGGATGCCTTCCTCTCTTCTTTCGATGCACTCGCCATAGAGTTTATCGGAGAAGTCGATGATCGTTCCCGTCTTGATCGCTTTGGCGTTGCCGCACAGACATTCGCAGACATCGCCGTTGGTCTTCAGGATCAGAACTTCGACTTTGGCGCCGGTGTTTCGCTTGGTGCCGTAGAGTCTGGCAGGGATGACCTTGGAATTGTTTCTGACCAAAACATCACCGGGCTTGAGATAGTCGATGATGAAACCGTATTTATTCAATACATATTCTTTGTATTCGACGAAGCGGTCTTCAGCGATCGCCTGGCGGATACCTTCCATCAAACGGATCAGGAAACGAAGGTTGTGTATGGACATCAGACGATTTCCCAGACCTTCATTGTTTCTGAAAAGGTGGTTGAGATAGGCTTTGGTATACTTCGTGCAGCATTCGCAGTCGCATTCCGGATCAAGCGGCGTGAAGTCTTCCTTGTAGATGCCTTTCTTGATGTTGATGCGCCCCTGCGATGTCATCAGGGTGCCGTGTCTGGCGATTCTGGTCGGAAGCACGCAGTCGAACATATCGACGCCGCGTTCGACGCCTTCCAGAATATCGTTGATCGCACCGATGCCCATCTCGTAGCGCGGTTTGTCTTCCGGCAGGTAAGGCAATGTGTAGTCCAGCATCTTGTAGTGGGTCGCCTTGTCTTCACCGACCGACGTGCCGCCGATCGAATAGCCGTCAAAATTCATTTCCACCAGCTTTTCGGCACAGTACTTGCGCAAATCAGGATATTCCGATCCCTGGACGACGCCAAAGAGGGCCTGGTTTTTTCTGGTGTGGGCATCCTTGCCACGTTTTGCCCAGCGAAGGGTGCGGTCGACCGAATCCTTGGTGTATTCGTAGCTGCTTGGATACGGGATGCATTCATCAAAGGAGATCGCGATATCCGATCCGATGGATTCCTGAATGTGGATGGAATCTTCCGGTGACATGAACAGCTTGCTGCCGTCGAGATGCGATTTGAAGGAAACACCTTCTTCCTTGATCTTGCGCGAGTCGGCCAGAGAAAAGACCTGGAAACCGCCCGAATCGGTCAGGATCGGTCCGTCATAATTCATGAAGGAATGAATGCCGCCGGCCTTTTCCAGGGTTTCAGGACCCGGTCTGAGCCAGAGGTGATAGGTATTGCCTAGAATGATCGAAGCATGAAGATTTTTGATGTCGTCCGAGGACAGAAACTTGACCGTTGCCTGGGTCCCGACCGGCATGAAAACCGGAGTATCGACGACTTTTCCAAAGACGTTCAGTTTGCCTAAACGGGCCTTACTTTTGGCGTCTTTATGTATCAGTTCATATTTGAATTCTTCTTTTTTCATAACATAAATATCATAACATATACATGTTATACTGAAGTTATGAAATCCAAGGAGCTGAAGACCTATAATCTGCCCGAAGATAATCAGGTGATAGCATCGATCGACGCCAAGCCGAACGTGCTTTTTTTCATCCTGATCATGGTCGGTCTCTTCTCCTTTCTGCTGAAGATTCCTTCGGCATACGGCATCATCCTGATCCTTTTTTCTTTCTGCGGACTGACGTATATGCCAAGAGTCGTTCTGATGGAGTTCTATCAGGATTATATGGTTGCCTACAACCGTGCCGATAAGAGCAACTGCGTCCTCATCTATTACGAGGATGTCCTTTCCTGGCACTACCATCGGGGTACCCAGCATGATTATCTCTACATTGAACTGGAAGACGGAAGAAGCGAGAGGATCGAAGGTTTTTCCAGAACGATCTTCGAGTCCAATATGAACCGCTTCCTGAAAGATAAAAACAGAAAGAACCTGCAATGAAAGTCGTCGCTCTCGATTTTGAAACGGCCAATGCCAGTCCTGCATCCGCCTGTTCTCTGGGCATTGCGATCTATGAAGAAGGGGAGATCGTTGACAACTTTGAATGGTACTTCAAGCCCCATTTCCGTTACAACTTTTTCACCAATACCCATATTCACGGCATTACCAAGCGGGATGTCGAAGATGAGTACGAATTTGTCTACTACTATGATGAACTCAGCCAGATCCTGAAGGATGCCTTGATCGTCGCCCACAACGCGATGTTTGATATCGGTGTTCTCAATGCCGAATGTGACATCTACGGTCTGGATCATTTTCTGAATCCGTATATCGATACCGTGACAGTTTCCAGAAAAGTCTATCCTGAGCTTTATAATCACAAGCTCAATACCGTTTGCGAATATCTGTCGATCGATCTGAGTCATCATAACGGCAAGTCTGATGCCATGGGCTGTCTGATGATCCTTTTGAAAGCGATGTCCGCCTACGATATCTATGAACCGGAAGAATTCATCAAGCGGATCCGTCTGCCGCTGAAGCACAATATGTAAATTTTTTCATTTATTAGAAAAAGTTTACAATTGATTCTGATTATTCTATAATTTATATAGTTTATTGTTTGGAGTATTACAGAATGAAAGAATTTGAAAATAACGCTTACTTCTGGCTGATTTCGGTTATGTTGAAACACTTGCCAATGATACCGATTCGCCAATGGAAGTGTTCCGTTCTGCCAAAAGCGATACGGTGGATGCGATCGTCATCTGTGCCGATATCATCAACAAGCGCTTTGAAGTCAAGGCGCTGGTTGGCTTAAGTGAAGAAGAGTGCCTGGAGGTCCTGCATTTTCTTAACTGTACCGATTATCAGAAATCGGTCCTTCTGAAAAGAGGCAAGGAGATTCCTTCGTGGAGCGAGACAGAGTAGCGAAAGCTGCTTTTCTTTTGAAAAAAATAAGACTTTCTTAATCGGCCTTTCATTCATAAACAGTTCTATAGAGTGACGAATCTGTTATTATAAAAATATGGAAAAACGTAAAGAATTTATTATCAACGCAATATACATCGCCATCATCTGCGCGATCATCTATATATGTTTCAATTATCTGCTGGCGGTCCTGCTGCCTTTTGTGCTGGGCTTTCTGTTTGCCTATTTTTCGATCCGCATCTGTAACCGCCTTTTCTCCAAGAGTGACAAGCTCTATCGAAGTATCACCCTGGCCGCTCTCTACATCATCGTCGTACTGGTATTGGTTCTGCTGGTATCGACCGGTGTAACAAAACTTTCGGACTTCATCAAGACATTGCCGACTTTCTACAAGAACACCCTGGAACCTTACATCTCACAACTGGAGAACTCCTTCCTGGAACTGGGTGAATCTCTGCCGGAAAGCGTCAGCATGGCCTTCAGCAATCTCACTGACGGTGTCTTTGAAGGCTTGAAGACGATGCTTTCAAGGCTGACGACGGGTCTGGTGAACTTCACGACTTCGATCATCACGTCCGCTCCGGAAACGCTGATCTCGATCATCGTCATGATCGTTTCATCTTTCTACATCGTTGCCGATTACGAGAATATTGCCAGATGGTTCACCAGTGTCATGCCGGACAAGGCACTCAGTGTCTTCTTTGAGATCAAGGACTTTTTTGAGAATACCTTATTCAAGATCATCGGTTCCTATGTGATGATCATGGGTCTGACTTTTATCGAACTGTTTATCGGTCTGACAGTCATCGGCATATCCAATTCCGGCATGTGGGCCTTCATCATCTCTTTACTGGACATCCTGCCGATCCTGGGCGTCGGTACGGTCTTAATACCGTGGGGTCTCAGCGCATTGATTACCGGCAAGGTGCTTCTGGGCATCGAGATCCTGGCGATCTATCTGATCATCACGGTCATCCGCAACATCGTGGAACCAAAACTCGTCGGCACCAATCTGGGCTTGCATCCGCTTGTCACTTTGATCGCAATGATCTCGGGCTTGAGGCTGTTTGGCTTCCTTGGAATGTTCGGTCTTCCTCTGACCTTGTCTTTCCTTTTGACCAGAGACAAGGAGAGGGCGCTTCTGTTGAGGCCGAGAGAAGAAAAGCTGAAGAAAAAGAAGAACGACAAAAAGAAAAAATAGACCCTGCGGTCTATTCGTTGATGGAATCAATGAGCTTTATCGCTTCCAGAAGATCCTTCAGGACGATGAAGCTTTTTTCTTTGATCTCTTCGGGTATATAGGCGATATCCGGAATATGGACGACCTTGAGGCCGGCCGCATGGGCGGAAAGAATGCCGTTGGCGGAATCTTCAAAAGCCAGGATCTCTTCCTTATCATAAGGGAAGGGCTCGATGGCTTTGAGATAGATCTGCGGTTTTGGCTTGGATTCACTCAGATCATCGCCATAGACGATGTGATCAAAGCGTCCGTCTAAGGCAACGCTTTTTAAGAAACGGTCAGCCGTTTCCCTGAATGTGGAAGTGGCGATGACCTTCTGTATGCCTTTCTTTTCAAGATAGTCAAGTATCTCATCAACGCCTTTTTTCTTTTCCAGGGGGTTATTGTCCAGATAGTCCTTGTGGATGATCTCCATCCGTTCCAGGAACTCCTCAAACGGGAAGTCCTGTCCCATGGCTGCCAGATATTTCCTCTTGGTTTCCGGCAGGTTGTTGCCCATGGTTGATTTGACCAGTTCTTCGTTGATGCCATAACCGTAAAGATCAGAACACTTCATCGCGGCAAGCAGGTAGATTTTTTCGGAATCGATCAGAAGACCGTCCATATCAAACACACATAAGCGGATCTTTTTCATAAGAAAAATTGTAGGGAAAAATCGGCAATTTGGCAAGAACGGCTATATCAGTGCATTCTGCTTTGCATGAAGGGCATGATTCTATATGATTAAAGAGGTGAAAGCAAGCTTTCATTGTTCAATGAAGGCAGAAAATTATAAAATATAGGTGTATAGTTCGTATGTCAATACTATATAAACCTGTTTTGAAAGGAAGGTTAAAAA
>CADAHV010000189.1:0-2386 GCA_902787775.1 uncultured Erysipelotrichaceae bacterium | reverse complement strand
CGATGGAAATTTCTGAAACAGAAACATCATCAATCCATCGATGCCAAACAACAATACTGCAGTCACGATCTTTTTCATCGTTTTCATTCTAATACCAGTTTTCCCTTACAGCAAAAAAGATCCTTCTGCTTAAAAGGATCGATTCGGCAGTATCGTTATCTGTAAGATCCGCAACAAAACGGACCAAGACAAATATACTTTACTCAAATACGTTGTCCTGACCTTTTATAGATCAGCTTTTCAGACTCACCGTAATAAAGAGATTGTTTCGGAAGATCTTCTCCTTTGCCATTTCGATCTTCCTTTTTGAAGGTGCGGGGACTCCTTTGCCATGGTCCCTTTCTCCGTCACCTTTCTAACCCTTAATACTCCTTGATCTCTTCAGTGACAGCAGCCTTTCTTTTTCTCGTACGTTTCATCGATTCGCGGAAAGCCTCAATCGCTTCCTTGACGTCGTGTTCCACCTCGAGAAGGTCCTCGTACTTTTTGATCGGGAGATCAATGATACCTGCATAAGTGAAACTGACGGACAATTTGTCCTTACTGATGCCTGTGATGACTCCCGGACTTCCTGTTGCACGACTCTTAATCGACATGCCGACAATATCCATGTGACGCCTCACTTTCTTTGGATGATGTTTCCTTCTGCACTTTTTTAGGTTAAGAAAAAATGCATCGCCTTTCCTGCCGGTAGCCAGGAATATGTCAATGAACAGAATTATATGTTGCTCAAGACCTAAAAATACTAGGTCATAATTCTGACTATATTAAACCATATTTTTCCGATTTTAAAGGCTTTTTCACAAAAATTTCATCTTTTTTTAGGTACAAAACCGAACTAAATCGTTTAAGTTTTCACAAAGTTTTGTCTTTTTCGATCCAAATAGAAAAGACCCACAGGCAAGTTTAACCTGTAGGGTCAAACAATACCGTTTAAAAAAGGCATATCTCAGCTTCGTTCTTGAGATATGCCTTTTACTTTTATTTTGTTGCCTCCCAGATCATCTCGGACACCGTTGGATGAGGATGGATGACTTCCTCCACTTCCTTTAAACTCATCTTCTTCTGTACGGCCAAAGCCAATTCAGAAATGAGCTCCGTGGCATGCGGTGCGACAATTGAAGCGCCGACGATGACATCATCTACGCACAGTACTTTGACAAAACCGCTCTCGCTGTTTTCGATCAGACAGCGGCCATTGGCACCGGTCAAGACCTTCTTCGCCTGATAGTTCACACCATCTGCCTTCAGTTTGTCTTCGCCTGTGCCGACGGAAGCGATCTCGGTGGATGTATAGATGCCGCTTGGTACGACAGACAGGTCGATCTTTTCCTTCTGTTTCAGGATCGTATCGATGACATTTTCACCCTGGGCACTTGCCACATGGGCCAATTGGATGTTGCCCGCCTTGGCATCGCCGATGACGTAAATGTTGTCGATGTTGGTTCTTCCTGTCGCATCAGCAGTGACACCGCGCTCGATCTTGAGATCAAGGCCTTCTTTGACAAGTCCTTGCACGGCCGCCCTTCGCCCGGTCGCAACCAGAACTTCTTTGGCGCAGACTTCGCATTCCTTGCCATTCTTATCACTGTAGAGGACCTTCTTTCCCTCCGCCGTTTTTTCGATCTTTTTCACTGCAGCATTTAAGAAGACATCAATGCCCTTCTTCTTGAAAAACATGCCAAGTCTCTGACCCAAGTCCTTATCCATCGTCGGAATGAGCCGGTCGGCCATTTCAATGATCGTGATCTTGCAACCAAAGCCGTTTAAGGCATCGGCTATTTCCGAACCGATGACGCCGCCGCCGATGATGATCATCGACTCCGGCAAGTCAAAGGCTTCTTCCAGAATCGTATCGGAAGTGATCGCTTCTTCAATACCTTCAATCGGCGGAATGGAAGTCACGGATCCACTGGCGATAATGATGTTTTCGCCTTCATAGATCTGGCCAGCACATTCGATCTGATCCTTGGCAACGATCTTTGCCTCTCCGTTAATAACTTCGACCTTATCGGCCTTCAGCATCTTTTCAACGCCGCTTCTGAGCTTCTCGACGACCTCATCCCTGCGCGCATTGACCTTTTCATAGTCAATGCCGACATCACCTGTGATACCGAGAACCTCGCCTTCTTTGGCATCACGGTATAAGCGGGACGCTTCAATCAAGGCTTTGGTCGGGATGCAGCCACGATTCAAACAGGTGCCGCCGATCTTGTCCTTTTCAAAAAGGAGGACACTTAAGCCGTTCTTAGCTGCCTTATGGGCGGCCGTATATCCTCCCGGACCGCCGCCAATGATCATGACGTCATATCTCATTGAAATCCTCCTTCAGCGATTCGATGACCGCTTTACTTTCTTTGTTTTCTTTCTCTGTATCAATTTCGTT
>CADAHV010000188.1:0-3540 GCA_902787775.1 uncultured Erysipelotrichaceae bacterium | reverse complement strand
TTGTCTTTTCTTTTTACCGGCGACATCTCCAAGAAGGCAGAACGGGACCTGATTTTACGTCATGGTCCCTTAGACGTTGATATTCTTAAAGTCTCGCATCATGGCTCCAAGACCGGCAGTTCAGACCTCTTTATTTCGCAAATCCTGCCGGCTGTTTCTGTCATTTCCACATCGGGTCTTTACGGTCATCCCCATAAGGAAGTTCTGGACGTTTTAAACAGCTATAAAAGCAGGTTTTTCTTAACATCCGAGTCGGGAACAGTCAGTGTTTATATCACGCGTTTTCTTTCTTTTATCAAAACGGCAAAATATGAATTTGTTATAATTAGGGAGTGATATATATCATACAGGGACAGGAACAATGCTATTTTCACAGGGTTCGATCGTTTTAGTTGATCAGCCTTTTTTTCTGATCCGCAAATCCGATGAAAAACAGCTGCAGCCGCTTTTGGACTATATCAGCAAGCCCTTATATGACACGCAGCTTGTTTTCTATACCTATCTGGATAATTTTTCCGCGAAACTGAAGGTCTATAAGGCGATTGCCAAAAACGCCCAGGTCATCACTTTAAACAGCCTGGATTACAAGAATTTCAACAATTATGTCAGATCCCGTCTGAACGAAGAAAAGGTCGATATCAGCTCAGATGCGGCCTATCAGCTTAACAGCATCTGCAAGCGAAATGCGACACTGTTCAATCAGAACATTGAAATACTCAAGCTATATCCCGGCAAGATCGATCTGAAAGCCGTCAATAAGCTCTGTACCGCATCCGATGAAAATGACAGTTTTGAGCTCATCAACGCCTTAACAGCCAAGGATGTATCCAAGGCCATTTATCTGGAACGAAAGATGATGACGGCTAACGATTCCATATTAAGCGTCATAGGCCTTTTGGCAAATCAGCTTCGTTTTCTGTATCAGATCGCCTATCTTTCTTCCAAGGGCAAAAACCGCAAACAGATCCTGGATGAGACAGGCGTCAATGAATACCGCCTCAATAAGGCGTTTGAATCACTTCGAAATTTACGCAAGGAACAGATCATCTCGCTTTTGGCGAAGCTCTCTGATCTGGACATCAGCTGCAAATCCGACAGTTCTTTGCCTGATGCCTCACGTTTTGAACTGTTTATTCTGGAATTTTTGAAAAGAGGCTAAAATGCAGGCAATCAAACAGTTATACAGGATCGGCTATGGTCCTTCTTCCTCACATACCATTGCGCCTTACCGCATCGCGACATACTATCTGCAACATTTTCCTGGTGCCGATTCCTATCGGATCGTTTTAGGCGGTTCGCTCGCCTTAACAGCCATGGGACACGGCACGATCAATATCATCAAGAAGGCATTATCCTGCGAAGATGTCCATTTTGATTTCGACCACGATGATCCGAAGAATCACATGACGATCACCGGCTTTTCTGATAAAGAAGAATTGCCGACCTGGCATGGCGAATCTTTGGGCGGGGGAGCTGTCCACATCGATGAATTTGACTGCGGCGATGAAACGGAAGTCTATGTGCAGAACAGTTTTGATGAGATCAAGGAAGCTTTGAAGAAAGAGGATATTGATCTTTTAAGTTTTATCTATGCGCATGAGCCTGATCTCAAAGATTATCTGAAACAGTGCATCGGCGTCATGTTTGAAACGGTGGAAAGGGGGCTTTCACAAGAAGGCTTGCTGAACGCCGATCTGAGCTATTACCGCGTTGCCAAGAAGCTCTATGAAAAGGCTGTCAAGCACGATGATTTTTTAGTTGCCTATTCTTATGCAACCTGTGAAGAAAATGCGGCCGGCGGCATGATGTGCACGGCACCGACCTTAGGAGCCTGCGGCATTTTGACTTCTTTGATGTACTATCTTTATCACAATGAAGGAAAAGACATCGATACGCTTTGCGATCTTTTGGCTATTGCCGGAATTTTCGGCAACTGCATAAAAAAGAATGCCTCCATTGCCGGATCGACGGGCGGCTGCCAGGCGGAAGTCGGAACGGCCTGTGCCATGGCATCGGCAGCGATTGCCTATATGGAGAGCGGTGATCTGCAAACCATCGAATATGCGGCCGAAATGGGCATTGAACACTTCCTGGGACTGACATGCGATCCGGTACTTGGCTATGTGATTATTCCGTGCATCGAGCGAAATGCGATCTCTATTTTACGTGCCTATGATTGCGCCTACCTGGCAGAACAGTTAAAGGATGTCAAAGGCAATCTGATCAGCTTTGACTCTGTCGTTCATGCGATGAACTATACCGGAAACAAACTGGCAATCGAATTGAAAGAGACCTCTTTAGGCGGTCTTTCTCTGGAGTATAAACATGCGAAACATTGAATTATTGGCACCGGCCGGAAACTTTGAATGTCTCAAGGCAGCGGTATACAACGGCGCAAATGCCGTTTATCTTGGCGGCAAGAATTTCTCTGCCAGGGCTTTTGCGAATAATTTTGACGAAGAGGAATTAAAAAAGGCAGTCCGTTTTGCCCATCTTCATGATGTGCGGATCTTCGTAACCTTAAATACGCTTCTGACGGAGAAGGAATTTGCCAACGCCATTAAAATGGCGGATTTCTATTACGAGAACAAGGTTGATGCCTTGCTGATACAGGACCTTGGCCTTTATTACTATCTGAAAAAGAAGTATCCGGATTTTGAACTGCACTGTTCGACCCAGATGCATGTCCATAATCTGCAAGGCGTCAGAAACGCCAGATCTGATCAAAGAAGCCTGTAAGGAAGATATCGAGATCGAGACCTTTGTTCATGGGGCGATCTGTGTTTCCTACTCCGGTCAGTGTCTGATGTCTTCTTCCACCAAGAACCGTTCGGCCAATAAAGGCATGTGTGCACAATGCTGCCGCTTGCGTTATGAGCTTTACGATGAAGATGATAAAAAGGTCAAAACTTCGACCGATTACCTGCTATCGCCAAAGGACATGTTCCTTTTAAACGATATTCCGGATCTGATCGATGCCGGTGTTTCTTCCTTTAAGATTGAAGGACGCATGAAGTCGGCTGCCTATGTCGGTTATGTGACAAGGATGTATCGAAAGGCGATTGATGCCCATCTGAACAATCAGAAATTCACGGTTACGCCAAAACAGATGGAAGAACTGAAAGTCTTGTTTAACCGCAATTTTACCAATGATCTTCTTAGAGACAGAAACACGCTGTTCGGTCAGAAAGCGCCAAATCATCTGGGTATCGAAATAGGGGAGACGGTCAATTACCGAAATGGTTTGATCTACATCCATCTCAATAAAGATGTTTCCCAGTTTGACGGTATCCGGATTAACGATTTTGGCTGTATCCTGAATCGCCTCTATCTGGATGGAAAACTGGTGAATGGGGCAAAGGCCGGTCAGATCATCGCCATCGAAAGCGACAGCTTCCAGAAAGGCAAGGTCTATAAGACACAGGATCATCTTCTCGAGGAAGAGATCCTGAAGAAGGAAGAAAAGAAAGTCGCTCTTGCCATGGATGTAAGAGTGATTCCGGAAGAACGCGTTTTTGTGAACTTAAAGCATAAGGATTG
>CADAHV010000187.1:0-2426 GCA_902787775.1 uncultured Erysipelotrichaceae bacterium | reverse complement strand
AAATATCCCGGTCTGGTCGCATCGGCATTCTTCTGTTTATGTGCTGAACTCTGGCAATATTCCATCGGTCTGCCCCGAACCATCTATCGGAATCTGATCCTGCGCCACATGATGACCATCAGCTTCGGCGTCTACCTTTCCCAGGGTTACTACAAGAAAGACAAGTTCTACAATATCCTTTCTTTACTGATCGGTTTTTCCTATATCATCGCCCACTCCTACTACATGTGGACACCGGCCTTCTTCAATAACGGCTGGGCGGATGTCATTTTTGTGGCCTGTTTGTTTTTCTGCCCGGTCATTGCCTTCTTCCTTGGCAAAGAGAAGATGCATTTCAAGCCTCTGGAATACATCGGCAAGGCTTCCTATCACGTCTATCTGTCTCAGATGGTCTACTACAATTTCGTCAAACGGGAGATCATGATTTCAATTCTGAAAAGTCCCTTCCTGTGGTGTGGCTTATCCATGCTGATCATCGTCAGTGTAGGATGTCTCTTCTATAAGGCAGAAATGTCACTACGAAAACGGTTCCTGGAAAACAAAACTGCGGAATAAGAAAAGATCGAATGTGTATCGTAATACCAATTCGATCTTTTTATGTTGTTTATCAGTTCTTTTCCCGCTCATCCAGGAAAGAAGAATAGGAGCTCAAGATCTCTTCAAGATCATCATAAGTCTTCATATGCGCCATCTTTTCCTTATAGGTGGTGGAATCGTACATGCCTGAAATGTAGTGTGGGGCAAGTCCACGCATTTCGGCAATGGCCATTCTTTCCCCTTTCAGATCGATGAGCTTTCTGGCATGGCCCAGACATTGACGGAAGCGATCTTCACGCGAGATCAATGGGTTTTCTTCTCCCTTTAAATAGTTATCGATCTCTTTGATCAGAAATGGATTTCCTATAAGGCCCCTGCCGATCATCACTCCATCGCAATGCGTCTCTTCTTTCATTTTGATGTAGTCATCCAAGGTCTTAACGTCGCCATTGCCAAAGACGGGAATCGAAAGATTCTCTTTTAATGTTTTGATGTGGCTCCAGTCGGCATGACCTTCATACATCTGGGATCTCGTGCGGGCATGTAAGGCAATAGCGCTGACGCCAACCCCTTCCAGTTTCTTTGCCAGAGAAAGGTAATTCATGTGCTGCTTGTCCCAGCCAAGTCGCATCTTCACCGTGACCGGCTTTGCGACGTTTTCGATGATCGCTTTGACAATATCAACGCTGTGATCTTCGTTTTTCATCATCGCCGAACCCGATCCGGTCTTGACGACCTTGTTGACGGGACAGCCCATATTGATGTCGATGATGTCACAATCGGTTCTGCTGTCTAAAACCTTGGCCGCATAGACCATGGTCATTTCTTCTGAACCAAATAGTTGCATGGAGACCGGATGAGATTCTTTGGACACCTTCAACATATCCAGCGTCTTTTGATTGTTGTAATAGATTGCCTTATCAGAAACCATCTCGGTATAAACGAGTCCTGCGCCAAATTCAAAACACAGCTGCCGGAAGGCATCATTGGTGATTCCGGCCATCGGGGCCACGATAATATCGGAATGGATCTGTTTATCTCTTATTCGCATAGGACATGATAGTTTTCATATCGTCTTGATTGAAGTGGTAGGACTTGTTGCAGAACTCACATTTCACTTCAACATCTTCTTCCTGCGCAATCTCTTCAAGATCCTTCATCGGAAGAGTCAGGAAGTTTCGCACGAAGCGTTCTCTTGAACAGTCACAATGATACTCCACGTATCTTTCTTCCAGGATTTGCGCATCCGGGAAGAGTTCATAGAGGTATTTGTGAATATCCGGATTCTCTAAGAAGACGGAAGAAATCGGTTTAAGATTCAGATTCTCCAGATACGTGATGTCTTCTTCCTTGTGATCCGGCAGAAGTTCGATGATCATTGCACCGGAAGATCTGACCGTACAATCCGTATCGACCAGAACACCGACCGAAACGATCGTCGGCACCTGTTCGGACAGCAGGAAATAGTAGGCAAAATCATCGCCGATCTCACCGGACTGCAGTTTCACCTGCGAAGTATAGTTCTGCTTCATCTTGAGGTTTTTAGTGACCTTCAAATAGCCATCGGTTCCTACCGCCAGGCCAACTGCCAGTTTATTGGAGTTTTCATATTTCTGATAGATCTGGGGATCGCCGCAGAAGCCTTTGACCTTTCCGGCTGAATTGGCAACACAAAGGATGGTGCCGATCGGACCGCCGCCATTGATGGTGACCGTGACAGTTTCATTTTCATCCTTCTGCATGAGACCCATCAAGGCTGTAACCGCTAAGGTCCTGCCTAATGCAGCGCAGGAGGTTGGCCAAAGATCATGGAGCTTTCTGGCTTCTTCCACCATCTCTTTGGAATTAAACAGATAAATACGGGCGTGTTCATTTAACGCCGTTGCAAT
>CADAHV010000186.1:0-2435 GCA_902787775.1 uncultured Erysipelotrichaceae bacterium | reverse complement strand
ACACTACAAAGACGGGACGGCGGCGAAGTTTCCGTTCTGGGGCGGCAATGCCTCCTATCTGGATTTCACCAACCCGGAGGCCTATGCCTTCTGGAAAAACTGCGTGAAGGAAATTCTGGTGGAACAGGGTTACGAAAATATCTGGAACGACAACAACGAATACGACGTCCATGACAGGGATGTTCTGGCCCATGGCTTTGGCCACGAGATCCCGGCAAGATGGATCCGTCCTTTGTTTTCCTACCTGATGGCTAAGGCAAGCGGCGAAGCCTGCGCAGAGATAAATCCGAAACCGTTTCATGTCTCGCGCTGTGCCATTGCCGGTACGCAGGCCATCGCTTCGACCTGGACAGGGGACAACTATACGGACTTTGAAGAACTTCGCTACAACCACTATCAGGCGATGACCATGGCGCTGTCCGGTTTTGCCTTCTTCGGCCCGGACATCGGCGGTTTTGCCGGACCGAAACCGGGCAAGGAACTGTTCATCCGCTGGCTGCAGTATGGCGTCTTCCTGCCGCGTTTTGTCTTACATTCCTGGAAGGAACATGAAGATTCTACGATGCCTTGGCTTTATCCGGATCTGATGAAAGAGGTCAAGGCGATCTTTGATGTAAGAGAAAGCCTATTGCCTTATCTGAAGAAGGAGATGGCCAAGTGCATTGCCAACAATATGCCGCTGATCACCCCGGTCTTCTTAAGGGATGAGGATTACGACAGGGAATCGGATGCCTTCATGCTGGGAGAGCGGATCCTGGTCTGTCCGATCTTTGATGAAGGAGCCGATGAAGTTCAGTTGTTCCTGCCGAAAAGCGAGAAGGGTTTCCGCTTGCGCGGACAGGGAGAGATTGAACAGGGAGGTACGTTTGTCATGGTTCATTGCGGCATTCATGACCTGCCGGTGTGGTTTGTTGAAGACGAGTAATTGCAAATACAGTGAATACGATCGATAGTAAGGGGAGATTTATGAAAAAAGAAAAAACATTGAAACTGAAACACAAGATCGGCTATGGTCTGGGAGACTGCGGCGGGGTCATGACCTTTGCCCTGATGAGTTCCACCTTTTCCATGTACTGCACGGATGCCCTGGGGATCAAGCCGGGAACGATTGCCGCGCTCTTATTGATCTGGAACATCTGGGATTTTATCAATGACCCTCTGATGGGTGCCTATATCGACAAGTCCTACGCCAGAAGCAGCACTTTAAAAGGAAAGTTCCGTCCCTGGATCTTGCGTTCCGCTCCGTTACTGTGTGTGACGTTTATTGCCCTGTGGTCTGTCCCAAGCCTCTTTGAAGGTCTGGCAAGACTTTGCCTGTTATTTGGTTTGAAGATCCTTTATGAAGGTGCCTATACGATGTTCAATATCCCGATGGGATCTTTACTTTCCTCGATGGCTGATACGGATGAAGAAAGAGCTTCGCTTTCTTCCGCCAGAGGCATCGGTTCGGCCGCTGCCACACTGATTGCTTTGTTTATCATGCCGTTATTCTTAAAGCGGTATGGTGAAAGCAATGCCGTCGGTTATGCGATCGGCGCAGCAGTATGTGCGATCATCGGTTTTGCGATGTGTATGGCTCACTACTATCTGACTTTTGAGAAAAACAATGTTGAAGAAAAGCCGGATGACGACATCAAGGTCACCGATATCCTGAATGTCCTCAAGGTCAACCGTCCTTTCGTGGCCCTTTGCGTTCACGGCTTATTTATCTGTATGATGCAATATGTCGGCAACACCTTAAGCAACTACATGTATGCCGATGTCCTGGGCGACATTTCGATCGCCAGCTACGGTACCTTGTTAAGTGCTCCGGCAATGCTGATCATCTTTGCTACGGGACCTTGGATCGCCAAGAAGATCGGACTGGAAAAGCTGATCCGCTATGGTCTTCTGATCAGTTGCATTCTCTATGTCCTTCTCTATGGGGCAATGATGTTATTCAATGTGAATCCGTGGGTCTATGCGATCTGTTCCAATACGGCGATGGGTTTTGCCTTCATCTCCATCTATATGCAATGGGGTCTGCTGGGCGAAGCGATCGACTACAATGAAATGATCACCGGAAAAAGGACGGAGGGTTCGATCTACGGTACCTTCAATCTCAGCCGCCGGGTCGGTCAGACGATCGGCAATTCCGCAGCGATGTTATTGCTGGGCCTGGTTGGCTATAATGGCGCCGCATTGAGCCAGTCTCTGACGACGATCAACGGCATCAAGGCACTCTGCTGTCTTCTGCCGGGCATCCTGGTTTTAGGTTCCTGGGCATCGTTCAAGTTCTTGTGGAACATGGATGATACGATGCGCGAAAAGGTAGACGCATTCAAGGCTGCCAAGAAATAGAACAAACAGAAACCATCCTTCTTCATTGATATTCATCTTGGAAAGATGGTTTTTTGTTTTCTTGTGCTGCAAAAACAGCCGTATTGGCTGTTTTT
>CADAHV010000185.1:0-4604 GCA_902787775.1 uncultured Erysipelotrichaceae bacterium | reverse complement strand
AAGTGGCCGATCCAGACCGAAGATAAAGGATCTGCCTCATCAAAGTCGTTCAACATGATCGTAAAGGCATAGAAGACGCCCGACAGTAAGGCGATCAGATCGCCTTTGAGATTGCCCTTGCCCAAGCCATCCGAAACCACGATCAGGATACCCAGAAATACCAGAATGCTGACAAGGATGGCTGCTTTTCCCGGTTTCTTTTTAAACAGGATCCACTCAAATAAAAGAATAAAGACCGGTGCCGTATATTCCAGCACAATGGCATTGGCGGCCGTGGTCAGCTTGATCGACGTCACATAGCACAACAACATCAGGCTCACGCAAAGCCCGCCGATCAAAACGGTCTTATTGAAGCGGAAAGGATGTTTGGACGCTTTGATGTAAAGGAAGATGACCAGACTCGAAAAGATGCAGCGGCCGGAGCTGATCGACAGGGGCTGCCAGAGGATCAGCTTGACAAAAAGACCGCCTAAGGAGAAAGCGATCGCTCCCAGCAATACACAAAGCATTCCTTTGTTTCTTGAATTCACATGATTATTATATACAAAAAGATCTTCAGGTCATCCCCCGAAGATCACTTTATAGGACGGATTTTTATTGATGGAGAGGTGCTGGAACTTGGCATTCCACCTTCCCCAGCGCTTGCCATAGGCGTAGCCGACCAGAAAATCCTTTTCACCCTTCTGGTGACCGGACTTGTCCTTGGCCACTCCCATATTGTGGGCGTAGTCTTCGATCAGACGCTGGGTGGAATCGCTGCGCTCAAAGTCCAGACCGTTTTGCGAAACATAGAGCGCCAGCTCCGAAGCTTCCGACATCCGGTTCTCCACCGTGAAAGCCATGAACAGTTTATAGTCATCGGCATAGAAGACATCGAAGGAATCCTGGGTCGTACGGCCGACGACCACATCTCTTTTCTCGACCTGGGCCGGCCAGTTTTCCGAGATCTTGGTTCTCGCCAGAGCGGTATAGCCGCCGGTGGTATCAAAATAGGTGTAGTAAATATAAAGATCCTTTTCCAGTAAAACAAAGCTGACCTCGCCGATCCCCCAGCCATGCGGATCATCTTCATAGGTGATGAAGGCCTTGGGCTTGCCGCCCCAGCCTTTGCCGTTCCACTTTTCAAACGGGCCGTCAGGATTCTTTGACCTGGCGACAAAAGCCGAATTATTCATGCCCTTGAGGCGGTAATCCTTGGTCGAGGTGTAGGCAAGATAGTAGTAACCGTCAAAGTAGATGACCCCGGGATCGCAGACCGAACAGCGGTCATCCGAGCTCGGCGTCGGCTTTAAGACGACCTTCTCCTTGGACCAGTTGCCCTCAGGATCGACGTGGCGGTAAGTGATGTAGTCCCACTCGGTGGAATTGTTGCCGGGAGCGGAAAACCACACATCATAGGAGCCGTCTTCATTCTCGATGATCGACGGTCCATAGCGGTAGCCCTGGGAAGAATAGGAGACGATCTTTCCCTCATCCAGGGCACTGATCGTTAGATTGAGGGTATCGTCTTCCACGATATTCAAAGGCATATCATTGATCATCGAGGTCATGCCCCGTACATGCAAAAGCGAGCCTGCGCCGCTTTCAAAGGAACCCATGGAAAGAAAAATGACGCAAGCCAGTATGGCAATGATACACTCCGGCAGAAAGGAAGGAAGCTTCCCTTTTCCACTTCTTCGCATACTCTTATTTTACCCTATTTGATGGCTTATAATAGTTGTGTATGAAAAAACGAAACAAAGTGAAACAGTTTATCCGCAACGGTCTCAGCCGCATCCTGGTCATTCTCTTAGCGACAGCCGTACAGATCGCTTTGCAGCTCACATTTATGACCTGGCTTCGGGACAAGCTCGCCTGGATCGAGGCCGTACTGCATATCCTTGGCATCATCATTACCATCGCCATATTAAAAAACAGCCGGCATCTGTCCACCGATATTCTGTGGATCTTATTGATCAACGCTTTCCCGATCGTCGGCACCATCCTCTACATCTTCTTAGGCGCCGACCTCTTCTTTTCCCGCACCTACCGCGACATCTACAATGCGACGGAAGATTCCCGCCGCTACTACCTGCAGGATGAGACGATCATGGAGGAACTGGCGCAGATCGATCCCTATAAACACTCCCAGCTCGAATACATTTCCGATTATGCCGGCTATCCGGTTTACCGCAATTACGGCTTCGACTATTATCCCTTGGGAGAACTGGCCTATCCTGTCATCCTGGAAGAACTCAAGAAAGCCAAACACTTCATCTTCCTAGAGTACTTCATCATCGAACAGGGTGAGTTCTGGGATTCCATCCTGGCCATTCTGGAAGAAAAGGTCAAGGAAGGCGTCGATGTTCGGGTCATGTACGATGACCTGGGTTCCTTGGTTCCTTCTTCCAGTTACCGGCCTCCTATTACCGCACGCTGGAAGAAAAAGGCATCAAGTGTATTCCCTTCAACCGCATCAACATCATCCTCAACGTCATCATCAATCACCGCGACCACCGCAAGATCATGGTGATCGACGGCAAGGTTGCCTTCTCCGGGGGCATCAACCTGGCCGATGAATACATCAACGTCGTAGAAAAATACGGCAAGTGGAAGGACAACGTCATCCGCGTCAAAGGCGAAGCGGTCTGGTCCTACACCGTCATGTTTCTCACCCACTGGAATGCCCTTCGTCATGAGGATGAAAACTTCCTGGACTTCAAAGCCGACAACCGCTTGCGCAAAAGCGACGGCTTCATCTGTCCCTATGGGGAAACCCCTCTGGATGATGAGATCTGTGCCCAGAATATCTACATGAACATCCTCTATCAGGCCAACCATTACTGTTACATCTCGACACCCTATCTGATCATCGATACCGAGATGATCAATGCCTTGATACTATGTGCCAAGCGCGGCGTCGATGTCCGCATCGTCACTCCGGGTATTCCCGACAAGAAGATGGTCTACCAGATCACCCGTTCCTATTACCGCCAGCTGATCGAAGGCGGCGTGAAGATCTACGAGTATACGCCGGGCTTCAACCACGGCAAGATCTTTATCTCCGATGACGACATCGCCACGGTCGGCACGGTCAACCTGGACTACCGCTCCCTTTACCTGCACTTTGAAAACGGTACGCTCTTATTTGAAAGCAGCAGGATCAAAGAGATCAAGGACGACATGTTGTCGATGATTGCCGAAGGACATCAGGTCTCTTTAGAAGAAAGCAGACGCGGGCCGATCAGCGAGTTCCTTCTGGGCATTCTTCGCCTCTTCGCTCCGTTAATGTAAAACATTTAAAAAAGGAAGCTGCCTTCCTTCAATGTTTCAAAGCAGCTTCCTTTTTTCTATTTTCTCTTGTTTTTGCCGATCATCTTCTTGAGCTCTTCATTGAGATCCTTGAAGATGCCTTTGACATAGGCCTCATCGAGCAGTTCCACCATCTTCTTGACCTGCTTGTCAGAGAGCTTGTCGTTTTCCGTAATGTTGCGGATCTTGTTGCAGACGATATAGTTGCGTAATTTGGCCAGGGTCGTTCCCTCTTCCACCATATTGCGGACAATACTGGAAGACTTCGCAAACTTGATGAAGTCCTTGTTCAGAAGATCGTAGGACAATTTGCCGTTTTTGTCGGTGTAGTGGTCAACGACCTTCTGGTATTCATCGGAATCAATGATGATCTCCTCGACCGGTTTGGCCTTTTCTTCCTTCACCATCTCCTTGGTCACTTTGATTCCTTTTTGTCTCTTCTCTTTGGCTCTGTTGTAAGGAAGGCCATTGGTCAATTCAATCGCTTCTTTGAAGGCCTCCATCGGATACATCTTCATATTGGTGTTTTTTGAAGGTATTGCTTCTCCGGAGGTCCTGCTGATCGATGCGATACCCGGCTGTTCACAGTCGGCTCTCTGAATGGTGATACTCGGGCCTTCATTCAATTTGACACGAAAAGCCATTGCCGGTATCACCGTCAACTTGACAGATTTTGTTCTCAACATATTATTGATCTCCTTTTGTACCTTGATTATATCATGAGAAATATTAAGGAGAATATATCCAGAAAAAAACAGGGCTTAGCCCTGTGTTTCCTCTTCGCTGGCGGCTTCTTCTTCGGCCGCTTCTTCCTTTTTCGGCGGCATGAAGGTTGCCTTCATCAGCTCGTTTTCCCTCTTGGTTCTTTCGAGTTCCTTCTTGGCATCTTCTGCCTCTTTCTGAAGCTGACGGGTTTGTTCTTCGCTTTCCATCTTCGCTTCCCATTCCGCTTCTCTCTTTTCTCTTTCGATCCTTCTGACCACACCGCCTAAACGCATGTATAAGGCAAAGACCAGAAGACCGGCAAAGATCGCCACAACTGCCAGACACATCTTCTGAATGATCGGCAGCGATCCTCTGACCACCGAGTTGGCAGCCAGGATGGCGAACATCTGTTTATTGCGGAAATATTGCCAGGCTAAGACGATGGCGCCGCCGGCAACCAGTATCAGTGAAAGAAATCCTACTATTTTCTTAATTAATTTCAGCATAATATTTACCTCCCTCTCATTTTAACATCAATGGTTCGACTCTTCTATCTTTTTATAGGGAAACAGGGTAAAGGTCCCCTTGCATATCAATCGCTCACTTTC
>CADAHV010000184.1:0-2485 GCA_902787775.1 uncultured Erysipelotrichaceae bacterium | reverse complement strand
CCTATGTAAGACTTATGAATAATAAGCAGAAGGCTATGAAACAGGAAGCTCGGTCATTTATGGCCGAGCAGTTCACGGTCTGATTTGAATTCTTTCAATTGAAACTGGTTTCTTGTTTTTCTCATCGATGTCGATCACGACACCGCAGAAGATTCCCGGGCCTTCCGCTATCGTGTAGCGGGTAGGCTCTTTTTTGATATGGGAACGTATCGTTTCATCGACATCTCTGCCGATGATCGAATCATAGGCGCCGCACATGCCGACATCGCTGATAAAGGCACAGCCATTTAATAGACCCTCATCCGCGGTCTGTACATGCGTATGGGTTCCGATGACGACTTTTGCATAATCGCGGAAGTATTCGACAAATACCCTCTTCTCCGCCGTTGTTTCGGCGTGCAGATCGACGAAATAGAAATCCGGATGCAAATGGCTGGTTTTATTTAAAACCTCAATAAAGGCTTCCGGTGCCTCCATATTGGATTCTCCGATCAGAACACTTCCAAGTAAGTTTGTCAGAATAAAACGTAATCCCTTATATTCAATCAGCTTATAGTAATTATCGGAATTGCGTTTGACGTGATTATATGGGATGACCAGACGGTCCATTTCTTCCATATGATCATTGATTTCCGCTTTGGAGAAGGTATGATTGCCCATCGTGACATAATCAATGCCTTCGGCGATGAACTGCTTATAGATCTTATAGGTGATTCCCTTGCCATGGGCTGCATTTTCGCCATTGGCGATCACCAGATCGATCCCGTATTCCTTTTTCAGAGAATATAAAAGCGAAGAGACAATGTCTCTTCCGCTTTTTCCTACGATGTCACCGATAAATAATACTTTCATTACTTCGCAGTTTCCTGAGCTCTCATTTCACGGATGACCGTTACTTTGATCTGACCAGGATATGTGAGTTCGTTTTCGATACGTTCCTTGATCGCTCTGGCAATCATTGTGCACTTATTGTCATCGACCTTTTCCGGTACGACCATAACACGTACTTCTCTGCCTGCCTGAATCGCATATGCCTTATCGACACCATCGAAATCATTTGCGATCTTTTCAAGTGATTCAAGACGGTTGATGTAGTTTTCAATACCTTCGTATCTCGCACCAGGTCTGGCAGCGGATAATGTATCAGCTGCGGCAACCAGAATGGAGATCAGGTTGTTAGCCGGGACATCACCATGATGCGATTCGATCGCATTGATGACTTCCGGTCTTTCACCGTATTTTTTGGCGAGTTTGGCACCCAGTTCAACATGTGTGCCTTCCTGTTCGAAGTCGACAGCCTTGCCGATATCATGTAATAAACCGGCACGCTTTGCCAGATTCTGATTTAAGCCAAGTTCTGCTGCCATCATACCGGCAAACGAAGCAACCTCGATGGAATGTTCCAGACCATTCTGGCCATAGGAATATCTGTATCTCATACGGCCGATCAGCTTGACCAGTTCTTTGTCGATCTTGCCGATCTGCAGTTTGAAGCAGGCGTCTTCACCATACTTCTGGATGTTGCGGTTCATCTCCTTGGTCGTCTTTTCAACGACATCTTCGATCCTGCCCGGCTGGATTCTGCCGTCTCTGATCAGAGTCTCCAGAGAAAGTCTGGCGATCTCTCTGCGGATCGGATCGAAACAGGAAACAGTGATCGCTTCCGGCGTATCATCGATGATCAGGTCAGCACCCGTTGCCTGTTCAATGGCACGGATATTTCTGCCTTCACGGCCGATGATTCTGCCCTTCATTTCTTCGGAAGGAAGTGAGACAACGGAAACGGTACGTTCCAAAGTTTCATCTTGCGAATATCTCTGGATCGCTGTTGCGATGATCTCTCTGGCGTTTTCAGCCGCCATTTCTTTCGCTTCTTCTTCTTTATCACGGATGAAAGCAGCGACTTCATCTGCCATCTTTGATTCAACAACTTCCATCAGTTCCGAACGTGCTTCTTCCTTGCTCATGTTGGAAACACGCTCTAAAATTGCAATCTGACCATCGATCCTGGATTGCAGTTCTTCTTCCATTTTATCTAGTTGAGCAGCCTTATCGTCTGCCTTTCTTAGCTTTTCATCTAATTTGCGCTCTTTTTGTGTTAAATTTTCATCACGGAAATTCAGAGAATCTTCCCTTCTCTGCAATTTGTTTTCATGATCGAGAACTTCACTTCTCTTCTCTTTGATTTCTTTTTCCGCCTGCAGTTTCAGATCGTAGACCTGCGTCTTACCATCTAAAACGGCTTGTTTAACAGTGTTTTTAGCTTGATTATTTGCTTCATCTAAGATTTTTTGAGCTTCTTTTTTCGCATTCTTGCCGGTAGCAGAATTATACAGCAAGATCAAAGCAGCCCCTACAACTAATCCGATAAAAATGGAAAGTACATCAAAATGCATAAGATTACCTCCATTTCAAAACAAATTTTTAGGCATTAAAACCCTCTCAATTGTACTATATTAGACCGATTTTCACAACTGCTATTTCT
>CADAHV010000183.1:0-2518 GCA_902787775.1 uncultured Erysipelotrichaceae bacterium | reverse complement strand
TAGATCAAAAAAAGAAAATCGGGAATCCCGGTTTTTCTTATGCTTCTTTGTTTTCGTAGAGGTTTGCGAATTCTACCAGCAGATGTGAAACATTATTGAGAAGCCATACAGAATTGAAAGTTTAGTCCTGTTAATGGCAAGATAAAGACAGATGAAAGATGTTTTGAATGAGGAACTGGCTTATCTGATCCTGTCAGTCGTAAGCGAGATTCCGAAAGGGAAGGTCGCAAGCTATGGTCAGATTGCCAGACTGATCGGAAGAGAAAGAAATGCGAGGCTGGTTGGCAAGGTTTTGAGCAACGCCTCTTTTTACGGCGATTATCCATGTCATAGAGTTGTGAATCATAACGGGCGTCTGGCTCCCGGTTTTGATGAGCAGGCAGAACTGTTAAGACAAGAGGGTGTTGTTTTAAAGGACAACGGTCATGTTGACTTGAAGAAATATCAGTGGAAGGAAGGCATATGAAAAAACTGATGTGGACGGCAGGTCTGCTGGATGAAAAGACAAGAGGCAGGATGAAGGATCTGTGTGAGAAACACAATGCAGATCTTTTATTGTCGGACCGCTTTCTGGTTTTCCCTTTGCATGTATCGTTCAAACGAAGTTTCTATACTGATGATTTCACAAAGGTGAAAGATGATCTGAGAGTTCTGTTGCAAAATCAGAAGAGAATTGCTTTGGGAAAGAGTCACCTGGAAAGAGTTTCCGATATGATCTGGCTGTGTTTTGAAGACATCGATGCGATCAAAGCTCTGCATGAAAGGATCGATCGGTTTCTGAAAGAACGGTACGATATTGCGATCGATACCTTTGATCGAAACTATCGTCCCCATGCCAGCATCTTTCGGGATAAGGATGAGAAGAAACTGGATCGGATGTACGAAAGACTGTTGAGAGAATGGAAGGAAGAAGAAACCTTCATCGATGTGTTTTTCATTGGCTCAAAAGTCGACGCCAACGAGTATTTTGTACTGGGTACAGATGATAGAATAGTTGTGTAAACAGGAGGACATCACCATGGATCAAAACTTTCTCTGGGGTTCGGCAACGGCTTCTTATCAGTGCGAGGGAGGCTATCAGGAAGATGATAAGGCTTTGTCCATCTGGGATGTCTATCTTCATGAACGCAATCTGGAAAACGGCGATGTGGCATCCGACCACTATCATAAATATAAGGAAGACATCATACAGTTAGCCAAAGGCGGGCAGAATGCCTATCGTTTTTCTTTGTCCTGGCCGCGTATCATCAAGGACAGAAACGGAACGATCAACGAGAAAGGCATCGCCTTTTACCGCGATCTGATCAAGACCTGTCTGGAAAATCATGTAACGCCTTTCGTGACGATCTACCACTGGGATCTGCCGCAGTACTGGGAAGAAGTCGGCGGCTGGCTGAATGAAGAGACCTGTTACGGTTTTGAACAGTATGCCAAGGTCTGTTATGAGGCCTTCGGCGATCTGGTGGAAGACTGGGTCACGTTCAATGAACCCAAGTATTTTATCGCTTCCGGTTATCTGATCGGCAATTATCCGCCCGGTCATCAGAATGCCCAGGAATTCATCAAGGCAGCATATCATGTCATGTATGCCTCGGCACTGGGCGTAAGGGCGTTCAGGCAAGGCGGCTATAAGGGACAGATCGGCATCGTTCATTCCTTTGGGCCGGTGAATGGCGTCGATGATTCGTTCCGGACAAAGATCGCCATGCGTTATGCCGATAACTATGCCAACAACTGGATCCTGGATACGGCAGCCAAGGGGGAGATCCCTTTTGATCTGCTTTGCGTTTTGTCCAAGGATTTTGATATTTCTTTTATCAGAGATGAACAGTTAAAAATCATTAAAGAAAATACCGTTGATTTTTTAGGTCTCAATTATTATTCCCACATTCTGGTCAAGCCATATACGGAAGGCGAGACTTCTTTAGTAGTCAACAATTCCGGCAAAGGCGGCAAGAATACCGTAGTCATCAAGGGCTGGTTTGAGCAGATCTTTGACATGCCCGGTGCCGTCTATAACGAGTGGGGCACCCAGATCTATCCTCAGGGTCTGCAGAAGGGTCTGAAGGAAGTCTATGAACGCTATCACTTGCCGATCTACATCACGGAAAACGGCATCGGCGTCAGAGAGGATGTTTCCGTTTCCAGGGTGGAAGATGATTACCGTATCTCTTTCATGAACGATCACATCGCCGCCATGATGAATGCCATGGATGAAGGCGTCGATGTAAGAGGCTATTTTGCCTGGTCGACCTTTGACCTGTATTCCTGGAAAAACGGCATGGCCAAGCGCTATGGCCTGGTGGCAGTCGATGAAGACCTTTCCAGAAAACCGAAGAAGTCGTATGACTGGTATAAGCAGATCATTGAAAGTAACGGCGCAAAGATCATCAGAAAGAAGTGGTAGATGGAGAAGCTGATCGCCTTATTGCAGGATAAACTGGAACCCCTGTGTCAGAAATTGCAGACACAGGTCTTTTTGCGGGCGATCCATGATTCTTTTTTAGGCATGGCACCG
>CADAHV010000182.1:0-2591 GCA_902787775.1 uncultured Erysipelotrichaceae bacterium | reverse complement strand
ATCGACATCTCCAAAGTTGAAACAAGGGAAGTCAAAGAGCTCTACAAAAACCATGAAGTCGGTGGCCATGGCCTTTACCATTCCGACCTGGCCCACATCGGCCTTCCCAACGCCATGTACGAAATTGTCGAAGACAAGGCCAAACTGGAATCGTTAGTCGGCTATCCGCTGTCCATGTTTGCCTATCCCTTTGGCTTATACAATGAGGATGTCAAACAGCTTTTGAAACAAGCCGGCTACAAAGGCGCCAGAACTGTGAAGTCGACGCACAGCTTTGATCTGCCGGAAGATCCTTTTGAGTTACACCCGACCTGTCACCACAACGATTCCAAGCTCATGGATCTGGCCCAGGAATTTGTCAGCACCAAGTCTTCTTTCAAACCTTCCCTGTTTTATGTCTGGGGTCATGGCTATGAATTTGACGGCGATGACAACTGGGAAAGGATCGAAGAACTTGTCTCCTACATCGCCCAGTATAAGGATGAGATCTGGTTTGCCACAAACGGACAGATCCTCTCCTATATCAAAGCCTACGACATGTTAGAATATAGTGTAGATGGTACCATGGTCTATAATCCCAGTGTCCTTGATGTCGACATACTCAATGCCGTTGGCTATGAAGAACACCTCAAGGCCGGTACCGTAACGTATTTAAAGAAGACGCCTCTATGAATTACAACAGTCCTTTTATCCGCATGCTGGAAACGATCGCCAATATGCTGATCGTATCCTTTCTCTGGCTTATCTTTTCCTTACCGGTGATCACCCTTGTTTCTTCATCGTGTGCTCTTTATCACACCACCAACAAGATCATCTTCGGACCGGGAAGAGGAAACGGCGTATGGAAGGACTTTTTTGAATCCTACAAACTCAATCTGATTCCCGGCATCAAGCTGACGCTTTTGGTCATCGTTGCCGGCTTATTTGTCGCGGAAGGCCTGTGGACCGGCTATCAGATCTACAAAATCAATATCTGGGGCATGTTGTACATGCTGCTGGGCATTCTGGTATCTGCCGTGGTCATCACCACGATCGTCTACATTCCCCCGATCCTCTCCCGCTTTTATGCCTCGACCTTATCGATCGTTCGCATGGCAGCCTATTTTGCTTTGAAGAAGCCGCTTCGCTCCTTCTTTTATCTGGTCTTATTCCTCTTCATGGTTCTGGCCGTGGAATCCTTCCCTCTGGCCTTACTGATCGTACCCGGTCTCTATGCCGATCTGGTGCGCACCTACCTGGAAAACGATTTAAAGAAGTTCATTGAAGACAATGAGCTCCAGGATGCCGAAAAAGAAGAAGAAAGCGAGGAAGAGGAAGAAGAGACGATCTCTGCCTATGACATCGAAGAAAAGCTCTCTTCCAAAAAGGGGAATAAACGATGAGCCGCATTGAATTAAAAGACGTCTCCATGGTCTATCCTTTTCAGGAAGTCAACGGCTTATTCGGGCGCAAGAAAAAAGAAGAGATCCTGAAAAAACAAAAAGCCATGCCTTACACCTCCAACGAAGGTGTCGTGGCTTTGCAGCACTTCTCCGCTGTCTTTCATGACGGGGAATTCATCGCCATACTCGGTCCGTCGGGTTCAGGTAAATCAACGCTTCTAAGAATCATTGCCGGTCTGGAAGAACCGCCTTTAGGAGAAGTTTTGTACAACGATCAAAACTTACATGAAATCGACATCGACGAACGGGATATCGGCATGGTCTTCCAGACCTATTCCCTCTACCCCAACCAGTCGGTCTACAAGAACATTGCCTTCCCGTTGGAAGTCAAACACCTGCCAAGGGAAGAGGTTCAAAAGAAAGTCGAAGAGATGGCTGCCTTGGTCGATCTGTCCGACAAACTGGAAAAACTGCCCGATGAATTATCGGGCGGCGAGAAACAAAGAGTGGCAATTGCCAGAGCCTTAGTCAAGGATCCATCCGTCCTCTTGCTGGATGAACCCTTCTCCAATCTGGATGTCCTGGTCCGCGCAAAACTCAGAAAACTTTTAAGCCGCATCCACGAGGTCCTTCATCCGACTATCATCTATGTCACCCATGACCAGTATGATGCTTTGGCTTTGGCTGAACGTATCGTCGTATTGAAAGACGGCATCACGCAGATGGATGACTCGGTCTATAACGTCTACAAGACACCTAAGAACCGCTTTGTCGCCTCCTTTGTCGGCTCTCCGGCGATGAACTTCTTTGACGAAATCGATGTCAACAAAGACGGTCACTTCAAAATCCTTCATCAGGAGCTGTCTCTCACTTCCAAACAAAAGAAACAGCTCAATATTGGAAAACTCACTGCCGGCATCCGTCCGATCGACCTTCATCTGGGAAAAGACGGCACGTCAGCCATCATTGACTATACCGAACTGGCCAACATGGATCTCTTGATCCATTTGGATATTGACAGCAAGCAATTGACCGCCTTAGAAAAAGCGAAAGAAGACCAGTTCCTCTACCTCAAAGGTCAGGAAGTCAAGGTCAGCTTTGAAAAAGAAGATCTTCACCTCTTCAACAAAGAAGGTGAAAGAATCTAGACAGAAAACCAATCATCACAAATATCTTGATTCCCGGATCGGGAAAGATGTCGAACATGTC
>CADAHV010000181.1:0-2665 GCA_902787775.1 uncultured Erysipelotrichaceae bacterium | reverse complement strand
GAGCTAGAATCTGAATAGCGAAAGCCAAAGACAACAACAAATATTAAAAAAACGCTATGTTCAAGATAAAGGTTGATTTGCCTTAATATCTTTGATACTGTTCTTTGAAATATCACATATATCACCTGACAGGTTGTCTGTAAGGCTTCTTGGATCTGTATAGCCATACTCCTTGTAGGCTTCATAGATATCGACCGGCAAAGGAAATCTGCAGATGTCCTTGACTGTAAAAAGTAAAGGCGTTCTCAATATGTCCATATACAGCTTTGTATTCATCTTTTTGAGTTCAAGTCTGTATCTGAGCTCTTTTGTAACGACAAGGAAGTCCATGTAGGACTGCAGATGTCTTGTTGAGATGCCGCGTTTCTTTCTTAGCAGTTCAGAGAATTCCTGATGGAACTGATTGATGGAAGACAAGGTGTTTCCTTTATCCGATCTGAATGATCCGGAAGGAATGATATCAATGTAATAGTGGTGCCTTTTGCAGAATGACTCGATGCAGCGCTTCTCATCGGCAACAAAGGAGATCTTTCTTGAAAAGAAAGAGGAGAAGCGTTCGTATTTATCTGTATCTTCCACTCCCAGACCGGCGACCTTGAACAAGATATGATCATTTTCATCGATTGCCGTCACAAGGCAGATCTTGTGATGGGAGAGGCCTCTTAACTGCTTATGATCCTTATCGGGCTTATGCTTTCCTCTTTTCTTGGAAAGCCTTGGCATGTCCTTCCTGAAACCTTTCAGATTGATGGAAGTATAAGCGGCATCGATCTCACATAAGCCTTCAAGCTTTCTGTTATTCTGGTATTGACTTAAGGCGTGATAGAGTCTGTGGCGCATATGAAAACAGCTTGTTTTAGATACGCCGCATACCGCTTCTTCTTGCCTTAAGGAGAGTCCTACAACTTCACACCCGATAAAGGTCATCCAGGTATTGTAGTTAATCCTGGAATGAAAGAAGAAAGTCCCGGAGCTGTCTTCAAAGCTTTTATTGCAGTCTTTGCACAGATAGCGCTGTCTGCCGTCTCTGTTTCCGTTTTTTACAAAGTGTTCACCATGGCAGTGCGGACACCTCGTTACAGTATTCTTAAGATTGTCATAGTTTGACGTATCGTCATTGATCTTTTCCTTGAAAAGTATTCCGATATACTGATGCACCATCTGTATCTCAACAGGTGATAATGATTCCAGAAAGTCTTTATCTATCATAAAAACACCTCTCTGGCATCATGATATTTCATTTCAAAGAACCATATTGTCCTGATTTTAGGACAAATCAACACTTAAGTTGAACATAGCGTTTTTGTTTAAAAAACAGAAAATGTGGACAGTGGCCCACATTATTGCTGCTTATGAATATCTATACGATTGCAGAATTAAGTATCGGTTTATGGTGGTCTTCCGAATGCTTAGGGAATGAGCTTGGCATCATATTCTGTAATGCCAGACAGGTCAGTATTCGCAAGCTCAGCTATGACAAACCAGCCCGCCATATCGGAAGTTACCACTTCCGGATGATTTGTCTGGATCACATTGAGGCAAAGCTCAGAACCATTGGCTTCAATTTCCTGTATCGCAAAGCGATAGGATCCGCTGCCGGCTGTCACATAGGCAAGGATCACGGTGTGGTCTTTAAAGAAAGCATCGTCATACCCGAGCGTCACTTCATTAAAGGAAGGAACTTCATTGTCGCTTTGATCAAGCGTAAGTGTATTTGAAACACTTTCTTTAAACTTCGCAAGATCATCTGTCGTTTTGAATCTGTAAACCGGCAGATGGCGGGCAGAACTGATCGCCAGGGAATACGGATTCAGACATTGCGCAAAGATCCATCCATCCGCAGTATAGTTTGCGTATGCGACATATGTTTTTGCGCTCAAAGTGTTCTCTTTGGGTTCCGTATAGAACAGTTCGACGGCTTTTTCATAGTCATCGCTCTGTATCTTATAGAAACGGGCATCATATCCGAACTTCACAATTGCCATTTTTGCATCTTTATATATCGTGATTCTATAATCGTCCCTTATAACGAATTGAATCGACCCTGGCGAAGGCAAATCTTCACTCGGAGCATTTGACTGTTTCCAAGACACGAGGTCAAGATATTTAGCTAATGAACTTCCATCAACGTATCCCGGAACGATCAATCCGTTCTCATCTTTTCCTGCAGGTGGATAGTATATCGTCTGTACATCCGAAACATCAGCCACAAGTGACATTGCATTTTCATAATTCAGAAAAGAAAGATCAGGTTCACCATTCATAGTATTCACTCCATAATACTCCCTTGCAGCACGCAGACAGATTGGCAGATCCGGCATAAAGAACGGGAAGCAGAAAGAGAAGAAATACGGAATCGTGTTCGTAATTCAACGGCCTCAAATGAGTACTTTCATAAGGGCATGCCGATGCCTACGATCACAGATACCGATGATAAAGTGGTTGCTGTTTATGCGCGTGTCAGCACTAAGAGCACCGATCAGACCTCATCGATAGAAAATCAGCAGAAGTACTATACCAAGAAGATCAATGAAAATGAGCACTGGGAGATGCATGAAATTTACAGTGAAATGTAAACCCAAGAATTGATACAAAGAAATGCTGTTGTCAGAGCGGCAGAATGGCTTGAAATCAAGGGCTTTCAGAGATTAGGAACTCTCCGGCA
>CADAHV010000180.1:0-4306 GCA_902787775.1 uncultured Erysipelotrichaceae bacterium | reverse complement strand
CCGGGCGTTTCCGATGTCATCTATGATTCCTACAACATTGAACAGGGCGATATGATGATCATCACTTCCAATTCCGGCCGCAATGCCATGCCGATTGAGATGGCGATGCGCTGCCAGAAAGAGGGCGTCTATGTCGTGGCGATGACTAATCTCGAACAGTCCAAAAACACCACTTCCAGACATCCTTCCGGAAAGAAACTTTATGAATGTGCTGACTGTGTCATTGATACCTGCGTACCGTCGGGCGATGCGACGCTCGATCTGGATGGCATCAAGACCGGTCCGGCTTCTTCGATCGTGACGATGTTCTTAGTCAACACCATCGTATCGGAAGCCATTAAGATCGTCTTGTCTCATGGCAAGCGTCCGTATGTCTTCCAGTCACAGAATGTCGATGGTTTCGACAATAACGCGATCTACGAACACTTCAAGGGAAGAGTCAAACACTTCTAAAAGATGAAACAAAATATGTGCACCGGAAACGGTGCACATATTTTAGTAAGCGTTATTTGTCTTTGTAATGCGTCCCACATTGAATGATTTCAAGATTTGCGCCATCGATTCTGAACACAATCCTGTTTTTTTCATCGATTCTCACGCTCCAATAGCCAGATAAAATTCCAGTTAGTGGCTCGGGTTTCCCGATACAATCGTATCCGTTCCGGTCAATGTCTTTAATCAGGCGATTAATTCTTTTAAAGTTGTTTTGTCGGTGCTTTGCCATTCAAGATATTCTGACCAGGCTTCATCATCCCACAACTTCTTCATTAATCCTCCTCAATTAATTCGTGTTCTTTCAGTGTTGAAACACCCGTTTTAATGTTATCTATCCGTCTATGCAGTTCATTCATATTCTCCGCACTGTAAAACGGATCAGCAGTGATCTCAAAAGGGATTCTTCTTTCTTTTGTGACCTTTTTGGCAAAAATAGTAAATGCGGTAGATAAGCTGATTCCCATTTCTCTACAAACTTCCTCCATTTGGTTTTTCAGACTTTCTTCCATTCTGAAATTAATCATTTTCTGAGCCATCACTATTTTCCTCTCTTTTCTGATATCTTTATATCAAAATATAGATAATGTAAAGCATGTTATTATATTTTGCTTTACATAATGATTTTGTCATTAAGATTTAGCCCCGATTGAATTCTTTCTGTTATGTTTCAATTTATGGAATAGTTCAGGATCTTTGAAGACATGCAGGCAGAGTATAATGAAATTGAAATGTATGTGCTGTCAGATAAAGATGTAAAAAAGCTCGTTGGCTGGTATCGGAAACACAAGAGAAGTTTCCCTTGGCGTGACAGTGAAGATCCTTACGATGTCTGGATCTCCGAGATCATGTTGCAGCAGACCAGGACGGAAGCGGTCATTCCTTATTTTGAACGTTTCAAAAAGGAAGTCCCGGATATTCAAAGTCTGGCAGCGATGGATGAGGATAAATTATTCCGTTTGTGGGAAGGGCTGGGTTATTATTCCAGGGCCAGAAACCTCAAGCGCTGTGCTACGGTTTTGGTAGAACAGTATGACGGAAAGCTGATTGCTGACTATGATTCTTTATTGAAACTGCCGGGGATCGGTCCCTATACGGCCGGGGCTATCATGTCGATCGGTTTTGATCAGGGCTATGCGGCGATCGACGAAAGGATCTGGAAGAGACGATCGTCACTTACTATAAGGGACAAAAAAGGACCAAGGGTCTTGCCAGAGATCTGAGTCAGGCATTTATGGATCTGGGGGCAATGGTCTGCATTCCCAATGGAAAGCCCTTATGTGAAAGCTGTCCTTTGAAGGATTCCTGTTATGCCTGTCAGAACGATTGTTGTGAGACTTTGCCTTACCGCAGCAAAAACAAAGAAAGAAAGATCGTTCATCGGACCTTATTTATCCTTCGAAGCGGTGAGACCTTCTTAATAAGAAAACGACCTTCAAAGGGTTTGCTGGCAGGCTTGTATGAATTTCTCGGTGTGGATGAGGATTTGAAGGAAAGTGAAGCACGGGCTTATCTGAAAACCCTTGGCTATGATGCCTTGCGTATCAAGAGATTGCCTGATGCAAAGCATATCTTCTCCCATGTGGAATGGCACATGAGAGCCTATGAGATCCAGATCGGAAACTGGGATGTGCCGCTAGAGGAAAATGAAGTTCTGGTCGATCGCAAGAAGCTCAATGATCTGGCCATCCCTTCGGCTTTTAAGACCTATATCGACTACTACGCTTTGCGTGAGGAGAATGAAACATGAAACTGGCAATACTTGGCTGCGGCAAGATCGCAAATCGGATCGCAAAATCAGCCTTACTGGTGGATTCCATCGACCTGGTCGGCTTTGGTTCCAAGGATGTGAATAAGGCGAAAGAGTATTCTGAAACCTATGGCTGCCGCGATTATGGCGATTACGAACACTTCTTCAACAGCGATATCGATGCGGTCTATATCGCGGTCTACAATCCCGGCCATTACGCCTTGATCAAAGAAGCGATCAGGCATCATAAGGCAGTGATCTGTGAAAAGCCGATGTTGTTTTCTATAGAAGAGAATAGAGAAGTATTTGCGTATGCCAGACAAGAAGGTGTTCTTTTGATGGAGGCCTTGAAGTCGGTCTTCTTGCCTTCAATCATTGAGGTGAAAAAGATGGTCAATGAAGGAAAGATCGGCAAGATCAAAACTATTTATGCGTCCTTCATGCGGGGTGGCAATCATCCGGAAACCCATTGGATCAACGATCTCAAGACCGGCGGCGCCTTTAAGGATCTGGGTTCCTATTGCGCGGGAACGATGAACTTCATCATGGAAGAAGAACCGGAATTGCTAGCCTTACAAAGTGATCGCAAAGAAGACCGTTCTGAAACCACCGCTTTTGCGGATCTTGACTATAAGGGCGTCAAAGCAAGAGCTGCCGTCTCCAATTCGAAAGATGGGGATCATCATTTGCGGATTGAGGGCGAACGAGGCTTCATCGAGGTATCCAATTACTGGAAGGAAGGAAAGATCAGGTATCAGATCGATGGCGTGGATTACGAAAACGATGTCGAACTGATTTCGGATTTCTATTATGAGCTCAAACATTTTGCCGACCTGGTCGATCAGAAAAAGACGATGTCGCCGGTGATGAATGAAAAGGCTTCGGAGAATATCTTAAAGATCACTTCCAAAATTGATGGAACGATTGGAGAACTATGATGGAAAGTGAAAGATTGTATTTCCGCCATTGGCAAATAAGTGATGCGAAGCGTTTGTATGAACTGGCCAAAGATGAGGCGGTGGGTCCGATCGCCGGCTGGCCGCCGCATCAGAGCGTTGAAGAAAGTAAGGCAGTGATCGAGAACGTCTTCAACAAGAAAGAGTGTTACGCGATCTGTTTAAAAGAAACCGATGAGCCTATCGGCTGTATTGAGCTCAAACTGAAGGGCTTTACCGACATGACGGAAGCTGAGGATGAGTGTGAACTGGGCTATTGGTTAGGCCATTCCTATTGGAACAAGGGCTATATGTCCGAGGCGGTAAAAGCGATATTGAAACATGGCTTTGAAGACCTGGGCATGAAGAAGATCTGGGCCGGTTACTACGATGGCAATGAGCGCTCCAGGCGGGTCCAGGAGAAGTGCGGCTTTGCATATCAATGGACCACGGAAAAGGTGGAAGTGCCGCTCATGAAGGAATATCGAAAAGGTCATGTGAATCTGATGGATCGAAAACGATATATGGATTTGTATAAGGACGGGGGAAAAGAATAATATGATCATTCAATCGACAAAGGTGTATTACGAAGAGAAGGTGCAGCCAAAACAGGTCCGCATCGAAAAGGACAGGATCACCGGGGTATTTCCTTATGGCTTGTTTAAGGCGGATGTGGATTATGGCGATCTGATCATCATGCCGGGTCTTTGCGACATCCACAATCACGGCTGGAACAAGTCCGAGGCCAACAATGCCACCAAGAAGTGGTTACGAGACTGGTGTGCTTATCTTCCAAGTGAAGGTGTGACCTCGACCCTGGCTTCGATCTCTTCCTACCCGAAAGAGGGTCTTTTGAAGGGTTTGAAGAACATCGGCGAATACATCGATAAGGAAAACAAGAAAGGGACCCGTATCCTGGGTGTCTATGAGGAAGGACCGTTCATCTGTTCCGGCAAGGAACGGGGTGCCCAGTCTTTGGATTTCCAGATCATTCCGGACAAGGCGGTCATTGATGAATTCAACGAGGCCTGCAACGGTCATCTCATCTATGTGATGATCGCACCGGAGATGCTGGAAGGTAATTACGAGGTCATCGATTATTGTGTCTCCAAGGGCATGAAGGTTTCCT
>CADAHV010000179.1:0-2713 GCA_902787775.1 uncultured Erysipelotrichaceae bacterium | reverse complement strand
TTTATGGCGATTGCCGTCTTATATGCCTGGGGTTCCATGTTTCTGGGCCTGTCTCAGGAAGCTTTGGCAGCCAGAGGTCTTGCCTCCCTTCGCTACTTCACGATTCTTTCCAATCTCTTGGAAGCTTTTGCCTGCGTTGTATGGCTGATCAACGGTAATGAGAAGATCAAGTATATTGCCGCGGTTTCCGTGTCGGTGACTTTTATTGTGGTCGTGGTGTTCCTGGGCCCTTTGTTTGGCTATGCAGCGATGTTTTATGGGGTGAGCTTCTGGCTTCATGGTGTCGTGCCGCTTTGTGCGATCTTTGAATTTCTTTTCTGCAATCGGACAAAGTTCAGTCAGAAAGACAGCCTCCTGGCTGCCCTTCCGATGATGATCTATGGCTTATTCTATGTCGGCAACATTCTGATCAACGGGGTTGGTGAATGGCCGCACTCCAATGACTGGTATGGTTTCATGTCCTGGGGTTATCCAATCGGCTTTGCCATCTACTTCTTTATCAGTTTTGCGACCTGGGCCTTTGCGTTGTTTCTGAAAAAGGCCAATGAAGCGATTATAAAAAGGATCTGAATGACTCAGATCCCGATGTTGTTTACGACGTAGTCGGCGATGAATTCGGCGCCGTTGTCGATTCCGTGTCTGGTGATATTTTCCAGACATTTTTCTAATTTGCCGCTGTGGATGAAGTCGTTGAGTTCATCGTAGATCTGATTGGGATCTTCACAGACGATGCCGTAGCCGTTGGCGAGAACATACTTGTGGTTGTTGTCTTCCTGGCCGTGGATGTGGCCGGTGATGACGATGGCCGTGCCGGAACGGACGGCTTCCACAATGACGTTGGGGCCGGCTTTGGTTAAGATGACGTGGGCTTCGTTCATGAACTCATTCATGTTGGAGACAAAGCCGTGGATGCGGATGCGGTCATCAAGCTCACCGCGCTTTTTCATGGCGGAGAGGGTGTTGTAGAGTTTTTCATCCAGTCCGCAGATGAAGTCGATCGATACGTTCTGCAAGCGGGAGACTTCTTCGACGAAGCGGATGTTTTTATGCAGGCTGGTCGAGGAATTGACCATCAGGATGCGTACCTTGTCATCGATTGTTTTCGGCGTGTCTCTGACGATGATGTCATCGCGTACCGGAAAACCGGAGACCAAAACCTTCTTGGGATCAAAACCTTTGGCGATCAGATCATCGGCGACGGCCTGGGTCGGCACAAAGCTCATGTCGGCGTTCTTGTCCTGCCATACAGCGGGCGGATCGACTAAATCGATGATGCCGATATAGAAAGGGATATTGAGCTTGTAGCGGCGGATGATGTGGGAGATCGCCTTGGTGAACATGCACTGAACGGAGATGATCAGATCCGGATCGTATTCCTTTATTTTCTTTAAAAGCTGTTTTCTTACCCGGTAGTACATCTGGGAGTGGACGACGAAAGGAAAATGTTCCGAACCTCTCTCCATCAGGTAGTAGGCATAAGGTGCCTTGGTGGTCAAAGGAATGTAGGAATTTTCCATGAACCTGCCCAGTCTGCCCATCAACGGGAAAACATCCAGCTGTCTGGTGTCATATCCGGCATCTTTCAGTTTTTTTTCGATCGCATTGGACGAAGAGCGGTGTCCCGATCCGGTTTTGATCGATGTGAGTATAAGCACTTTCTTCACGTTATTTATTATACATGATGAATTGTATGAATTTCTGAAGCCTTTCTTAAGATGCATTTAATTAGTTTTTAAAGCATCTTTTCCAATAAAGTGTTATCCTAGATTATGTGTGTTTTGAAAAACATTACAGAAAACATTTCGTCATTTTTCAATAAAGATGACAGAAAGAGGCATAAAGTGAGAAATCTGAAGAAAGAAGAAATAAATACATATCTCAAAAGGATGGCAGCCTTCCTGCTGGTCCTGTTGTATTATGAATTGCTGCTCTATTATCAGTTACATGGAACACTCAATACGATATCGGTCTACAACATCCTCTTCCTGGTGCCGATCGCTGCCTTACTGGCGGCGTTGACGGGCTGGTTCAGGAAACGGGAGCGGATGAATGACCTGCTCAGCTTATTGATCCTGTTTGTCCTGTCGCTGTTCTACCTGGTCGATCTGATCTACTACAAGACCTTCGGTTCTCTGCTGTCGGTATCAATGTTAGGCGGCGGGGAAGATGCGATCACCAACTTCGGCTGGTCATTAAAGGCGACTTTGAAGGAGAACATCAATACCATCCTCTTGTTTGAAGTGCCGGTTTTGATCAAGGCATTCCTGATGATGCGGGGAAAGAAAGAAGGGGCGTACAGACCGTCTTTACACATGACGGGTGTGCTTATGGCAGCAGCTTTATGGGCATTGATCGTCGTGTCTTTGCCTTTAAGCGGTATCGCCGATCACAGTGCCTATGGCGCTTACCACAGCCGCTTTGTCGATACCGATACGGCATCGGGCAAGCTGGGCGTTTTGCCAAACTTCCTGGTGGAACTTCGCTATGCGGTCCTTGGTGGCAACAAGAATTCCGAAGCCCTGCAGGAGACAGAAAACGTGGTGATCGAAGAAGAAAAGGAAGAAGTCAGCGAGAAGGTCTTACACTTCAACGGCTATGAGGACATGAATCTTTCTCTGATGGCCAAGGACAGTGAAGATCAGGAAGTCAGCGAACTGCTGGCGTATCTGGATAAGCAGCCGATGAGCGTGCGCAACGAATATACCGGCATCTT
>CADAHV010000178.1:0-2758 GCA_902787775.1 uncultured Erysipelotrichaceae bacterium | reverse complement strand
ACAACTGCTACACCGAGTGCATCTGTGACGGCATCCACGTCAACCAGATTGCCGCCAATATCTTAGCCCGCATTAAAGGAAAGGACCGCTTCATCATGATTACCGATTCGGTGGCGATCAAGGGATTGCCGTTAGGCGAATATGGCGATCCGAAGAAGGGCAGAACCACGACGATCACGGCGGAGGGCGTCGGTTATATCACTGGCACCAATACCTTATCGGGTTCCTGTCATAAACTGAGCCACATTCTGGATTATGCGATCCATGAAGCGGGCATCGATATCGTGACGGCGATGAATGCGGTCACCATCAATCCGATGAAGATGCTGGGCATCAACGATAAGGGTTTGATCAAGGAAGGCTATAAGGCCGACATTGCGGTTTTCAATGATCGTTTTGAAAACCAGGCGACCTACATCGACGGAAAACTGTTTGAAAGGAAGGGATAATATGGCAGTCAAGATCGACAATCTCTCAACGGAAAAGAGAAATGAAAAGACAAAAGACATCGATTTATTGAGCGTGGATGAGATCTTAAAAATCATGAATGAGGAAGATCTCAAGGTGGTGGATGCCGTCAAAGGAGCACTTCCTGAGATACGCATCGTGATCGATGAATGTATTCAAGCCTATAAGCGGGGCGGCCGTATCATCTACATCGGTGCGGGAACCTCCGGCCGTTTAGGTCTGATGGATGCGGTGGAGGTCGTGCCAACCTACAATTCCGATCGTTTTGTCGGTTTGATCGCCGGCGGTGACAACGCCTTTGTCAAGGCAGTGGAAGGGGCAGAAGATTCCAGAGAACTGGCGGTCGAAGACCTCAAAAACATTTCCTTAAATGAAAAAGATATGGTCATCGGCATTGCGGCCAGCGGCCGTACGCCATACGTCATCGGCGGTCTGGATTATGCCAGAGAAATTGGCGCTTCGACGGGGTGCCTGTGCTGTAACTTCAATACGGAGATCGCTGATCATTGCGACTTGCCGATTGAACTGAGTGCCGGTCCGGAAGTGGTGACCGGTTCTACGAGACTTAAATCCGGAACCTGCCAGAAGATCGTTCTGAATATGATCTCGACGGTGACGATGGTCAAGGTCGGCAAGGTCTTCGGCAACCTGATGGTTGATGTCAAGGCGACCAATGAAAAACTGGTGGAACGCTGCCGCCGGGTGGTCATGGAGGCCACGGGCTGCGATCACGAGAAAGCTGATGCGGTATTGAAGGAAACCGAAAACAACTGCAAGCTGGCGATCGTGATGATCTTATTGAATATTCCTCTTAACGAGGCGAAAGAAAAGCTCGCTCAGGCGGACGATAATATAAGAATGGCCTTAAATTAGATGTGCTGATGCACATCTTTTTTAGTATAAGAAAAGCGGTATCGTGTGATACCGCTATTCTTGAATCAAGGTATTGGGATTTTTCCCGTTTGGAGAATTAAATGAAAAAATTATTTTACACTGACATAGTAACAGAGGATTGTGAAGACTGAGTGAAAACCAAAAACTTTTTTTCTTCAAGTTTTGCCGTGGATTGTCTCATGTATAATTTAAGAGTATGAAACCGATAATATCTTTTAAAAACTTCTCATTCCAATATACGGCGCAGAAGAATCCGACCTTAAAGAATATCGATCTGGATATTTATCCGGGAGAAAAGGTTCTGATCTGCGGCGCTTCAGGTTCGGGCAAGTCCACCCTGGGCAACTGTATCAACGGACTGATTCCTTTTGCCTTGACCGGCAAGATGGAGGGAGACCTTTTTGTCGATGACATTGCCACCAAGAATTCTTCGATTTTTGAGCTGTCGACCCGTGTCGGTACGGTCCTGCAGGACCCGGATGGCCAGTTTGTCGGCTTAACGGTGGCGGAAGATATCGCCTTTGCCTTGGAGAACAACTGCGTCGAACAGGAGGCCATGAAGGCCCAGGTCATTGAGGCGGCCAAAAAGGTCAGCATTGAACAGCGCATGTCCAATGCACCCTATGATCTTTCGGGTGGTCAGAAACAGCGGGTTTCGATGGCCGGTGTCATCGTCGATGATGTCAAGATCCTTTTATTTGATGAGCCACTGGCTAACCTTGACCCGGCGACCGGCAAGGGCGCAATCGAGCTGATCGATCAGATCAAGAAAGAGACAAATACCACGGTTATCATCATCGAACATCGTATCGAGGATGTCTTGTGGGAAAAGGTCGACCGCATCATTCTGATGGATGATGGAAGGATCATTGCCGATGAAAAGCCGGAAGCTCTGCTTAGAAGTAACTTGCTGGTCAAGTATGGCATCCGTGAGCCTTTATACTTAACACAGCTCAAATACGCCGGTGTGGACGTGGATCAGGTAGAAAATATCGATCATATCCGTTCCTTGACTTTGAAGAAGGAAGATACGGATAAGATCGCCAAGTGGTACCAGCAGCAGGATAAACAAGTTAAAGAAAACAAAGAAGAAGTCATTCTGGAAGTCAAGAATCTCGATTTCTCCTATGTGGAAGGCGATCCGATCCTGAAGGATGTCTCTTTCACCATACGGAAGGGTGAGATGATGGCGATTGTCGGCAAGAACGGTGCCGGCAAGTCCACCTTATGCAAGGTGGTCTGCGGTTTTGAGAAAGCTTCCCATGGTCAGGTCTTATTTGACGGCAAGGACATCACCAATGACTCGATCCGTTCCAGGGCTTCCAAGATCGGTTATGTCATGCAGAATCCGAACCAGATGATCTCCCAGGCGATGATCTTTGATGAAGTTGCCATG
>CADAHV010000177.1:1891-5802 GCA_902787775.1 uncultured Erysipelotrichaceae bacterium | reverse complement strand
CTCCAAGTCCGACTTCCGTGCAGTCAAGGTGTTGGCTTGCGAAGCAGTACCGAAATCCAAAAAGTTATTGAAGTTCACGCTCAATGACGGCACCGGTACACCAAGGACCATCCTTTCCGGCATCCATGAATACTATGAACCGGAAGAGCTCGTCGGCAAGACCTGCATCGCCATCGTCAATCTGCCACCAAGAACCATGATGGGCATCGATTCCTGCGGTATGTTGATCTCTGCCGTTCACCATGAAGAAGGTGCAGAGAAGTTGCATCTGCTTCAGGTTGACCCACATATCCCGGCAGGCGCAAAGCTATATTAAAAACCATACAAGGACAGATTCATTCGAGTCTGTCTTTTTGTTCAGGAAAAAGGATTCTTTGAATCGCTTTTTTCTTTGCTTAAGGCAAAATGATCCGTAATTGAAACGAATAAAAGAAGAAAATGTGCAATTGCACACATAAATATGTTAAAAATGTTAAATAAATAGTGCAAAAGCACTATTTTTTTAGAAAAAATAAGAAATAATATAAGTGGCAATATTACAAAACATCATTTTTTGTTGCGGTTAATTTACTTAAAAGGATCAGCACCGGAACACCAGACCAAAGCGATCCTGACGTGATTCAGAACAACGATAAAGAAAAAGGAGATCCTTATGAAACACCTGAAGGTCATGAGCATTACTTTCCTTGTTTTTCTGCTTCTTTTGACCGGCTGCAGCATAAGAGCTGAGCAGAACGAAGAAACAGAAGAGACAGACTGGGAAGAGATCTTCCCGTTTGAGGATTTTGCAGAAACGGAAACAAATACGGCACAAGCCAATGAAACGATATCGCTGTCGCATTCGGATTCGATCTTCAATGCGAAGTTCGAAGGCGATAAAGTTGCGGGAAAAGGCGAGATCGTCGATGGCGTTTATCGTTTCAATGCAAGCAGGACAGACGGAGAAGCGTGGCACGTCAAACTGGAGTGCAATTACCCGACGGTTGCAGGCCGTGATTATTTCGTAACCTACAAATTCAATTCGAACGTGGCCGGCAAGGTCAAATTCGGAGATTTCCAGGAATTCAGGATACAGAAGGGTGAAAACAGCATCACCGGCATCATGATCGCCACAGGCGGCCTGAGCTACCTCGATCTGCAGTTAGGCATGCTGTCACCGTTCACGATCGATTTTACTCAGATCGAAGTGAAAGAGTTCGAAGATGAGATGAGCTATGAGGACGCACTTCCTGCGCCGATCAACTTTGAAAGAGAATCGCGCGTCTACGAAAGGCACGACAGCGGCTATATGCCGGTCCTCATCCGCAGAGAAAACGTCGTCAACCTGAACTATCTTTCGGCACCGATGGATTCAGGTGTCTGGAAGTCAAGATTATATGTCAGGACCGGTCTGATCCCTGAACCGGGTGTCCGCTATCGCGTCAGCGCAGATATATCCTGTGATGAGGACATGCCTTTTGAATTGCTGTTCAACAACGGTGAAGAAGAAAAAGGATATGGAGCTCTTTATGGTCAGAAGGTCGAAGCAAACAAGACCAAAAAGATCGAAGCCGTCATTACCGGCAATGGCAATGTTGACGAACTCATCCTGCAGGCTTCTTTAGGTGAAGCGCCGGATGGGGGCAAGGTGATCTTCGGAAACGTAAAAGTGGAAAAGATCAAAGATGAATACAAGAGCGTGCTGCCAGCTGATTTCAGACTGGATAATTCTCTGTGGACCGGCAGATACATCAATCGTCTGATCCCGACAGCTTTCAGGGAACTTCCTGTTAACATTTCCTACGACGCTTTTGAAACGGTATATGAACAGCACGATGAAGGATATGTTGTCGAGCTGAAAGAGATCGCTACTAACGCCTTCCTGAAGATCAAAGAGGCACCGGCCAAGGCAGAAGACCGCGGCGTATGGAAGGTAAGGCTCTATGCTGCAACAGGTGTCAGCCTTGTCAAATGAAAGACCTACCGGGTCAAATACGACCTGGTCTCCAATGTCGATCAGGCAGAATACGAAGCTTGCTTCGACGGAAATAAAGAGAATGCCTACGGCGTTCTTTACGGACGCAGCCTGAAGGCAGGACAGACGGATCATGTTGAACAGTGGATCATGCCGGAAATCAGCAGTGGTCCTTTGACGCTGCGCTTACAGCTTGGAAAGACCGACACTGCTGCAGGCAATAAATTCTTGTTGAGCGGCTTCTCTTTGGAAGAAGTAGGACAGGAATTCACGAACGTTCCTCTTACTGATTTCTCTTATGACACATCCGATGCGAACGTAAGAGAACAGCATGATGAGGGTTATGTGCAGAGCGTGACCGTTTCGGGCAACAGCGCAACACTGGATATTCAGGAAGCACCGGAAAGCGATCGCGGCGTCTGGAAGTCCAAACTTCTGATCGACACCGGAGTTACTCCGGAAGCAGGCACAAGATATGCAGTCAGCTTTGATATCAGCGGCAGCAAAAACCAGGATAAATTTGAAGCCTGCTTCGATGGCAATCAGGAAAACAAATACGGTGCCCTGTATGATCAGAAACTGGTCGCAGGCGAAACAAAGACGATCAGACACGGCTTTGACTGTGTGGAAAGTGCCGGACCGCTGAAGATCAGACTCCAGCTCGGCAAAACTAATGATGCAAGCGGAAACGAGATTAGATATCACACCTGAAAACTTTGCTTACCCTGTCACAACAGAGGCCAGCACAAAAGACAATTCTTTCAAAGTCGAAAACAACGAAGGTGCTCAGGCTGAATTAACAGGCGACGGAAGCAGTGCAACCGCAAAAGTAGTCAAATCAGGCGATGACTGGCACATAAAATTCTATGCATTTACGGGTGCTGAACTAAAGAAAGGACAGACCTATCATGTCACCATGGATGTTGCAGGTGCAGATGGCTGCGGAGTAGCCTTCAAGAACCCGTCCGTAGAAGGTGAAACAGGTTTCGGTTCAGGAACGATCACCGGCGGAAAGATCGATCAAACGATCACACCGGAAGAAAACGGAACATTAGAAGTCATTCTGAAGATCGGAACGGTAGCTGCCGGAAACGAGGTTAAGGTCAGCAACTTTAAGATCGAAGAGGTCAAGGAGACGGAAGGCGAAAACCTGATGACCGATCCTTTGAAGGTGCAGGCACCACAGATAAACAGCTGGAATCACGATGATTACGTTACGAGTCTGTCCAACACGGATAGCTCGGCAACCATGAATATAGAGAAAGTCCCGGCTTCCGGACGCGAGGCATGGAAGATCAAACTTTTCGCAGAAACGCATCAGAAGCTGGAAGCAGGTAAGACCTACCGTGTCAGTGTAGATGTACAATCCGCATCATCCATGGGTTATGAGATCTGTTATAACAATGCAAGTGCGGAAAAAGAACTCGGCACTAAGCCTGGTCTCAATGCTTCAAGTACGAAACAGACTGTAACATATAACGTTTCGCCTTCAAAAGAGGCAGAACTGACGCTGCAGTTCAACTTGGGTAATGCTGCTGGGGCAAACAGCTTTACTATCAGCAACATCAAGATCGAAGATGCGAAGGAAGTTTCTTCCAAGAACCTGATCCCGAATTTCCGTTATAACGCTGTTGGCTATCTCAACGGCATGGCGGATGAGGGATACGTAACATCATTCAGGAGAGACGATTCTTCCGCTACCTTCAAGATCAAGAAGGCACCGGATGAGAGAAATCCTTGGAATGCCAAGGTCACTGCCCGTACGGGATTCACACCGGAAGCAGGAAAAGGCTATCGTGTCAGCGTGGATATCGACTCCAAAGCCGATCAGAAACTCTTTGAGATCTTTTATGACGGCAATAAGGAGCTCGACTACGGTGCACTTTATGAGCAGAAGCTGACAGCAGGCAAAAAGACCTTCTCCTACGCCGTTGACAATGCCGTTTTCCGCAGCCCA
>CADAHV010000177.1:0-1853 GCA_902787775.1 uncultured Erysipelotrichaceae bacterium | reverse complement strand
ACGTTCACTTCTTCTTCAACAAAAGAGATCAAAAACGCCTCCGAACTCGTGACACAGAGCGGCTACAGCGCCGAGCTGATCAAGTCAGCAAACAGGGCTTCTGTACGTCTGATCAAAACGCCGAAAAACGGCCGTGAAGCATGGAAGAACAAGCTCTTTATCAATCCGGGCGTCAAGCTTGAACAGGGACAGAAATATCGCATTACAGCCGTCGTAAAATCGATCATTCCGGCACCGTTTGAGATCTGCCTGAATGACGGCGATGTCGAAAAGGGCCTTGGCGGTATCTTCGGTCTGATGTCAAGACCGCAGGGTACATATATCAGTTATGCATCCTATGTTCCGAAAGATATAGATCTTGCAGTACAGCTTTCACTTGGCAACTGCGCTGCACCAAATACCATCACGTTCAGCGATGTCAAAGTTGAAAAAGCCGGAAAGATCAACCAGATCTCTGATAAGATCTATGTCTTCAGATAAATCACAGATCAATCAAAACTTCTGATCAAGAAAGGTGTGTGAAATATGAAAAAACAGAAAAGCTTATTTCCGCTGTTTATGGTTATGATCCTTCTGTTATCCGCCTGCTCCAATGCTTCCTCAGGAAGTCATTCCGGCGGCGCAGTGATCGAAGATGAACCTTACGAAGCGGTAGACTACAACCTCTATCCTTCTCCGGAAGGCGGCTATGTAGGCGATGTCATGCCTTTTGTGACGGATGACGGGACCCTTGAGATCTACTATCTGTGTGAGACCGATACAAACGGCCAGGGCTATCATCCGATCTGGAAATACAGCACAAAGGATCTATGTTCCTACAAGGATCACGGGATGGTCCTGAATTACGGAACGGGTGCGGATCCCGATCCGGCGCTTGGAACCGGTTCTGTCATGCAGGATCAGGAAGGTCTCTATCATTTGTTCTATACAGGCCATAATGACAATGGAAACGGCGGAAAAGGCAAGGAATGTGTCATGCATGCGACAAGCACTGACAGAGAAAACTGGATCAAGGATGAAGAGCCTGTCTTCTTTGCGCCGGAAGGTTATTCCAAAGATGATTTCAGAGATCCGGAAGTTTTCTGGGTCGAAAGAGATCAGTGTTACTGGCTTCTGATCGCCGGCAGGGAAGAGACCCTTGGCGGTGTCGTCGTCAAATATACTTCAAAAGATCTGAAGAACTGGGAATTTGTCGGTCCGTTCTTCGCACCGATGGCACAGTACATGCTGGAATGTCCTGATCTGTTCAATATAGGAAACAAGTGGTATCTGACCTACAGCTGGGATTGTGTCACTTATTATGCGATGAGTGATTCCATGGACGGCCCGTTTGTCCCGGCAAGAGACAACGTTCTTGACGGCAAGGGCCTGACGGAAGGAAACGGATTTGTCTTCTATGCTGCAAAGACAGCACAGTTCAACGGCAAAACTTATCTGTGCGGCTGGCATGGACGTGCCGGACTTGTCGGAGATTCCGGCATCTACCAGTGGGCCGGCAGCGTGATGAATCATGAACTGGTTCAGCTTGCAGACGGAAGACTTGGCGTCAAGGCTCCGGAAGTATTCGATACCTACTTCACAGCAGATAAACCGTTCAAGATCGTGGCAAAAGAAGGAAACGCGAAGGTCGATGGAAACAGCGTTGCCCTTTCCGCAAAGGAAGGAAGCTATGCGCTGGCAGATATGGGTACCAGACCTGCGACGATGATGCTGGAAGCTGATGTAACGATCGATCAGGACGGCTGCGCAGGATTCGCTTTCGGCGGCAGCGCAAACGATGAAACATATACCGCTTTATGTCTTGATGCACGAAGCAATCAGCTGCACTATGAGGGTTACGAGATCATGGATCT
>CADAHV010000176.1:0-3145 GCA_902787775.1 uncultured Erysipelotrichaceae bacterium | reverse complement strand
AATTCCGTTTCAATCTTTACTCTGTCTAAATCAATATCCATCATATGTGCAAACTCCATATTTGAAAAAACAGGTAAACACCTGTTTATTCAAGTCCGATCAGATACGAGTAGACCGGCTGACCGCCGTCAATGACTTCGCATTCCAGATCGGAATGATCGGAAATATATTTTTCGATCTCGCTGACTTCTTCATCGTCTTTATCTTCGCCGACGATCAAAGTGATCAGTTCCTTTTCATCGTTTTCGAATAATTTATCCAGCAGTTGGAAGACAACTTTCTTGCGGTCTTTGCCTGAGGCAACGATGCCCATAGACCGTGTCCTTGATGGCGTAAGTCACACTGGAAGCATCGACGTTGTCGATGACATCCTGCAAGTCGGATATAACTTCATCAACTTCACCCTGCTTGTTGAACATGCCGACAGCAGACAAGCCTGCCTGCACCGACTTGGTTTCCATGACATAGATCTTGCGGTCGGACAAGACAGATTGTGTCTGTTTGGCTGCCAGAATGATGTTGGAGTTGTTCGGGAAGATGAAGATGTTTTCGCAATGATCAAGTTCGTTGACGACCTTGACGAAATCTTCGGTGGAAGGATTCATCGTCTGACCGCCGGATACGACAACATCGGCACCCAGATCATAGAAGAGCTTTGTTACGCCTTCGCCCGCTGCGACGGCAACGATGCCGTACTTCTGCGGATCCTTCTTCACTTTTTCGACCGGTTTTTCTTCCGCCTGTTTCGGCTTCTTAGGTTCGGTGCCGGCCTTGGCAATGATCGTGGAATGCTGCTCTTGCATATTCTCGATCTTCAGCTTGATGAATTCACCATAGCGCTGACCGATATTCAAGGCATCGCCCGGTTTTAAGGTATGGACATGGACCTTGACGAGATCTTCGTCCTTGACGACGACCAGGGATTCGCCACCCATATCCGTCAATTTCTTTTTGAGAATCTTCTCGTCAAAGGTATTGACGATGTTTTCATCCAGACGAACGATGAACTCTGTGCAGTAACCGAATTCCTCGTTGTCCAGCATCAATGCCGGATTGGTTTCGATCTCTTCTTTCTCTTGCGAGAAATCAAATGGATGACCATCGATATACGCTTTGAAGCCTTCCAAGATCTTTAATAAGCCTGCACCGCCGGAGTCGACGACACCGACTTCCTTTAAGACCGGCAGATATTCCGGTGTTCTTTCCAGAGATTCGGCGGAATATTGACAGAGCTTATCGAAGTAAGTCTCCAATTCAAACGGTTCCGTTTCAAAATCGTGATTGGCATACCAGGACGCTTCACGGATGACGGTTAAGATCGTACCTTCGACCGGTTTTAAAATGGCCTTATAGGCGACACGTGCACCATTTTCAAAAGCCTGAGAAACATCGGCGGTTTCGATTTCGGCCTTGCCTTCAATGTGCTGATAGAAGCCTCTGAAGATCTGTGAGGTGATGACACCGGAGTTACCGCGTGCACCCATCAGCAATCCTCTCGAGAATGCCTTGGCAACATCGGAGATCGAATCGGAGGAGCACTTCATCGCTTCCTGATAACCGTTGGAGAAGGTCATCGACATGTTGGTGCCGGTATCACCATCCGGTACCGGGAAGACGTTTAAGGTATTGATCTCAGCTGCATGATTTTCCAGATTGGCACAGCCCGATCTGATCATCTCCTTGAACTGAGAAACGTTAAGCTTATTCATTGACTAAAATCCCTTCGATATGAACATTGACACTGTTGACATCCATGTTCAGAGTTTTTTCCAAAGCATATTTGACTCTCTCCTGCAGCTGTGCAACCACTTCGGAGATCTTGACGCCATACGAGATGACAACATAGACATCCACATTGATGCCCTGCTTGTCATTTTTAACGACGACGCCTTTTGAGTAGTTTTCTTTTTTAAGTAATGCAGAGTATCCGTCTGCCAGATAATTCTTGGAAATCATGCCGACAACGCCATAGCATTCATTGACGGTCGTACCGGCCAATGTAGCGATCGCATTATCAGAGATCCGGATCTGTCCTAAACTGGTTTTTCTATTAATAGGCATTTTCATTCCTCCAATTAACTCTTACATTATAGCAAATACTTCTTTTTAAATAAATCGAAGTAAATGTGCTTATTGTCAATAAAAACAGGCCTGTTTTATGTTAAAATAATATGCGTCAAATTAGACTGTAAAGGAGAAAGAATGAGCAAAAAATACGTTTATATGTTTGCTGAAGGAAATGCAAACATGCGTGAACTCCTTGGCGGTAAAGGTGCCAACCTGGCTGAAATGGCCAGCTTAGGTTTACCTGTACCTTATGGCTTCACCATCACCACCGAAGCATGCAATGCTTACTATGATGACGGCAAGAAGATCAACAAGGACATTATGTCACAGGTCAAGACGGCTTTGACTAAACTCGAAAAACAGGCCGGCAGAAAACTCGGTGACGCTAAGAACCCTCTGCTTGTATCAGTAAGATCCGGTGCCAGAGCTTCCATGCCTGGTATGATGGACACGATCCTCAACCTCGGTATCAATGACCAGGTCGCTGAGACGATCGCTAAGAAGACAGACAACGAAAGATTTGCCTACGATTCCTACCGTCGTTTCATCCAGATGTTCTCTGACGTCGTCATGGAATTATCCAAGAAGAGATTCGAAGAGATCATTGATGAGATCAAGGAAAAGAAAGGTGTCAAGCTCGATACTGAACTCGATGCCAACGACATGAAGGAACTCGTTGAGAGATTCAAGGCTTTCTACAAGAAAGAATTAAAGGAAGACTTCCCGCAGGATACCAATGTCCAGCTGGAAAGAGCGATCGAAGCGGTTTTCCGTTCCTGGAACAACCCGAGAGCGATCTTCTACCGCAAGGAAAACGACATCCCTTCTTCATGGGGTACTGCCGTTAACGTTCAGATGATGGTCTTCGGTAACATGGGCGATGACTGTGGTACCGGTGTTGCCTTCACCAGAAACCCTGCAACCGGTGAAAAGAAACTGTTCGGTGAATTCTTAATGAATGCACAGGGCGAAGACGTCGTTGCCGGTGTCAGAACTCCTCAGACCATTGACCAGTTAAAGAAGGTCATGCCTGAAGCTTACAAGGATTTCGTAAAGATCTGCGATACTCTGGAAAAAC
>CADAHV010000175.1:0-2852 GCA_902787775.1 uncultured Erysipelotrichaceae bacterium | reverse complement strand
CTTCATCCACGCATTGCCAGGTCTCATGTCCCTCATTGAAGCCGCCGTTGATTGAATCGTCCCAGGACATCGGTACCCTGGCGTGATCTCTTGCCCCATACTTGATGAATTTGAAAGCCAGACTCTTCGGCATATGGTAACCCGTCATCATGTCATAGACGAAATGGGAGACCGGATCTTTCAGATCATCGATCGTTTTGAAACGGCAGTTGGTCAGACCGACTTCCTGTCCCATATAGATAAACGGGATGCCGAAACCCATGTAGGTGATCGTCGCCAGCATCGTGGCCGCCTCATAGCGGTAATGTTTGTCATCGATACCGAAACGCGAGACACTGCGCGGATTGTCGTGGTTTTCCAGAACCAGAGTATTCCAGCTGTCTTTGTAGTTGTAGACCTGCGGATCAAACAGTCCTTTCTTGAATTGTCTCAGATCAAAAGGCTTCGGAAAGAACTTCATCGAATTGATGTTGTCGGAATCCAGATGAGCGAAATTGAAGATCGTATCCAGTTCCCTGTTTTCCTTCTTCACATAAGCTCTGGCGTTTTCAACGCTTGGATGATAGGACTCACCCACGGTATAGCAGTCGTAATGCGACAAGGATCGTTCATTGATCTCTTTCAGGAATTCATGGATCCTCGGGCCGTCGACAAAATACTCTGAACCTTTCTGGAAAGAGTTCGTCTTGGAATCCTTTAAAGGATAGACCTTGGAAAACATGTTGAAGACATCAAAACGGAAGCCATCGACGCCCTTATCCAGCCAGAAGTTCAGGATATCGACGATCTCATCCCGGACTTTCGGATTCTCCCAGTTGAGATCGGCCTGTTCCTTGCAGAAGAGGTGGAGGTAATAATCCCCTGTATCCCCGATCCTTTCCCAGGCACTGCCGGTAAAGGTGGAATTCCAGTTGGTCGGCGGGAATAAGAGATTGTGTTTCTGCTGTCCTTTGCGGATGATGTAGTAATCCCGGTATTCGCTTTTGGGATCTTCAATTGCTTTTTTAAACCACTCATGTTCAATCGATGTGTGATTGATGACCATGTCCATGATGACCCTCAGGTCTCTCTTATGGCATTCCTTCAATAACAGATCAAAATCTTCCATCGTGCCGAATTTCTCATCGATGGCCTTATAGTCGCTGATGTCATAACCGTAGTCATAATCCGGTGACTTGTATAAAGGCGAAAACCAGATCGCCGTCACGCCGAGATCTTTGATGTAGTCCAGTTTGGAGAGGATGCCTTTGATGTCGCCCCAGCCGTCATTGTCAGAGTCCTTAAAGCTGAACGGATACACCTGATAGACGATCGCATTTTTGTACCAGTCTGTTTTCATATTGTTTTCCTGTCCCTGTTGATTTCATTATGGCACAAATTGCCGTTTCTGATGAATCGGACAAGCACAACAAAAAAAGCCGCTTCGCTGTACTGAAACAAGCGAAACGGCTCTTCTTATTTTTCATAGAAACGGATCCAAAGCACCCCTTCTTCAACACTGCCCACACCATAGAAGATGTCCTGATGCAGGTAAGATGCCAGGGCATCGGAATCGGTATAGAAGACCGGTATGCTTTCAAAGCTCGGCTTGAACTCATCTGCCTTCATCCACGCCTTGTTTTCAACGTAGATGTGACAATCCTGTCCTTCCTTATCTTTCCCCGTCAGCATGTATCTGGCCGACAGGGTCTTGATGCCGATGTGATTGGTGATCTGCGTATCAACACCCCAGGGTTCGACGATACCGTTAAAGAGGTCTGACTTCACGATGCCGCCAAAAGGGATCATGGATACGTCACCTCGGGCCGTTTTGATGGTCTTGCCCTGGATTGTCATATCAATCCGTATTTCAAGGATCGGCTTTTTCATTGTTTCTTCGGTGTGAGCTTGGCCGGACCAAACAAGGAGACATGGTAGTCGTTGCTCTGCAGCTTCTCATAGAAGTAGAAGTACTTCTCCTGCTGATCATCATCCATCATCGCAGAATGATTGTTGAGGTTGATGATATCGAAGTTCTTCTCGTACTTCTTCCATACCGGTCTTCCTTCGCCATTCGGATCGCCTGAGGCGGCAAATTCATACCAGTAACCCTGAATGAGTTCCATGAAGTCGTAATCGGCACCCACCCAGTGGTATGGGAAGAACGGATTTCGTTCACCGGAATCGACACGGCCGAAGACATACGGCATCTCGGCACAGTGCGGCGAACCGTCGTTGTGTCCTCTTTCCGTCTCATTCTCCTTGGACATCAGCCAGACATAGGCGTTGCGTCCATAGTGTTTTGCCAGCTCCGCCAGTTTGGCCGAACCCATCAGCATCAGATCGGAAGCGATCGTGGAAACCTGTTTGGCTGCCTCGATCTTATTGGCTGCCGGATACCAGCGCTTCATGTTTTCGTAGTTGTCGGCAAAGTTTTCTTTCAGATAGGCATCAAAGAGTTCCGGTGAATACTCGTCCGCCTTGACGGCCGGAAATTCCTGGGCGCAGGAGCCGATCATGACATCGAAATTGTTGAATTCTCCCTCATCCATGATTTCGGAATACGGTTTCGGGATAAACTCGCCGTCCACACAGAAGGTGAAGCCAAAGCCCATCGGGCCCACGCCCTTGGAACGCTGGAATTCTTCGTATTTGTCAAAGAGTTCCCAGGCATCCTTTTTGCGCAGTTCTTCAATGGACTTGCATCCGATATACTTCATGTATTCTTCGCCAAGCTCTTCCATCTTGTTCCGTGGTCCCGGCTGCATGAAGCCCCAGTAGATCGGACCGGATTCAATGGATACCCGCTGTATGACGTCCTTCATCAAAGGTGATGCGTGCAAAGCACCGGTCGCTGCAGCGCCACCGGACTG
>CADAHV010000174.1:0-2862 GCA_902787775.1 uncultured Erysipelotrichaceae bacterium | reverse complement strand
GTCAATGAAAAACGCATCTACGCACCAAACTTCTTCTACATCGAAGACGGTGTGCCAAAGAAGATGACGACCGGTATTTCTGACCTGCAGGAAGATTCCCGACAAGAGCTCAATGAAGAGATGCTGAAAGAAGAAGAGACCCTCTTCAAAGACTTCTTCGCAAAGTAAAAGCCCCTTTCAACTCAAGGGGCTTTCGTATACCTGTTTTCAACTCTTTAGCGGAAGACGACTTCCAAAGTATAATCTTTTGCCACGCTCTTGATGATCGGCGAATAGATCTCCCAGACCGAAAGCTTGGCGAAACGATCTGCTGTCTGCAAGACATTATCCAACGCCAGTTTTTCTTCCATCTTCTTTCTGGCTTCCGCCTGGACCTTCATCGCCTGTTCGACACTCATCTTGATATCACCGAAGGCCAGAAGACCTTTGTTGGTATCGGAGAACTGGATCTCTTCTTCCGGAATGTTGATCTCTTCCTGCACGGCATGCGGAATCTTCAAAGTGATCAGCTTTTCTTCTTCGTTGTAGCTGATATCCGACTTCTTCAGGTTCGACAAGTCGACCGTATAGACGGCCGTGCCGTTAAAGGTGATCAGCTGGTTCTTGGTGAAGATGCCCCAGTTTAACAATCCGGTATCGGTAATCACGGAAACATCGGACACCTTTTGCGTATAGACTTCCAGTTTCTGAAGCTGACTGCCATCGCCCAGAATCGCCTCTTCAAAATCAGCTGCCGTATAACCGAATATGGAATCGTTGTCGATCGTCATATCATGACCTTCGACCGGTTCATCAAAATGGAAGAAGCCATTCAAGCCATCGGAGATGGCATTGATCTTAGGCACGATGAACCAGGCTAATAAGCCGATTGCCAGAAGTGTCGGCAGGGCCTGCAAAAGGATATTCCTGAAACCCGCTGCTGCACTTCCTCTTTTGGCTGCCTTTTCTACCTTCTTGAGCAGTTCTTCCTCATTGATTTCTTTATTTTCTTTTTTCTTTTCTTCTTTCATAATAAGCTCCTTTGCGGGGTGGGATGATTATGACCCGCTGCTTCTTCATCCCGGTTAAGCTTTCGCAGCCTGCCGTAATGAAATTGGTGTCTATCCAAAACTACGACTTTAAACCGAAACACTGACGTATAAGAAAATAACGAAGATCATAAACACTGAACGCTGACCTTTGTTTCTCGTACTGAGTAAGTTGGTTTACGGTGCGCAGGAAAATGATCTATCCTTCTACTTCGCAATCAAACTCAACCGTCTGATTGACCTTGTCGAGCGCCAGCTGCAAGGTCTGAACACGGTTCAGATCTCTTTCATAGATCGCATCGACATCCTTCGGTTCGTAGTTGAGATACTCGTATTCGGCGATGTCCCGTCTGGAGGAATAGGCACCGCTTAAGCGTGTCTTCTTTTTCGCCTTTCGCATCAGATCCAGACGCGGCAGCTTCTTGTTTAACTGGGCCATCTCCACCAAAGCTTCATCGATACTGATGCCCACCGGCAGAACGGTCGTCGTATTGAACACATTCAAGGCGTGTTTCAGTTTGCGGATCTTTTCATCCAGTTCATCGATCTGGGCATTATAGTCATTAAAGACATAGGGAGGCCTTTCCGCCTTTTCATCCTCTGCCAGGACATAACGGCTGTCATTGCTCTCCTGCTGCAGAAGATAGTTCTTGCGGTCCTCCAAAAAGCGGATCATCTTGTTCGCGGAAGCGGATGTGTATTTCATATTCCATGCCCTCCTTCTATTTTCATCATACATTATTTAGTCAAGATTTTTTAAATGCCAGGCAATCATGTAATCGACAACCATGCCATAAGAACGGATACCTTCCTTCTGCGAGAAGGTCTTGAGATAGGTGTCGTTGATCTGATCGGAAACCTCCTGCAACGGCGAATCATATTTCCGATAGTATTCACTTGTATCCTGCCGATCCTTCAAGAGCAGTTTCACCCCAGGATCATCCTGATGGCTTTCTAGGAGTGATTTGGCCCTTTCGCTGTCTGCTCTATACAATGCGGAGAAACAGTAGGAGAAGGCGTTGTAATAACCGCTGTAGAGGAAGCGGACATCCTTGTTGTAGATACAAGCTAAGAAGGCAGCAAAGTTGGCCTCCTCTTCTCCCGCCAGACCCAGACGATGACCTGCCTCATGACACATCGTAAAACCAAGAGGCACAACCGGAACACTTCCCGGCACCCCTGCCTCACCGGTGATCGGCATAAACATGCCGACGATGCCGTTATACATCAGATATTCGCCAATGACCGACAGTTTCTTGACCGGTACAGCAGTTCCTTCAAAAACAGGATAGGTCCCGGCCAGCTCTTCATAGGAAGCGCCGGCGATTTCTGCCATCTCATAAAAATCCTGATAAAGAGCCACACCGTCTTTTCGTTCAATCTTGTCGGCATATTCCGCAGCCTTCAACATGTAGTATTCACTGCAGGCATAGAGTTCATCGACGCTGTATTCCTTAACCTCCAGATTCAAGTCCTCACTCAGCTTTGGAGCATAGTGATTCAACATCCAGCCCTGCACGGCGACAAAGGCCAGAAGCGAAACTAACAACACGACATTCTGAAACCACTTGAAGAAGGATTTTCGTTTCACTAAGACATAGATCAGACTTACTATGGCAAGAACAGCCAGTACAAGTGCACCGATGTCCCAGACGGCGATCTTCAAGCCGCCGCTCAAAGAGGAAAGAAAGGCGATCCACTTCTTGGAAAACGTGCGGTATGCCGGAAAGAAAAACGATGGAAATTTCTGAAACAGAAACATCATCAATCCATCGATGCCAAACAACAATACTGCAGTCACGATCTTTTTCATCGTTTTCATTCTAATACCAGT
>CADAHV010000173.1:0-2919 GCA_902787775.1 uncultured Erysipelotrichaceae bacterium | reverse complement strand
ATGATCAATTCGTTCACTTGGAATACTGGCGTCCTGATCCAAGAGGTCACCGCCAAAGACAATTATTTCCGGTTTGAAGGAAGAGATCGCCGCAAAGACCTCATCGACATAGGCATCAGTGATTTTATCATTTAAGGACAGATCGGTAAAATAGGCCACTAAAAAGCCATCGAGATCTTCGTCGATCTTGTCGGAGATGATCGTTTCTTCTCTAATTTTGAACTGGGTCGGATTGACATTTACCGCATTATAAAAACAGGCTGCGCCTATGAGTAATAATGAGAAAAGAACGATAAGGATCTTCTTGACCATACCCCAATTATAACCCATTTCAAATCACATAATTTTACATAAATAAAACATAATATACTGACCCGGATTTTGTACTATGTAGGTGCAAGGAAGTGAGGCCTTGCCGATACCAGCCCCCTAAAATTAGATTGTATCGTATATATTTATCCCCTTAAATAATCTTAAGAATCGCTCCTGTCAGACGGGAGCTTTTCTTATGCTAGAATAAAATGGTGAAGAGAACTATGAAAAGAAGTGTAAAGAAAAGAAAAAAGAGAAGATTGAAACGAAATCTGATCTTTGTATTGTTAGGACTTTTATTATTAGCTGTGGGCGGTTTGGTCTTTGTGATCCATCAGAATATCGAAGGAAACAAGACCTCTCCGTATTATCTGGCAGGCGAGGGAAACAGCGTTGAACTTACCGATAAGGACGGCAATCCTGTTACTTTCACCAGAGGCCATCTGGTCAACATCAAGAACAAGCGCGTTAAAGTCGATGAAACGGAATATTGCCAGTTTGTCGAAAACGATGTGACCTATTATGTGTCCGAAAGTGTCCTGGTAACTGATCGAAGAGACAGCGTCAGGGAAACGACGCTCTATGCCTTAAGAGACCATGTCCTGACCAAGGAATATGATGACTTTCATATCAGCGGTTTTGTAAAGAAAAAAGAGGAATTACGAGTCAGCGGTTTCCATGAACTGGATGAAAACGGCAACGTCGATTCTTATCTGGTCAATGATGCCGGCTATATTGCCGGTCGCTATGTCGGCTTAGAATACAGCGAAACCAATCTGGATGATTCGATCTATGCGGATGTGTATTACGGCGACGGCGGGGATCCCCGTTCCATCGATTATTATTCCAAGGAACCGTTTACGCCGAGAACGCAGATGCCTGATCCGGTCAATGCCTTATACATCAACGCCGAAGCTGTTGCAGCGGCTGATGAATACATCAATGTGGCAAGAGAATGCGGCGGCATCAACGCCTTTGTCGTGGATATCAAGGACTGCTACGTTGATACGCAGCTTGCCTATGATTCGCCGGTCGGCGAGATCTATGCGCCTTCCACGGAAAACATCCCGAACAGTTTTGATACCTATAAGGAAAACGTCAGAAAGCTCAAGGATGCCGGTTATTATCTGATTGGCCGTATCACGGCTTTTAAAGATGATTCCTTTGCGATGGACAATCCGGAAGAGGCCCTGATCTATGAGGGAAGACTCTATCATTACGGTTCGGTCAGCTGGCCTTCCATCTTTTCAAGAAAGATGTGGGAGTACGATGTGGCGCTGGCTTTGGAAGCAGCTGATGAGATGGGCTTTGATGAGATCCAGTTTGACTATGTCCGTCTGCCGGAAGATGTCGAAGATGTCGATCTGAAGAACAGCTATGGCGAAACCAGAGCACAGGCGGTGACCAACTTCTTACGCTACGCAGTGGAATGCTTGCACGCCAAGGGAATCTATGTTTCCGCCGATGTCTTTGGGGAAACGAGTGGCGATGATTCATCGAGCTTCTCGAGCTTCGTCTCTTATTACGGTCAGTTCTGGCCGGCTATTTCAAATGCTGTCGATGCGATCTCCTCGATGCCATACCCTGACCACTTTGCCTCTTATGCCTATGGCATCCCGGAACCTTGGAATGAACCGGGTGAACTGATGTATGAATGGGGCAGAGCGACCTACCACGCACAAGAAAACACCTACGATAAGGCGAAATGCCGTACCTGGATCATGGCACAGGATTCCGATCCTTACGAGGTGTATTACGATCCATCCTTTATTGAGGCGCAGATCAATGGCTTGAAGGAAGCAGGTGTCTATGACGGCTACATGACCTGGAATGCCGCTTCCAGCATCAACCGCTATTATTCTTACGCCGAAGTATTGAATTAAGGTTTATAGACAAAGAGGGCGAGAGGGGAATTCCTCTTGTCCTGACGATAGGTTTCCATGATTGGAAGCCTTTTTTCTTTGATGTAGTCCATGACTTTATAGTATTCATCATAGCCGCCTTCCTGGCCGAAGTAGAAGGTAATGGCGATATATCCTTTTTCTCTTAACAAGCCATAGGCCTTTTGAAAGGCGAGCAAGGTTTCTTCCGCCTTGGTGGTGATGGTTTCCTCATTGTTAGGCAGATAGCCTAAATTGAAGATAAACAGAGAGGCTTCGTTTTCTTTGAGGTATTTATCGATATTGGCATGGGAGTCCAGATGAAATTCGATATTGGAAAAGTCTTTGGTTCTTTCTTTGGAGCGGCGTATGGCTTCTTCAGAGACATCAAAGGCCAGGACCCGTTTTGCCAGACGGGCAAGAAAAAGCGTGTCGTTGCCATTGCCGGCGGTCATATCAACGACGGTGTCCTCTTTCTTGATGAGAGGTTTCAGATACTTGTGGACGAAGGTATTATTATTCATAGTATTTTCCTTGCCAGGTATCGTTTTTGCGCATCAGCTTGTCGATATCGTTGAGTATGGTTGTTTTGTTTAGAATCCATTGCGGAATGATCAGATCTTCTTTAAGCGGATCACCGGTCAGCCGTGCGATAATGACCGGAGGCGGTAAGACTTCCAGCTGTTTGACAACTAATTCAATGTAATCTTGCCTTGAGATCAGTTCA
>CADAHV010000172.1:0-3707 GCA_902787775.1 uncultured Erysipelotrichaceae bacterium | reverse complement strand
AATGGAACTGAAGATCGATACGGATGTTTCCTTATACAACTCCGTCGGTTCCGATTCCCGCTATGGCAGAGGCAAGAACTATTTTAGAGATAATGATACAAGCTACTTTATTACCGTAAGGGAAGACCATGCGACGATCGTCAAGGCATTGGAAGATCGCTTAGCTCCTATCTTTGATGTGGAGAATGTTTCGGTCGATGATTTCATCGTCCTTGGCGATACGATCTATTGTATTGCAATGAAGGATCAGGCCTTACAGGAATTCTATAAAGTCGAAAACAACGAAATCAAGAAACTGACTTCCTTCAACGAAGAAGTCATGAAAGATTACTATGTGGCAAAGCCGGAAAAGCTGACGGTCAAAAAGGCAGTCGATATTGACGGCTGGGTCTTGAAGCCAATCGATTTTGATGCAAACAAGAAGTATCCGGCAATACTGGATATTCATGGCGGTCCAAAGACAGCCTATGGCATCGTCTATTATCACGAGATGCAATACTGGGCATCCAAGGGCTACTTTGTGATGTATTGTAATCCGCGTGGTTCGGATGGTAAGGGCAATCAGTTTGCCGATCTGCGTCACCAGTTTGGCGGTATCGACTATCAGGACATCATGGCCTTTGTCGATCTGGTGCTGGAGACCTATCCAAGCATTGATCCGCAGAGATTAGGTGTTACCGGCGGCTCGTATGGCGGCTATATGACCAACTGGATCATCGGCCAGACCGACCGCTTCAAAGCGGCAGCGACCCAGCGTTCCATCTCCAACTGGATCTCTGAAGTCGGTGTTTCCGATTACGGCATCGATTTCCCGATCGAACAGGAGTTTGGCGATGTAAGAAACTGCGCCGGCGAGCTGTGGGGCATGTCGCCGTTGAAGTTTGTCAACAACGCCAAGACACCGACGCTGTTCATTCATTCTACCGAGGACTACCGCTGTCCGGTACCGGAGGCCTTGCAGTTATATACCGCCTTGACCTGCAACGGGGTGGAAACCAGGATGTGCCTGTTCAAGGGAGAGAACCATGAACTTTCCAGAAGCGGCAAGCCGACCCACCGTATCAGAAGATTACAAGAGATTACTGATTGGATGGACGGCCATCTGAATTAAAATAAAAGAGAGGGGACAGATATGACACAATTTGATCTGAGCAGACCGCAGAACTACTGGTTTAACGAGATCGCCAAGATCCCGCATCCTTCCAGACATGAGAAGCAGATTTCTGACTTCATCGTGAACTTTGCCAAGGAACGCGGTTTACAATATAAACAGGATGAAGTCTGGAATGTCATTGTTGAAAAACCGGCATCCAAAGGTTATGAAAATGCGGCTCCGTTGATTCTGCAGGCCCATATCGATATGGTTCCGGCCAAGGTTGCCGACAGCACCCATGATTTTGAAAAGGATCCTTTGGACCTCTATGTCGATGAGGAAGGCTGGCTGCATGCCAGGGGAACAACGCTTGGCGGTGATGATGGCCATGGTGTGGCCTACATGCTGGCAATACTGGATGATGATGACATACCGCATCCTGCATTGCAGTGCTTCTTCACCACGATGGAAGAAATCGGCTTATTGGGCTCGATGGAAATCAAGAGTGAAGATGTCCACGCCGATCGGATGATCAATCTCGATGGCGGCGGCGAAACCTCAACGGGTATTTCCGCAGCCGGTGGTTGTAATGTTTATATCTACAAGGACATTGAATGGATCAATTCCGATAAACCGACCTACAAGATGGAGATCGGAGGTTTGACCGGCGGCCATTCCGGTGGTCAGATTCATCTGGAGAAGGGCAATGCGATTGCCATAGCTGCCAGAGTCATTGAAGAAGCTACGGTCAAAGGCATGGACTTTGAATTAGTCTGCTTAAAGGGCGGCGAAAAAGACAACGCGATCCCAAGATCAGCCTTCATCGTATTCAATTCCGAAACCCCAATCGATGCGATCAAGGAATGTTTCGCTAAGATCGAAAAGAATATTAAGACCGAACTGGAATTTTCCGATCCGGATGTCTGCGTTAGTGTAACAGCCGTTGATAAGGCGGGACGCTTCATCAAGGACGGCAAGGATATTATCGATTACGCGTACTTACAGCCAAATGGCTTCCAGCACCGCTCGATGGCGATCGAAGGATTAACTCTGACTTCGCTCAATCTGGGCGTCGCTGTAACGGATGAAAAGGAAGTCTTCTTGGATACCCTGATCCGTTCGGCCATGGATCATGCGGCAGATGATTTGAGAGATAAGATGGACTTATTGGCAAGCAAGTGCAATGTCCGTTTCGAATCACCGATGCGCTATTCCGGCTGGAATTATGAACCGAAATCGGAAATGCGTGAACGACTTAGAATTGTTGTTGCCAATCATGGCGGCGAACTGGTGGAACATGCAGGACACGGCGGCAATGAGTGCGGCGTCTTTAAGGCTTTGAATCCGAAACTGGACATCATCACTTTCGGCCCGATCGGCAAGGATGTCCATACGCCGGAAGAAAAACTCAATCTTGATAGTTTTGAACGTTCTTTCCAGATGTTGAAGGAACTTATTGCAATGTGCAACGATTAGATAAAGGAGAATTAAGAAGATGGCAAAAGGTATCGTCGTTATTTTAAGTGGTGCGAGCTCTGTTGGTAAGGGAATGATCCGTGAGAAATTGCTGGAAGACAAGGACATGAACCTGTTCTTCTCGATTTCCGAGACGACCCGTCCGATGAAGGAAGGGGAAGTGGATGGCAAGGATTACTACTTTGTCTCTCACAAGGCTTTCGCTGATTCTGTCAAAAACAAGGAACTGCTGGAGTTTACCGAGTTTAACGGTTACTACTACGGCACGCCTAAGGCACAGGTCGATTTCTTAGTCAACAAGGGCAGCCTAAGGCACAGGTCGATTTCTTAGTCAACAAGGGCAAGAACGTCCTGATCGAAGTCGAAGCCCAGGGTGTCGGTCCGATCAAACTGAATATCCCGGATTCGATCGCTTTCTTTGTCATGCCGCACAGCTTTGAAGAACTGGAGAAGCAGATCCATGAAATCTATGGTGATGATGAGGCTTCCGTCGAAAGACGTTTAAACAAGGCGAAGATGGAAATGGAGATCGCTCCGTTATTCAACAACATCGTCTACAACGATGACGCCGATAAGGCAGTTGCTGAAATCAAGAAAGTCGTCATGGCAGAAATGGAGAAGAGAAATGGATAAATGGAAACTGGAAAAGCTGGCTCGGGTATTGATCCGTACCGGTGTTAACCTGCAGGAAGGTGAGACCGTCGTCCTTCAGACAGATACAATGGCCATTGATTTGGCCAGAGAGATCACCAAAGAGGCGTTTGCGGCCGGTGCCAAGAATGTTGAAGCATTTATCGAAGATGCGGAAATCAATCACTACAAGGCTTTAAACTGCACGCCGGAGACCTTACGTGATCTGCCTGAATGGAAGAAGGAAGGCCTGGATTCCATCCTTCGTACCGGTAAGGGCGTTCAGCTTGGCGTCAGAGCCAGCCGTCCGACGCTTAACCAGGATGTTCCGGATGAAAATCTCAAAGCGCAGGCCTATGCTTCCAACGAACTTCGCAATGTCGTCCGTAACTACATCCATAAGGGCTGTTTAAAGTGGACAGGCACCGTCTATCCTTCTTTGGAGTGGGCTAGAAAAGTCTATCCGGAATGCGATGATGAAACTGCCTATAAGAATCTGGAAGATGCC
>CADAHV010000171.1:0-2948 GCA_902787775.1 uncultured Erysipelotrichaceae bacterium | reverse complement strand
ATCGGTTCTACTGACCGTTTCCGGCAACTCAATCGAAGAAATAACAAGAAACATCGAGCAGATCAATGACGACGCAAGAAGCTATGATATCCATTTGATGAACCTTGCATACCAGAACGAACAGGCATTCCTGTCTGCGCTGCCTCTGAACAATCTGGATGCATCGATCGAAAACAAAGCGAAAAGGAATGTGCCACAAAGCACAGCGGCGACATTCTATCCGTTTACCTCATTCCAGCTGATCCACGATAACGGCATCTATATTGCCGATGGGGCAGGAAACTCTCCGGTCATTGCCGATTTCTGGAATACGAGGTTTGTTACAAATTCCCTTGTCTTCATGTGTGGCATGCCAGGAGCCGGCAAGACATCAGCGCTTGAACTGATTGCCTGCAGAGGAAGAACGATGTCGATCCCGGTCTTTATCGTTGCACCTGAAAAGATGGCGGACTACAGCCGTTTATGCGAAGCGATCGATGGCCAGTTTATCTATATCGGTCCAGGATCAAAGCATCGCATCAACATCATGGATATTCTGGAAAACTCAAAAAATGCCGAGCAGGAAAATGAGATAACATATTCGGCAACCGGAAAGAAAGACCGTTCATACCTGGCAGCCAGAGTATCAACGGTATTTGAGTTTCTGCATACGAATTATCCGGATATGTCTCAGCGTGAGCAGGGCTTTCTGAAAGACGCGATTATGGAGACCTACAGGCGCAAAGGAATCACAGAAGACAACGAATCGCTTTGGGCAGATAAAGAAAAAACTCACTACAAAGAAATGCCGATTTTGTCAGATCTCCTTGAAGTCATAGAAGAAAACAAGAGAGAAAACGAAACACTTTACTATTCAGTTAAATCTTTGACCGAAGGGGACGGATCGCACTTCAACGGCCAGACAAATATAAACGTAAACAACACCTTCTTCGTTATCGGAACTGAGAGCAATTCCAGCGCGACAAAAACACTTGACTCCTTCCTTGCTGAAGACTTCTGCCAGATGAAGATCAGGGAAGACCGAACCACCAAGACCATCTATATCATCGATGAAGGATGGGCGATGTTAAACAACGAGTTCACAGCTAAAAAGATGTTTGAAGATGCCAGAATCCTGAGAGGTTATTCGTGCATGTTCATCTTCGCGACACAACAGATGGGTGATGTCCTGAAGTCTGACAAAGGCGAAGCGATCATGAAAGCTGCCGAGACCAGGATCATCATGAAGCACAAGGATGAAGATATCCGTTATATCGAAGAAAACATCGAGATCTCCGATGCCGAGAAAAAGATGATCCGAACATTTGATACAGGCCAGGCCCTGATGCTCGCCAATCAGATCCGGCTTCAGATCTATTTCAATCCGACTGATTTTGAAAAGCTTCTGACATGGAATGATCCAGCAACACTTAACCGCTATGGCGAATATATCAAAGAAAAAAGAAGACTTGATGAACTCGCAAAGCAAAAGATCAAAGCAGCGGAAAATGCACTCAATATTGCAGATCTTCTGACCGATCCGCGTGATGCGTTCCTGAAGGCACAAAGCTCCAATGAGTATAGACGTGAAATTGCAGATTCTGCACTTCAGGGGGTATCAGGAAGAAGCTATCTGAAGGAGCTGTCCACATCATCGGCCGCAGGACAGAGCGCAGAAGAATACAGAGAAGAATTAGGGGGATGATTATGACTTATCTTGAAGAACACTATGAAGAATACAGATCCTTTGCAAAGGAGCTTCTGTATTATTTCAATCCAATGCGGACGCAGCAGATGGAAAGAGCCTTCAAAAAATACTACGCAAATATGACAGACGAACTGGTTAAAAGCATCCTCTACAAACTTCAGGATCACCGCGTCATCATGATGTCATCTGACGGCTGGCTGATGAGCAGAGGAAAGTATGTGCAATTGACCGGCGACAGCAAGTTCGACAGTCTGACTGGCGGCAGATATACATTAATCCCGGAGATTGGAGGGTACGTTGAAAATCAATGCAATATGAAGCTGATCTACTGCCTCTGGGTGTTGATTGATATGCTGCCGGCAAGCCTTGACTTTGCACTCACACACAAGCCGTTCCAGATATCGTTCATGAGTAAGAAGAGAAACCTTTATGAGGTAATTTATATTCCAGAAATCGAAGAACCTGCAAGGTTTGAACTATTGAGTCAACTCCCAAGCGATCTTCTTGACAGCGTAAAGAATGCAATCAAGAGAGTTGTCGTTCTTGAAAACGAAAAGAGCAAAGATCAGGTTCCGTGGGGCAAAGGAATCAAATACATTTTGACGCTAGATGATTCATTCGATTCACATTACAGAGTTGTAGAAAAAAGAGAAGATAATTGGGCAGAAAAATCGGAAGATGAAGGATCGATACAGTCAGCTTAAAGAGGCTTTCCGGGATTCACAATCTGGTCGATATCTGACCGTATCCGACGCCAGGGAAAACCTGAAAAGGATCATGCAGATCCTTGATTCGTATCAGGGAAGAACAGAACTGTTTTCTCTTGATGACAAGGATCTTACGGAAATCCTGTATGAAAGCGAGATGCTATCTGCTACTATCCGCAAGTCGGTTGCGGCGGAAAGCGAGACAAAACTTCTCTTTATAGACAAAGCAAAAGAGTCCGGAACTATAGTGAAGGAAAACGAATTTCTGAAAGAAAACGGACTCATGTATGATGGGCAGATTGAAGAAAAAACGAAAGAGGTTTTTGATAGAAAAAATCCTCAGATCGAAGTGAATTTTGACGGAAAAATCCTAAATATTTATTCGCCTTTGACATTCAAAAGAGGATATCAAAAAAAGAATTTTATCTGCAATTATCTGTTGGCAAACAGGATCGAAAAAGCCATGCACGACTACGAAAAGGACAATGGAATTCTGTTTTATAAATCTATCGAATCACCGTTTGTCTGCGTGATGATTAGAAAGAATTATCGCT
>CADAHV010000170.1:1763-4717 GCA_902787775.1 uncultured Erysipelotrichaceae bacterium | reverse complement strand
TGAACCGCCGCACATTGAACACACGATGTCCGAATTCCTGGTCAATCAGGGCATCCGTTCCTACGCCTGCTCAGAGACGCAGAAATTCGGTCATATGACCTATTTCTGGAACGGCAACCGCTCCGAGAAGTTCTCCGATGAACTTGAAACCTGGGAAGAGATTCCTTCCGATGTCATCGCCTTTGATCTGAAGCCTTGGATGAAGGCAACCGAGATCACCGACCACATGGTCGAGGCGATCGAATCCGGCAAGTATCAGTTCTTGCGCTGCAACTATCCTAACGGCGACATGGTCGGCCATACCGGTAACTACGAAGCAACTTTAATCGGTGTCGAATCCGTTGACCTGATGTTAAAGAGAATCATGGATGCCTGCGTCAAGATGGACTACACCCTGATCGTTACGGCAGACCACGGCAACTCCGATGAGATGTATGACAAGGGCTTCAACCCGGACGGCACACCGAAACCGAAGACTTCTCATTCACTGGCTGTCGTTCCGTTCGCGATCTACAACGGACCGGAAGGAACCAAGGTCAAGGAAGAAGGCGACTTCGGTCTGGCCAATGTGGCAGCGACAGTTGTCAAACTGCTGGGCTTAGAAGCACCGGAACAGTGGCTGGAATCCATCATTGAGTAATTCACAAAACAAAAAATGAAATGAAAGCAGGAGCGATCCTGCTTTTCATATGAATTCTTTTTCCTGTAAAATGAAATCGTAAGATAAAACAAGGAGGCGGGATATGCTTACGATCGAAAAGCTGGCAGAATACGGGGCAGATGTAAAGGCCGGTCTCAATCTGTGTATGAACTCTGAGGATTTTTACCTGCGGATGGTTTCTATGGTCGTTGCCGAACAATCATTTGCCGATTTAAAAAAGGCGATTGAAGAAAACGATCTGGATGCGGCTTTTCAGGCAGCCCATGCCTTGAAAGGCGTCACCGGAAACCTGTCTTTGACGCCGCTCTACAATAAGGTGGCGGAGATCACCGAACTGCTGCGGGCAAAGACGCAGATGGATTACAGTGAATTATTAAATGCCATCCTTTCGGAGAAGGAAAAACTGGAAAAACTGATCAATGATTAAAAAAACGGAGTGATTTGATTCACTCCGTTTCTTCTTCCTCTTCGTATTCGTAGGAGATCTTGATGTTGCCGTATTCATCGGCAATTTCATCAAAGACATCCAGGACCTTCAAAGAGAATTTGTTGAGGTCGTCACAGTTCATGACGATGACCTGTGTATTGTCCAGATCGCATAGGCAATCATATAAGGCGTCGAGGTTTTCACCATAGTAGTCCGGGAAATCAAAGAGTTCCTTCAGATACTGGTGACCTCTGGCGTTGAGTTCCCTGATGTCCATGACGATCTTTTTTGCGGTCTCCTGCCGGTTTATATCGGCAAAGCCCAGAGAGATGTTGCCGTAGTCTTCGTTGACGTCGTTGAAGAGTCTTAAGATCGTGGCAGAGAAATCGCTCATGTCGCCATAGTTGGTGATCAATACTTCCGTATCATCCAGATAGGAGAGGTAGGCATAGAAGGAATCATAGTCGTCTCCTTCAAAGCGGGGATCGGAGAAGACTTCCCTGAGGTAGGCAAAGCCCTCTTCGTTGAGTTTTCTGATATCCAATATTCTTTTATTCATCAGGATCTCCATATAATAAGGTAAATGTCTTGTAGTGATCGTCCGTGTAATAGATCAGGCCGTCGTTGGAATAAACGATTCGTTCTGCGTTGCGTTCGTAGCCGTCATAATCGATATCGCATTCCCAGTATTTTCTTCCTTCCTTTTCCGGCAGCTGTTTCTCGCGGTTGCCGTACGTATTGCCGCCGATCACGCAGGATTCGCACACATCCCAAAGGTTGTGTTTGGAAGCTTTATAGCCCAGGTTGGCTGCTTCTTTTTTAGTGACGTAGTTTTTCGGCAGTTTCCCATAGGTGTGGATATATAAGGCGACATCTTCTTTACTGCTGTAAACGCCATCTTCTTTTATCTTTTCTTCAACAACCTCAACCGGATTTTCAACAACCGTGGCAGGTGTTTCGACCGGGGCCACAGAAGGAGACGGATCTGTCGTGACCGTATTCTTTCCTTTGCCGACGAGGAAACCGATGGAGAAAAACAGGATTGCCGTCAATATAAAGGCAATGAGGATTGGCTTACTGTTTCTTTTCATAACTTCATTATAACAAAGCTTGACGCAGATGCTTTTAGGGAAATGAAGATCCGATAGAAACCGTGCAAAGCAAAAGCTTTATAAACTATAATAAAAAAAGAAGGAAGATCTTAAGATCAGGTAAAAAAATGAATAAAATCTTTTACTTTATTTTTCTGATATTGGCCGTAGGCTTGATTAGAGCGTTTGTCGCCGATCTTTTGACCGGTGTCTATCCGATTCTGGGGATTGCTTTGCTGGCTCTGCTTGCGTGCGGCTACGTCGCCAAACTGAAGAGGTAGCGATAGTGCTGGATAAACAGATTGAAAAACTCATTGAAAAAGAAGAATTGCGCCAAAGCCGCAATATTGAACTGATCGCATCGGAAAATTACTGTTCGGATGAGGTCAGGGAAGCGGTCGGCAGCTGCCTGACCAACAAATATGCGGAAGGCTATCCCGGCAAGCGCTATTACGGCGGCTGCGTCAATGTCGACGAGGTCGAGGAGCTGGCAAGGCAAAGAGCCTGCGAGCTGTTTCATGCCGAACACGCCAACGTACAGCCGCACTGCGGTTCTTCCGCCAATATGGCGGTCTACCGTGCCGTTTTGAAACAGGGCGATCGTCTTTTAGGCATGTCTTTGGATGCCGGCGGTCATCTGACCCATGGCTATCGCTTAAGCTTCTCGGGAAATGACTATGAGACTTTCAGCTATGGCGTCAATAAAGAAAGCGAGATGATCGACTATGATGAAGTCGAAAGGATCGCCAAAGAGGTGAAGCCGAAGATCATCGTG
>CADAHV010000170.1:0-1749 GCA_902787775.1 uncultured Erysipelotrichaceae bacterium | reverse complement strand
GATGCGGTCGGTGCTTACCTGATGGTCGATATGGCTCATGTGGCCGGTCTGGTGGCGGCAGGCCTTCATCCTTCACCGGTTCCATATGCGGATTTTGTGACGACAACCACTCACAAGACCTTGAGAGGTCCAAGAGGCGGCATGGTCCTTTGCAAGAAAGAATTCGCCAAGGCATTAGACAGGGCAGTATTCCCCGGCATTCAGGGCGGTCCTTTGTGCCATGTGATCGCCGGCAAGGCTGTCTGTTTCTATGAGGCGATGCAGGATGATTTCATCGAATACCAGAAACAGGTCGTCAAAAATGCCAAGGTCCTCTGTGAGACTTTGAAGCAAGAGGGTTTCCGTATCGTTTCCGGTTCGACCGACAACCATATGGTCTTAGTGGATGTCAAACATCCGTTAGGCATCACCGGCAAGGCTTTGGAAGAAAAGCTCGATGAGGTCAACATCACCGTCAACAAGAATGCGATTCCTTTCGATGAAGAAAAACCGGCCTACACCAGCGGCATTCGTCTGGGAACGCCGGCGATGACCACCAGAGGCTTCAAGGAAGAAGAGTTTACTGAAGTAGCCAGGATCATTTCTTTGGTCGGTCATCATATTGATGATCCAGAAAGTATTGAAGAAGCGGCCAATAGAGTGAAGAAACTCATGGACCGCTTTGGAAGATAGAAGATAAAGGGGGAATATAATGGGTATCCGTTTTGCAAAGTCGATCAAGATCGGCAACTATCTGCGGGTCAATTTCAACAAGAACGGCGTCAGCGCCACTTTAGGAAAGAAGGGCGCTTCCGTCAATATCGGTACCAAGGGTGCTTATCTCAATCTGTCGCCGGCAGCCGTGGGAGTCAACGGCACCGGTCTTTCCTACCGGCAGAAGATCTTTGGCCTGGGTTCCAATAAGAAGAAAACAACTTCCGTCAAGAAGAAGACCTATGTGGCAGCTTCCGATGCCAAGAAGCCTTCCAGCCTGAAAAAGGAAGAGCTGGTCAGGGAAGAAGTCCAGGCACTTCCGGTACAGGAAACCGTTGAAGAGATCAATGATGTCATGGATCCGGTGGAAGAATACGAAAAGAACCGTGAGGCGATCGTCAACCTGCACAAATACTCTGCGCCGGTCATGGATGAAAAAGAGTTCAAGGCGTATGTTGCTTCCGTGGAATCGGAAGCGAAGAAGGAACTGCTTTCCCTGGCAATGGAAGGGGATGAGGATGTCATTGAAAACATGGTCTCTTCTTTCATGAGCTCACTGGAACTGGCTTACGATGTCCGTGCCAACTATGAGCTGGAAGACACTGTTCTTTACGTTGACCTGGATCTGCCGGAGATCGAAGAACTGCCAAGGGAATACCCGGCTTACAACAACGGCAAGCTGGTGACCAGAAGAAAGACTTCGCAGGTCATCAAGGAAGAATATGCCCAGTCGGTCATGTCGATCGGCGCCTTTTTGACCAGCAGCTATTTCAACATCTCCCCGTACATCCAGACGGTTGTCATGTCGGGCTTTACGACGGTACGCGATAAAAACGGTGATCTGGTGGACCAGTATCTGTATTCGGTCAAATACACCAGAGATATCTTTGAAAGAAGTGATCTGAGTCAAGTCAATGACCTCTATCAGTTCAATCTGCAGTTTGAAAACAGAATCATTCTGTCCGATAAATATGCGTTCAAGGCGATCAAGCCTTATGAGATGGAATCGGCACTTCAGACCAATGAACTGATCGATGATGCGCTTGCCGCTTTGAA
>CADAHV010000169.1:0-2962 GCA_902787775.1 uncultured Erysipelotrichaceae bacterium | reverse complement strand
GTTCAATTCGGCTACTCCGGATTTGGCGGCAACTGCCATGGAAAAGACCTGTGCATCCTCGATAAGAAACGCGCTTATCTGGAACCTTCACAGGTCGTCTATGATACCGTATTGTATTTCTTAAAGAATGAATCCTATGTCGATAAGATCAAAGGCTCCTTCCAGCCAAAGATGAGTAAAGAAGAATACCTGGCCTATCTCAAATAGCCAGGTATTCTTTTTAATAGCGGTTTAAATCAAAAGTCTTATCCAGATTCTTCACAAATTCGCAAAGAAGCTTGCCGGTCTCCAGAAGATCCTTCGTATCGATCAGTCCCAGAGTGGAATGAGAGTAGCGGTCCGGTGTACCCATGTCCATGCACGGGATGCCTTCATCTTCCAAAGCCAGATAAGCCGTATCGGACAGTGCTCCTCTTGCCGCCTGTCTTTGAATACTGATGCCGGACTTCTCTGCGCATTCTTTTAACAGTTCAAAGATGCCCTTGTGGATGATGTTGCCGTTGAGTGTGCCCTTGCCATGGAAATTGAACATCGTCACGCCGACGCCGTTGTTCATCTTCACATTGGAAACTTTTCCTCTCTGGTCCGGTGTATCAGCAGCACCCGGTCCCAGGATCGAGATCGCCAGATCGCTTTTCGCACTGCGGTTGGCGATCATTGCCCCTCTTGCCGAGTATTCTTCCCATACCGTACCAACCAGATAGACCGTTGCCTTCGGCGGATTCTTCTTCATGTATTCCGCCAGCTGCACAAGATTGCACAAACCAGCCGCCGCATCGATATAGGAACCGGAAATGCGGTCATTCAATAATTCGTAATAGGCTTTGCCATAAGCGACCGGACAGCCGACTTCAATGCCCAGTTCATGAAGCTGTTTCTCGCTGGTGGCACCGATATCAATGAACAGATCATTCAAAGAATCAGCCTTGGCCTTTTCTTCATTGGACATGATGTGGTAAGCCCGTGTTCCGAAGATTCCGTCATAATACTTGCCATCTTCCGAACCAACTCTCACCGGTGTTCCGGTCAGGATCTTTTCCGGTACGCCGCCGACCCGATCCACATAGATGAAACCATCCGGATCGATGCGCTTGATGACAAAACCGATCGTATCCATGTGGGCAAAGATCATCAAAGACGGCGCCCCTTTCTGGCTTCCCTTGAACGTAGCGATGACATTGCCGATGCGGTCGATCTTCACTTCGTCGCTGTATTTTCCCAGATCTTCCTTCAGACGGTACGCCATTTCCTTTTCATAGCCGGAGACCCGCGGTATCGCCATGTATTCCTTCAATTGTTTTTTCAGTTCTTTCAGTTCCATAACGGCCACCTCGTTACCTTCATTATATATCATTGACCTATCATCCCCTTTTGCTGTGATACAATTTTTTTATGGAATACAATCATGATCATCCGATCTTTTTAACGATCGACGGCGGTACCGGCGGTATCCGTGTCGGTCTCTATAATCACAAGGGCGATTGCCTTTCTTTTGCAACGAAAGAATACAGGACCGATCATCCAAAACCCGGTTATGCGATGCAGGATCCTTTCGACTGGTGGAACACCCTGAAGGATGTCATACCGCAGGCACTGGATAAGGCGAACATTCAAGCCGATCAGATCGATGCCCTGGCACTCGATACGACCTGCACCAGCGTCGTTGTATGCAAGAAAGACGGCACACCGCTTTATCCATCCATCATCTGGATGGATGTCAGAGCAGCCAAAGAAGCAGAAGAACTTCTTGAAAAGACCAATGAGTTCTATTCACCTGAATGGATGCCGCCAAAACTGGCCTGGCTCAAGCGCAACGAAAGAAAGATCTATGATCAAGCGGAAGTCTTTTGCGAATACCAGGACTGGCTGACCTTCAAGCTCACCGGCAAGTGGTGCATGAACAACAATACCGCCTGCAACTGGGGCTATTCGATCTATGACGGTTTCTCTGAAAAGATCTATGAAGCCCTGGATATCACAGATGCCATCGGCCGCTTCCCAAGCAAGGAAGTCTATCGTGTTTCCGAAAAAGTCGGCACTTTATCTAAAGAAGCCGCGGACGTTCTGGGTCTCAAAGAAGGAACGCCGATCGCCCAGGGCGGTGTCGATTCTTCCATCGGCCTTCTTGGCATCGGCGTCAACAAGCCGGGCAGGATCGGCATGATCACCGGTTCTTCCAATCTGGCGATGGCCTTAAATGAAAAACCGTTATTGAATCCCACAGGGTCCAACAACGGTCCTGACAATCTCATCAGAGGCTATTACACCGACTATGTCGGTCAGTCTTCTTCCGGTTCCATCCTCTCCTGGTACACCAAGGAATTCTGCAATGGCCTGAATTACCATCAGATGGATGAGCTGGCCAAAGATGTCCCGATCGGCTCCCACGGCCTTCTCCTTCTGGATTATTTCCAAGGAAACAAACATCCCTATCAGGACGGTAAGGCAAGAGGCATGTTCTATGGGCTCAGCCTCTCACATAAAAAGGAAGATCTCTACCGTGCCATTCTGGAAGGTGTAGCCTTTGGCTCCGAGAGGATCCTGGATACTTTCAGAGAACATGGCGTACAGGTAAAAGAGATGAACATCGCCGGCGGTTCCGCCAGAAGCGATCTGTGGATGCAGATCCACGCCGATGTATCCGACATCATCATCAATGTACCGGAAGACATCAACGCACCAAATCTGGGTTGCGCTATTTCCTGCGCCGTCATGTGCGGCTGCTATCCGGATTTGCCAAAGGCAGTCGAAGCGATGGTCCGCTACAAACGCAGCTACTATCCAGACAAGGAAAACCACGAAAAATACAAAAAGATCTACGAACTCTACAAGAGCTTCTATCCGCTCAACAGAGACTGGATGCATGAGTTCTACGATCTTGACCTTTCCTAAAAATATTTATCATTTAAAAATGCAGTGTGAACTGCATTTTTTGATTTCAGAAATGATTTAACGTAAATCC
>CADAHV010000168.1:0-6411 GCA_902787775.1 uncultured Erysipelotrichaceae bacterium | reverse complement strand
ATATCATTAAAAAAATCATAATAAAAGTTGGAAAAAAAGATCAGAAATAGTATAATAAAAGATGGTGTAGAAAGGAGTGTGTATGGGAGCAAGATTTACCTTTACGGGCGGTATCCATCCCTATGACGGCAAGGAATTCTCGAAGGATATGCCGATAAGGAAGGCAGCCTCGATCATCAGCATCGCCATGGTTATGAACCACTTCGTTTTATTGACGCGAAGTTCAAAGCGCACCTCTTCGCCGCGGTACTGATGGTAGAGCTGTGTCATGCGCATCATATAGAAGGTCTTGAAGTAGGTCAGCATCAAAGTGAAGAGGGAGAGGTTGATAAACAGGATGATATAGCCGGCAAAACGCAAGCCGGTGCTGTCTTTGATCAACAGGAGGACAAGCGAGGCGGGAACCAGGGCAACAAAGATGAACTGCAGAGTGTAGTACACGACGTTGAGCAGAACGAAGTTGAGCTGGGCTTTTAAGAAGTGCCTCCAGTTTTCCTTCATCGTTTTTCTGGATTCGTCATCCGCGATATTCGCCGGCAGATCATTCAAGAGAATGCCGTGCAGGGTAAAGATGTTGAAGACACCGATGAAGATAAAGACGGCAATAAAGATCCAGTATAAGACCCGATATAACGGCACCGAATTGATGACCGACGAGATGAAGTTCGGCAGATACAGGGAATCGGTCAAAGAGATGGTAAAGCCAAAACCGACGAGCGGTGCGATCAGGGCGATATATAAGATGATGGGAACGGAGTCCCAGTTCAGGAATTTCTGAATGGAGAAAAAAGAACCCTTGATGACTTCCTTAATGTCCGGTTTGCCTCTTAAGAGCTGTTCGGAGAACAAGATCTGGCCGATCAGGTCGAAGATGAAGTAGACAAAGATGATCAGAAAGCCCAGGAAGAGGATGAAAGGTCCCTGCCAGGTCTTGAACAGGAAGGCAAAATCACCGGTGGAGATGGCGTCTCTGCCGGTCGTGCGGATCAGAAATAAGGCCAACTGTTTATTGATAAAAGATACAACCGCGATAATGGCACCACTGAACAGGTTGAATCTTGTGATATCGGGCAGGTTGCCGATATAAGGCCTCAGTATCTGACGCCAGGACCTTTTTTCTTTCTCTGGCTCTGTTTCTGTCGTTTGCGGTTTCGTTTCCATCGTCTTCGGTTTGCTCTCCATTGTCTTCTATTACATTATACAATTAAGGAGTAGATGCGATAAGGAGTAAGTATGGAACAAAACAGTCTCTTTTACAATCAGATGAATGAACCGCTTGCCGCAAGACTCAGGCCGCAGAGCCTCGATGAGATCATCGGCCAGCAGCACCTGATTGGAGAGGGCAAGGTTTTAAGACGAATGGTGGAATCCGACCGCATCCCACCAGAGCCAACTTCATCAACTTCTCGGCCGTGACCAGCGGCATCAAGGAGATCAAGGAGGTCATGAAACGGGCGGAAGAAGATACCAAGATGGGCGAGCGGACCATCGTTTTCGTCGATGAGATCCATCGTTTCAATAAAGCCCAGCAGGATGCCTTTCTGCCCTTTGTGGAAAAGGGAGCGATCATCCTGATCGGGGCAACGACCGAAAATCCTTCCTTTGAAGTCAACGGTGCCTTATTGTCCCGCTGCAAGGTCTTTGTCCTGAAACAGCTGAGCGCAGAAGACATCGTCGTCTTATTGAAGCGGGCGATCGAAGATCCCCGTTCCTTTGAAGGAAAGAAGATCGAGATCGATGAGGAAGACCTCTTCTTCATCGCCAATTTCTCCAACGGCGATGCTCGCATGGCCTTATCCACTTTGGAGATGGCGGTCCTGAACGGCTGGGAGAGTCAGGACAAGATCGCGGTCGACAAGGGTATCATTGAGGAGATCACCTCCAAGAAATCTCTTCTCTATGACAAGAAGGGCGAAGAACATTACAACATCATCTCTGCCCTGCATAAATCGATGCGCAACTCCGATCCCGATGCGGCCGTCTACTGGCTGGCCAGGATGCTGGAAGCCGGAGAAGATCCGCTGTACGTGGCAAGACGGGTCATCCGCTTTGCCTCGGAAGATGTCGGCATTGCCGATCCAAGAGCCTTGCAGCTGGCGGTGAGCGCCTACGATGCCTGCCACTATATCGGCATGCCAGAATGTACGGATGCCCTGGCGGAAGCGGTCATCTACATGTCGGTGGCGCCGAAATCCAATGCGGTCGATGTGGCCTACGCCATGGCCAGACAGGATGCCTTGCAGATGCTGGATGAACCGGTCCCTTTGGTCATACGCAATGCGCCGACCAAGCTGATGAAGGATCTGGGTTATGGGGATGGTTACCAGTATGCCCACGACACAGAGGACAAGCTCACGAATATGCAATGTCTGCCTGATTCCTTAAAAGATAAGGAATACTACCAGCCGACCAAACAGGGTCTGGAGAGACAGGTGGCCGAAAGGCTTAACAGCATCAAGGAGTGGAAGAAGCAGCATCAGTAAGATCCTAAGGCAGGTCTTTCCTTTTTCATCCATGAAAGAATTAAGCGATACAATGAAAATAAAGAAATCGCAGACGGAAGTACTTTATGAATAAAATCAAAAACAAGCAGATTATCATCATGAGCCTGGCAGTCCTGGGTTCGGCAGTCATACAGGCTTTTTCCCTGACTTCTTTTTCCGTGCCGGCAGGCATCTATCCTTCCGGCATTACCGGTTTTTCCAGACTGGTCTCGGATATCCTGGAAGACTTTGCCGGCATCAAGCTGCCCTTTTTCTATATGTATATGGCCATCAACATCATTTTGGCCATTGTGGTCTATAAGCACATCGGCAAGCTATTTACGATCTTCTCGGTCTTGCAGACGACGCTGGTCTCTTTGTTTTCATCGTTTTTCCCGGTTCACCATATTCTGGATGATCCGTTACTGATCGCCATCTTCGGCGGTCTGATCAATGGCTTTGGCGTTTCACTGGCTTTGACCAACGGCGCCAGCAGCGGCGGTACCGATTTTCTGTCGATCTATTATTCCAACAAGTTCCATCGTTCGATGTGGGACTATGTCTTTGCCTTCAACTGCACGATGATCTTCATTGCCGGCATGTTGTACGGTTGGGAGATTGCCGCTTATTCCATAATCTTCCAGTATGTCTCCAATCTGATCATCTCCAAGCGGCATAAGCGCTATACCCACCAGGCGATCATCATCGTCACCAAGAAGCCGCAGGAAGTCATCGATTCGATCATGGCCAATGTCCGCCACGGCATCACCAAGATCAACGCCAGGGGTGCCTACAAGGGGGATGATGAGGTCTTGTTGTATACGGTGGTCAACGCCTTCCAGACTTCGGAAGTCGTCAAGTATGCCCTGCAGGGGGATCCGGCGGCCTTCATCGAGACCCGGAATACCCTGAATGTCTAAAAAAAAGACGCGTATGTATGCGTCTTTTACTGTGCCTGAAGCTGATCGTAGAGTTCTTTATAATACTTCCGTTTCTCTATCGTCAGGATCGTTTTGATCTGTTTTCGCAGGTCCTTGTCATCGAGATAAGAGGTCAGGATCGGTGAAAAGATGGTACGGGATTGTTTCTGTATGGATGCGCAAAGCTCATCGATGTCCTCATCTTCATGGACTTGTAAATAAGAGACGATGGCCGCCAGATCGGTGAATCTGCGGTAAGGGGAATCCAGGCGCTTATATTCCTGCGGATAGCCTTCGCCTTCGTAGTGCTTGTGATGTCCCAAGGCCACATCGGCAAAGCGGGCCGTCGATTCTCTTTCCTGCAGGCAATGGTAGCCGATATCGGTATGTAAGGTATAGATCTCATCTTCCCTCTGGAAGAGGTGTCTTGACATCATGATCTTTTCTAAGTTCATCGGGATCACACCGAAATTATAGAAGAGGCCCGCATCCCTGGCGTAGGATAAAAGGACTTCTTTTTTTGTCTTGTCATCTTCAAGGTCTTTCAAGACCGGCATTTCATCAAAGAAGCGCGGTTCGCTTTCTAAGACCTTTTCACAATATAAGGCAAGGATGTCGCCGACCTGTCTGGAGCGGATGTAGTAATCGCCGGTATAGCGGCCGATGATCTTTTTCATGATGTCGGCATAGCGCTCCACGCCCTTGGTTTCAAAGTAGGAGTTTGCCAACAGGGAGAAGATGTAGGAGAAGTACTCGTCCATGTTTTCCGAAGGAAGACTCATCAGTGTTTTCATCATCTTGTCATAGGCTTCTTTCAGGAAACCCGTATACCTCTGTTTTTCCAGAAGCTGTGGATTGGCCTTTAAGAGGCGGCCATAGTAAATCGGCAATTGCACATTGGCGTAGAGACCGGATTCATCGTAGCGGTCATAGTTCATCGAAAGGATGAGCTTTTCCATACGGCTTAATGTTTCTTCCACGCTGCTCAAACCGAGGTTGTATTCCATCTCATAGTAGGGCCACAGCCAGCGGATGTTGGGATTGGGATTGTCCTTCTCCGGTTCGAAGACGACCTGGCAGGCTTCCATGATGAAGGAGAGTTCCTCGTTGGAGAAATCCCCTCTGGATAAGGTGGAGCGGGTCGCGGAGATCTGCTGGTAAGTCCTTCTTTCAAAAGTGTCCCAAGGTAAGGACGGCTCGAGCTTCCGGTAATAGGGATCAGAGACGATGTTCAATGTTTTGATCGAAGAAGACAAGCGCTTCTTGCGGTCGTTGGAAGAGATCGCGATGTTGGCTAAGGCGCGGATGATGTAGCCGCGGGTTTCCGCATCGTTCAGTTGGGCAAAGTAGCGGAAATAGGAAGATGCTTCGGTAAACAGCATCTCGTTTTCAAAGTTGAACTGGTGGGCCAGAGGGTGCTCAGATCCCCGATAAGCCAGATCCTGGTAGTAGTAGCCCATGCCCAGCTTATAGAGTTCCTTGATGATGCGGCTGGGGTTGCGGGCGATGCGATACATTTTCAAAAGGGATTCATGAATGATGACGTAGACGCCGACATCGAGGTTGTTTTTCCAGTCCATGAGCTTGTCGGCAAAGTCTTCGAGACTCTGTAAGACTTCCTCACTGGCGTTGTAGAGATCATCGAGAACGGGGAAAAGATCCTCTTGCAGGATCTGATTGTTTTCTTCTCTGATAGCGACGATCTTTTCTTTGGAAGACAGACAGTCTTCATACCACACTTCAAAATCCTCGCCCGGTGTGCGGATGGTCTCGGCGAGTTTCAGGATCTGTTTGAGATTGTCGATGTATTTTTCCTGATAGGGCAACATTTAGGCCTGCCTCAGTGTATGCATGAGCTTGCCGATATCGATCGGCTTGGCGATGTGTCCGTCCATTCCCAAAGACCTGGCTTTGGCGATGTCTTCCGCAAAGACATTGGCGGACATCGCGAAGATCTTGACCGTTGCCGCGTCTTTTCGCTTCGCCTGACGGATGGCCTTGGTGGCTTCGTAGCCGTCCATGACCGGCATCTGGATGTCCATCAGGATGATGTCGTAATAGCCTTCTTCGCTGGCAAGGTACTTGTCCAAAGCGATCTTGCCGTTTTCGGCGCTGTCCAGTTTAGCTCTTGTCGAACGAAGGATCTCCAGAGCGATTTCGCGGTTGATGAAGTTGTCTTCAACTAAAAGGATCGACTTCGCCGAAAGATCCGGAGTCTGTAAGCTGTTGTCCAGAATCTCTTTCTGATCAAAGATCAATGACAACGAATGAATCAGGGTCTTGGCAAAGATCGGTTGTGGGATGAAGTATTCGATGCCGCTGCGGTTGGCCCGGTATTCGATCTCATTCCAGTCATCCTCACCGGTGAGCACGATCGGAAGTCCCGGCTGGGAGTGGCGGAAGTAGGAAGCCAGATCAAAGGCGTTGCCGCTTTGATCGGCAAAGTTGGAAAGGATGAGGGCATCGTAAGGATGTCCTTTAAATGTCGCATCGGTAAATTCACTGACCGCATCGGAAGCGTTGCGGACGATGTGATAATCGATCTGAGCATCTTTCAAATAGGTTTCCATGGTTTGGGAGGCTTCACTATCTTCCATGACCAGTAAGAAGGACTTGCCCTTGAGAATCGGACTTGAAACCGGCAGGGTCTCATAGGTCAAAGGAATGGCGATGGTGATCGAGGTACCTTCCTGCAGTTTGGAAGCGATCTGAATGGTGCCGCCCATCGCATCGACCAGCTTCTTGACGATCGACATGCCTAGGCCTGTTCCTTCAATACCGGAGATCGTCGAGTTGTTGACCCGTTCAAACGGAGTAAAGACTCTCTGTAAGAAGTCTTCCGACATGCCCATGCCGTTATCGGTACAGTTGAAGATCAAAAGACACTTGTCGTCTTTGGCCTGCTGATTTATGGATAAGGTGATCTCTCCCTTGTCAGGAGTATACTTTACGGCGTTATTGAGGATGTTGACATAGATCTGGCGCAGACGCTGAATGTCACCATGTAA
>CADAHV010000167.1:0-3017 GCA_902787775.1 uncultured Erysipelotrichaceae bacterium | reverse complement strand
ACACACAAGTATTTCATCAATGAGATCAAGGATCTGCGCATCAAGGAATTCAGAGGGTCCAAGAAGATCTATCTTCGCGTCAACAAGGATGACTTTTCCTTGCTGAAGGGGAGGTATTGGGTCGACTGCCTGTATTTTGAAAAGGGGGATGAACTCTTTGAAGCGCTGCTGAAACTGGAAGATAAGATCCGTCCGCATACCATGAAGGCTTATGCAAGGAACCAGGCTTCATCTTCTCAACAAAAAGAGAATAAAAAGAAATAGTCTATAGATAAAGAAAGAGAGGATAAATATGGCTGTTTATAAGGAAACAATTACCGGCATCAGATCAAAGGGAGTTTCACCGACTTACATCGACATCACGACGCAGGTCAGAGAAGCAATCAAGAAGTCCGGTATTAAAGATGGTATCTGCTGCGTCATCTCACCGCACACGACCTGTTCCGTCTTCTTTGAAGAGTATGTACATGACACTCTTCCTAACGGCAAGGAATTCATCCAGCAGGATCTGGACAACGCCTTGGCAAAGATCATTCCGGACCAGACTGCATGGGGGCAGTATTTCTATCCGGGACTCAAGCATCTGGAAGAAGTAGAATCCTGGCCGGATTTTCTCAAGTATCTGCCTAGCGGAAAAAGAGAAGAACTCTGGAATGCCGATGCACATCTTAAGGCAACGATCTTAGGCAACTCGGCAACCTTCGAAGTCGACAACGGCGAGCTCGGTGTCGGCAAGACCGGTTATGTCTACTTTGTCGATTTTGACAGAACGCATGAACGCGAGAGAAGGTGCAAGGTCGTCGTCATCGGCGAATAAATGAACATATGTTTAACGGCAGGAATTGACTCCTGCCGTTGTTTTTTTATTTGCGTGTTTTTAAGCTTATTTCTTCTTTTTGCCGATCTTTGATTCCGTACCGTTTTTAATGCGCTGAATATTGGCGGAATGGCGATAGATGACAAATAAGGCAAGGCATAACACCAGTAAGCCGCTCGTGCGGTTGACAAAGAATAAGATGCCAAGGGCGGCAACGCTTACGCCGATCATTGAAGACAGTGAGACCATCTTGGATAAGGCCAGAACGACGAAGAAGGTGATGACCGGGATGATGAAGGTAAACAGGAATTCATGGTTGACGTAGATTGCCAAGCCAAGAAGATAGCCATAGCTGCAGGCAACTGCCTTACCGCCTTTAAAGCCGGCGAAGATCGGGAAACAATGACCGATGCAGACCGCAAGACCGGCATACTGTTCCATGCCCGGATGAATGCTGTGGCAAAGGATCATGACCAGGAAGGCTTTTAAGGCATCCAAGAGGATGACCAGGATTCCGACCGGAGTTCCCAGTACTCTGGCGGCATTGGTTCCACCCAGATTTCCGGATCCGTACTGACGGATGTCTTTATGGAAAAAGACCTGGCCGATGACCAATCCCCAAGGGATAGAACCGATGAGATATCCGATGATGAGCCATATGATCGTCTTCATGAAATGCGCACCTCCCGGCTGTTTTGCACAGCCTTTTCAATTCACCTTGTGATTATATCACAGGTATCTGTTTATGATATAATTTTAAAGGTTATGGCTAATAAATATGATGATAACAGTATAGAGATCCTGGAGGGTCTGGAGGCCGTTCGTAAAAGACCGGGCATGTATATCGGCTCGGTGGATGCCAGGGGATTGCACCATTTGGTATGGGAAATCGTCGATAACGCAATTGATGAGGCAATCAATGGTTTTGGTGACCAGATCATCATTCAGATCAATAAAGACGGTTCCTGCACAGTGACCGATTTCGGACGTGGCATGCCGGTAGGCACCCACCGTTCCGGCAAGAACACGCTGCAGGTCATTTTTACTGTCCTGCATGCCGGGGGCAAGTTCTCCGATCAGGGAGGCTATAAGACTGCCGGTGGTTTGCATGGCGTCGGTGCTTCCGTCGTCAATGCCTTGTCGGAATGGCTGGAAGTTGAGGTCTGCCGTGACAAGAAACGCTATCTGATGCGTTTTGAAAACGGCGGCAAGAAAGTATCGAAACTGCAGGAACTTGGGGCAACCAACCGCACCGGTTCCAAGGTTACTTTCATGCCGGACAAAAAGATCTTCCAGACGACCAATTTCAATTTCCAGACGATCGTTGAAAGAGCACAGGAAGAGGCTTTCCTGCTTAAAAACGTCAAGCTGACGGTCAAAGATGAAAGAAGCGGCGATCAGCAGGAATTCCTTTATAAGGAAGGCTTAAGGGCCTTCATGGATTACCTGCATGAAGATAAAGATACCCTGCATGATACGGTGACTTTTTCCGGTGAAAAAGACGGAATCAGCGTCGATATCGCTTTCCAGTATACTGACGGCTATCAGGAGAATACCTTCTCCTATGTCAACCTGGTCAGAACAGGGGACGGCGGTACCCACGAAGTCGGCTATAAGACGGCATTCACCAAGGTCATCAATGAATTCGCCCGTGAAGTGGGCTTATTGAAAGAGAAAGATAAAAACTTTGAAGGAAGCGATGTCAGAGAGGGCCTGACGTCGATCATTTCCTGCGCCATTCCGGAATCCCTGCTGCAGTTTGAAGGACAGACCAAAGGAAAACTGGGCACACCGGAAGCCAAGACGGCAGTCGACGGCATCGTCTCTGAACAGCTTCTTTACTACCTGCATGAAAACAAAGAGACGGCAACCCAGCTGATTAAGAAAATACAGCGGGCAGCGTTGGCCAGAGAGGCCGCCAGAAAGGCAAAAGATGAAGCCAGAAGCGGCAAGAAGTCTTCTGTCAAAGCCAAGGAAATCTTAAGCGGCAAGCTTGCGCCGGCCCAGTCAAAGGATTCTTCACGTCTGGAACTATTCTTAGTCGAGGGCGATTCTGCCGGCGGCAGTGCCAAGAAATGCCGTGATTCTTCCTTCCAGGCGATTCTGCCTTTGCGAGGCAAGGTTTTGAATACGGAAAGGGCAGCTGTTTCCGAGATCGAAAAGAACGAAGAACTCAATACGATCATTCATTGCATCGGTG
>CADAHV010000166.1:0-3041 GCA_902787775.1 uncultured Erysipelotrichaceae bacterium | reverse complement strand
AAGGATCCTTGAATAAGTATCCTTTGTCTCTATCGACCTCTTTATAGTTATCTTAATCATTATCTGTATCAATTATCTATTCTCATTTTTCCTCAATAATACTTAAAGTCTCCCGTACGCACCGCCATCTAAGAGTGAAAAGTCTCTCGCGAGACTTTTTTCTTTTTCGTTTTTTCTATTTGCTCAATCAGCCAATATTCTGATTCTTCAATCAGAATTCTTTCTTTTCCATCGCCCTCAGCGATATGAAATAAAGAATAAACAAGATTGTTAGATATATCGCTAAAACTGCCACGGCAACCATGCCGGCAGGTGCTTTGGAAAGAAAACTCACAAAAGAGATTAAAGTTCTCTGTAAACCCGGAATCTGTTTTACAGCAAAAGCCAGGATGAACACGATTCCATAAACCACAAGCATCACCGTCCGGCTTTTCTCAACGCCGTATTTCAATTCGATCAGAATCATCAAAGCCATCATCAGTGACATGACCAATGCAAAAGATGCGCCGAACGACAGGTGTGCGATCGCATCGACTTTCATTCCTTTGATAAGCGAGACTGCATAATAGATGATAACGCCGACCAGGCAGCCTATCGTTTCCATCAAAAATGTGTAGATAAACTTCTCTTTCACATAGTCCTTCCGACTGATCGGCAGGCACATCAGGAATGCCATTCCGTTTTCATTGGAGTCATAGCTGATCGTTCCGATTGCCAGGATTCCCATCAGCATGCCGGTATAGCCGATGATGAATGAACCATCCATCGCAAAAGCCATGAAGATCGACATGAACAGAAATAAGAAAAGGCTGCGGCGATTGGAAAAGTTCAGATAATAATCTTTTAAAAACAAGCCCTTCATTTCTTCTTGCCTCCCGTCATGATCAGAATCAGATCATCGATATTGCCGTTTTCAATGATGAGGTCAGGATAATTCTCTCTGTAGTATTCCTTTTCGTCGGTAAACAGCGAATAACCGAACTTTTCTTTTTTGTAAGCCAGGATGTGATCCTTCTCAAGTTTTTCAAAAGTTTCATCATCTGCCTTGATGACACCGTATTTATCCAGCAGCTCATCGGTCTGTTCGTGTAGTAACAGCCTTCCCTCGTCAATCAGATAGATGTCATCGCAGAGTCCCTCCAGATCCGAAGAGATATGGGAAGAGATCAGTAAAGACACTTCATCATCTTGTGCCAGATATTCGCGAAGGATATCGAGGACTTCATTTCTTGCCTCAACATCCAGCCCCGAAGTCGGCTCATCCATGATCAGCAGCTTTGCTTTATGGCTCAAGGCGGCAATCACCTTGAGCTTGGCTTTCATGCCGGTCGAAAACTCTTTGATCTGTTTGTTTAAAGGAAGCTTCATTTTTTCACTCAAATTCAGAAACTTGTCTTCATCAAAAGAGTGATACATATTCTTCAATATGTTTTTCACGGCATCTACGGTCAAATAGCCGGAAAACGAAGAATCCGATAAGGCAACGCCCAGCTGTTGTTTCTCCTCGCTCGTAAGGTTGAATGCATCCTTGCCGAAGACCTTCACGCTTCCCTCATCTGTTTGAATCAGTCCCAGAATCGCCTTTAATGTTGTGGACTTGCCGGCACCGTTTTTGCCGACCAGCCCGCTGACTCTCCCCTTGGGAAGATCAAGAGTCAAATCCAAAGTAAAATCCTTATACTTCTTTTTCAATCCGTTAATCTGTATCATCGTAATCCTCCAGGATGATCTCAAAGATCTCCTTAAGTTCTTCTTTGTTCAAGCCGGCAGAAAATGCCTTGGAAACGACAAGCGAAAGATCGTCTTCGATCGCTTTTCTTCGCGCTTCCGCCGCCATCTGACCATCCGCCGCATTGACAAACGTCCCTTTGCCGTGGATCGTCGTGACAAGACCCTCTTCTTCGAGAAAGTCATAGGCCTTCTTGACTGTCAAAGAAGAGATCCGCAGTTCTGCCGCCATATTCCTGACCGAAGGAAGAACGTCTCCGTCCTTCAGCTCACCGGATATGATCTGTGCCTTGATTTGGTTAACGACCTGTTCATAGATCGGAACCATTGAAGAGTTTTGGATGATTATGCGCATATATCAAACCTCGATCCTATAGTAAAACAGTGTATAACTGTTGTCAACTGTTATACACTGTTTATTTTTGTTTTTTTATATTTTATTATCCCTATTTTGTTGGTTTCACCGTCTCAATCCAGGAAGGATGTTCGAATTCCTTCAGAAGCTCCTTATATTCTGTTTTAAACGATTCTTCAATATCCAATTCCTTTTCACTGTTTCCATATGGATCGATGACCAGGAAGAACGAATAATCGGAAGCCTGGCCGATCATGTAGGTCCTGGCAAAATCAATCCCCTTATCTGCCAGAATGTTTTCCAGATCTGCCGCATTCCGTCTTTGATCGATCGCATAGACATGTGCCATGTCCAGAGTATGATCTTTCAGAAGCTTCTCTTCCTCTTGACTCAGTTCCTGTTTCTGATTCAGTTCATAGAATGTGTCGCTGTCCAAAGCACAATAGACAAGGCCTGTCAGGCAGATACCCTTGTCTTCTTCCATCCATGTTCCATAGGCAGGTGTGATCACCCCTTTGGCATCGATCATGCTTTGAGGCAGATGGAAAATTACGCCGGAAGAAGACATATCCATGGTCGGATCGTCAGGATCCGGAACTGAGATCTCCTCTTTCTGTTTTGTACAGCCGCTCATCAAACACAGGCTGATCATAAGTATTAATGTTAAAATCTTTTTCATGTTCTACCTCATTGCGCATAATTGATGGCATCGAGTATAACGTCGATGCGGTCTCTTTTCTTCAATTCTTCAATCATATTGTTTGCCTGAAGCACTTTATCGGTAATGATGTAATCTGCTTCAGAGATCAGGAATTTCTTTTGCGATTCGAGGCTGTTCGGTGTCCACACCATAACCTTCTTGCCGGACTGATGGATAACGCTGAACATATTATCGGTTGCCGCCTCCTCTTCCAGACCTAGATAATCACAGTTCAGGTTCTGTGTATTGCCAAAGGAG
>CADAHV010000165.1:0-3052 GCA_902787775.1 uncultured Erysipelotrichaceae bacterium | reverse complement strand
CTGATGGAAAACGAAGGAAGGATCTACAGCAGGGAACAGCTGCTTCTCCGCTTCTGGGGATACGACTTTGAAGGAAACGAACGCGTTGTTGACAACCATATCCGCAAACTGAGAAAAGCATTAGGATCTGAAGCTCATCTGATCCATACCTATCCGAAATACGGCTGGTCTTTCAAAAACGAAGAAGATGAATAAGAAAATCAAACTTGTATTGCCAACGATCATGAGTGTAGCGATACTTTCGCTGCTGTTGGCTCTTTCCTGTACTTATCTTGTGAAGGAACTGAAGGTTCGTCAGTTCAGCGGGTTTGTAAGTTCATATTTTAGAGGTATTGATGACAATCTGGTGCTGAATTTTGATCCCAGAGGCAGCCAAAACGAACTGAAACTGTACAAGTATGAAATGGAATCGATTCTCAATGCGGGATGGTCAACGATCTCAGAGAATGATAAATATTTTGATAAAGCTGCAGTAATCTACGATTATGCGACGGGAAAGATAGCATATACTTTCCCCTGTATTGTTCTTTCAGAAGACAAAACGATATATCTGGATGAGTATCTGAGCCATGACGAAATCCTCATGAGCGCAAATGACATGAAAGATTTTATATGCCGCAGTCAATCATCCCCGGTTTTCAGTGTTTTCCTTGATGAGAACGACTCTCCATCCAGCATTCAGGGATCGTCTTTTCCTTCGACCAAGAGAATCATTCTGAACGAGAACGCAAAAGCGGCGAGACGCGTTCAGGCTAAAGGCTATTTTCCAAAACATATCTCAGACGGTGAGATGTGGTTTGAGCTGTTTTCATCCTGGATGAATAATGAAATACTGCAATCCGAGCTGACAAAGGCCAGAGAGCGTATAAAAAATGTGGATTTCTCCGATTACAGTACGGATTCCCTTATTGTTTTTGAAAACAGACTTTATGGCAAATTTATAGAAAACGACAAGCTTGCTTACGAACCTTATGCCAATCTGATTGTGATCGGAACATATCATCCATGGAAGGCGGCGATGGAAGACCTTAAAGGAGTTTATCTCTTTATTCTTTTATTCGCCGCTTTGATCTCTTTCCTTCTTTCAAAAAATATTCTGGATACTTATAAAAAACAGAAGGATCTGGATGATACCAGAAACGCTTTCGTTGCATCCATGGCTCATGATCTGAAAACGCCTTTGGCAATTATCAAAGGCTACTCCGAAAATCTGATGGAAAACGATGACAAAAAGAAAAAGGAAGATTTTCTGAACAAGATCATTAATCAGACTGATGAGATCAACGGCATGGTGTCAGATATGCTGGATATCTCCAAGATGGATTCTTCCGGTTTTGAGATCGAAAGAAAAGAACTTGTACTTAACGATATTCTGAAAAAGGCAATAGACAATTACTCTCAGGCTGCAGAAGAAAGATCTCTGTCATTTCATCTGAAAGAAAAAGACAGCTTCAAAATGGTCGGGGATGAGAATCTGCTGGAGAAACTGTTCAGCAATCTGATTGATAATGCGGTTTCTTATGGAAAAGAAGGATCTGAGATCGCAATAGATATAGATCGGGATAAGATCAGTATCTGCAATGAAGCCGATCCGATCAAAGAAGAAAAACTGAAGAATATCTTCGAGGTCAAATCAGGATCAAACGGCCACCATGGCTTCGGGCTTTATTTTGCAAAGAAAGTAGCCGACATTCACGGACTGCAGCTTTCCATCGGAAACGTCAATAAAGGCGTCAGGACTGTCCTGAGCATAGATAAGTATCAAACAAAATACAAGAGAATCCTGCTAGCAAAAAAGCTCGGTGTGATCCCGGTATTTACATCAATACTGCTGTATATGCTTTCGATCTATATGGATGCACACTTTGATATGCAGATCGTAAGAACAATCCGTCATTTTTCTTTCAATGTCCTTCTTATTACGGTTTTGGGCATTATTTACCTCTATCTGTTTACAAGAAATCTGAAGGTCAATTATGAATACTGCCGGATTGATCCGACATCATTCAATACAAATGTGAAATATGCTTCCTTCGGTATCGCATTGATGGCAGTAATGTTTCTTGTAAGTATCGTCTGGATCATCACGTTACTTGTGCGGGTCCTGTGAGAGGGGCTTGAGATTTTTCAAGCTCTCATAATGCTTCAAGATCTCGAGATCGATTTGACTAGAAGTTAGAACCCATAGCGAACCGATTATGATAAAGTCTGGCAAGCTTGACCAAAGAGACTACATACTGTAGTATTTAATTAGACTACAAGATGTAGTCTAAAGGAGAATACCATGGCAGAGATTCAATTAGGAATTGCAGAAAGCAGATTCGCGGATATGATCTGGGAAAAAGAACCGGTCTCAACTTCTGAGCTGGTAAAGCTGGCGGAAGCCGCTTTCTCATGGAAAAGAACCACGACCCATACAGTCGTCAAACGTCTTTGCGAAAAAGGACTGTTTGTCAACAACAAAGGGGTTGTTACCTCTCTGATCTCAAGAGATCAGTTTTATTCTCTGCAGTCGGAAAAGATCGTTGAGGACAGCTTTTCAGGTTCCTTGCCGGCTTTTATTGCGGCATTTACCAGAAACAAAAAATTAAGTGATGGCGAGATCAATGAGATCCTTAGGATGATCGAGGAGGCCAGAGAATGAACGACCTGTTTTTTCTGCCGGTCTTAAACCGTTCCCTGTCTGCCTGCTGGCTGATCCTTGCAGTGCTTCTTCTTCGCTTTGTTTTCAGGAAAGCACCTGCATCTTTCAGGATCATTCTATGGCTGATCGTCGGTATTAGGCTAATCATCCCGTTTGATATCAGGACAGACTTCTCTCTGATCCCAAATGCAAAGCCACTGACCGAATACACTGTACAGTATGACATGAATCCCAAGATCGATTCCGGAATAAGACCGATCGATGAAGCTATAAATCCTGTTTTTACCGAGACTTTTAAGGCGGATCCCACAAACAGCGTCAATCCTTTATATGTGCATACGTCCATTGCAGGGATCGTTTGGATCTTCGGCATTGCGATACTGCTGCTCTGTTCCTTGATCAGCCATT
>CADAHV010000164.1:3100-3793 GCA_902787775.1 uncultured Erysipelotrichaceae bacterium | reverse complement strand
ATCGGTGACATCATGGAAAACGGCGAAGCCCAAAGGGAACTCTTACAGATCCCGGACTATGTCTTTCCTTGTGCGATGCTGGTGATGGGTTATCCAAGCGAAGATCAGATCAAGCGCCAAAAGGTCAAACGAGCACCTTTGGAATACATCGTTTGTGAAAACCGTTACCCTGAAATGGATGAGGAATACCGCAAAGGCCTCTTTGATAAGGGCTCCAGCCGTATGACCTATGAGGAATGGATGAAGGCCTTCTGTGAGCGAAAATACAATTCGGGCTTTTCCAGAGAGATGACCCGTTCAGTCAAAGAGTTCTTAAAACAATACAAACTATGAAAAAAGGCCGATTTGGCCTTTTAAAGTGATTCAATAAATTTCTTGACGATGTCGATGCCGGATACCAGAGTTCCGATGGAGGAGAAGAGGTTGGCGAAGATGACGACCATCAAGGTACGGGTGACCCGATTCTTCCAGAAGCCTTTAAAGGAAGAAGTATCTTCGGCGATGTCTTCAAAGTCCTTGACCTTTGGCTTGCGTATGTAGGCTTCAACCAGGCCGGCAAACCAGCCGGAAGCCAGCAGCGGATTCAAGGAAGTGATCGGTGACATCATGGAAAACGGCGAAGCCCAAAGGGAACTCTTACAGATCCCGGACTATGTCTTTCCTTGTGCGATGCTGGTGATGGGTTATCCAAGC
>CADAHV010000164.1:0-3061 GCA_902787775.1 uncultured Erysipelotrichaceae bacterium | reverse complement strand
CGATGGCCGCCGGAATGATGTATTTGAGATAGGACGAAAGTCCTTTTTTCTTTTCCACGACTTCCAGGGTATTCGTATCGATCTCTTCTTCGATGTGTTTGGCAATGCCGCCGGCATGGGCAGCACCGATGATGGCCATGATCTTCTTGCCCGGGGCTGTCTTGATCTTTTGCGCGAGGTATTGGTCTCTTTCATCGACCAGGACCTGTTTGACGGTCGGGAATTCCTTGGAGACTTCCATGAGCGCTGCTTCTAAGGCATCGGCCTCCTTGAGTTTGGCGAGGTCCTCTTCGGAGATCTCTTCGTCATCAAAGATCGAACCGATGATCGTGGTCAGCAGCTTGAATTTCTCACTTGCGCCGAGTTTTGCCCAGATGCGGGCAAAGGTGGTCTTGATCGGACGATCGGCCAGAACCAGAGGAAGATTGTGTTCTTTTGACAGTTTGATGCCTTCCATCATCTCGCCGCCGGTCGTTGAACCTAAGGATTTGGCCATCCTTCTTTGGAAAGAGGAGAGGATGACGTTGACCATGAGGAAACCGACCTGTTTGTCTTTGATGATTTTGACGATATCGGTCTCCCGCCAGGCTTCGGGATTTTCCAGTTTCTGATAGCGCTGTTCATCCAGCTCGATGCAGATGGAGTCGGGTTTGACTTCCTCAAAACAGGCATCAACATCTTCAATTGACGTCTTGGAAACATGGGCGGTTTTTACTAAATAGATCTGCTTATCACCGCAAAGCAGTTCAACGATGTTTTCGCGCATAAACCAATTATAGCATTGTATAATGTAGAGGTGAAAATGAGCAGGGAAGAATTGCAGGAATTTCATTCGCACATCGGTGAACTTCTCAGCGATTCCAGAGTACGGAAGATGGATGACTTTCTCGCTCACGGAAAGATCAGTGTCCTTACCCATAGTGTGAATGTTGCCAAGATGGCTTATATCTTAAACAGGGATCTGAAACTTGGTTGCGATCTGAAAACACTGCTGCGGGGTGCTCTTTTACATGATTACTACCTGTATGACTGGCATGATGCCAGGATTTTTGTAAATGTGTTTCAGATGCATGGCTTCACCCACCCGAAGATTGCCAAGGACAACGCGGTCAAGGATTTCGGTGTTGATTTCGAAACACAGAAGGTCATTGAGAGTCACATGTGGCCTTTGACTTTCCGCAGTTTTCCCTCCAGCAAGGAGGCTTTTGTCGTTTGCATGGCCGATAAGCTTTGCGCTTTAAGGGAGACGGTGGAACGATGGTAAGTCTGTACATGATCTATTTCTCGCTTTTATCGGTCGTTGGGTATTTTTATGAGTGTATTGCCATGACCTTCTGGGCCGGCAAGTGGGACAATCGCGGCTTCTTATTTGGACCGGCAATCCCGATCTACGGGACCGGGGCATTACTGGGAACCCTGTTGTTTACCTATATTTATACAGACTACACGCCGCTTACGGTCTTTCTTGTAAGCATGGCGGCCTCTGCAGTGTTGGAATATGTGGTACACTATGTGCTGGAAAAGATCTTCCATGCCTATTGGTGGGACTATTCTTCTTCGCCGCTCAACCTCAACGGCAGGATCTGTCTGCCGGCTTCGATTGGCTTTGGCATTGCCGGCTTGATGATCGTCTATGGGATCAATCCTGTATTGCTTCCCTTGCTGGCAAAGATTGACATCGAGCTTCGTCAGTTTCTGGCGATGCTGTGTGTGATGTTATTCTCGGCGGATACGACGCTGACGATCTGTGTTCTCTCCAGTTTTATAAGAAGGGTGGAGAATCTGGATTCCCATTTCAACGACTATATGGATTCCTTTGTCGGCAATTTTCTGGATGAATCCAGGGGCATCAACAACCACTTCTATTCGGCGGTTGACAGGATCACCGATACCGGAAAGAAGCTGACCGACAACAGGGCGTTTGATTTAATGGGCGCCTTATATGGCAGGATCATTTCCAGAGTTAAACGGTTTACGGGAAGATCGGCGAGCGCTTTAAACAAGCGGCTCTCCCGCATCAAGAAGAGATTTAAGAGAAATAAAGATGAATGACAAAATAATTATCCGCGGTGCCAGAGTCAATAACCTGAAAAACATTGACCTGGATCTGCCGCGCAACAAACTGATCGTTATGACTGGTCTTTCCGGTTCGGGAAAGACTTCTTTGGCTTTTGATACGATCTATGCCGAAGGACAAAGACGTTATGTCGAATCCCTGTCGAGCTACGCCAGACAGTTTTTAGGCGGTGTCGACAAACCGGATGTCGATGTGATCGAGGGTTTGTCGCCGGCCATTGCCATCGACCAGAAGACCACTTCCAACAACCCGCGTTCCACGGTGGCGACGATCACCGAGATCTACGACTATCTGCGTCTTCTTTATGCCAGATGCGGCATTGCCTATTGTCCGAATCACAATGAGCCGATCGAAGCGATGACCATCACTTCGATGATCCGCAACATCATGAATTTCGAGGAAGGCGAGAGAATGGAGATCCTGGCCAATATCGTCACCAATAAGAAGGGGACTTTCAAGGATCTGTTTGAGAAGTTAAAGAAAGACGGCTATCTGCGTTTATATGTCGACGATGAACTCTACGACATCGAAGAGGTACCGGAATTAGATAAGAACAAGCGCCACAATATCGAGGTGGTCGTTGACCGTATGGTCAAAAGGGAAGGGATCGAGACAAGACTGTCCGACTCTTTGGAGATCGCTTTGCGTCTGGCAGACGGCACCTGTGAGATCAAACACGGCGGTAGAAAAGACCTCTTTTCTTCCCACCAGGCTTGCCCGAAGTGCGGTTTTACTGTGCCGAGACTGGAACCGCGTCTTTTCTCGTTCAACTCGCCGATAGGCGCATGTGATGAATGCAAAGGCTTAGGTGTGACGATGTCGGTCGATCTGGACTATCTGATGCCAGACATGACCAAGTCCATTGCCGAAGGAGGCATCCGCTACTATAAAAACATCTACGGCTCCAACAATCTGGAGTGGCAGAACTTTGCCACCCTGTTAAAGCATTACGAGATCTCGGAAACCAAGCCATTAAACAAGATG
>CADAHV010000163.1:0-3097 GCA_902787775.1 uncultured Erysipelotrichaceae bacterium | reverse complement strand
AAAAAGAGATTTGACGAGGAAGGCATCTCCATTCCGTTCTCGCAGGTCGTCGTTCATCAGGCAGAAAAGGAAGCTTAATTATGAATGCCATCCATCTGATCGAGAAGATCCCGTTTATCGAATGGGAAATCCTCGAACACTTCGGTTTGCCGTATATGGTGATCCTGTATCTGATCGATGCGTACTGCACCTACCGCATGTGCAAATCCTTCAACGATCCGGTGTGGACATCCTTTATTCCTTTCTATAACTGGATCGTGGTCTTCCGCCACTGCTGGAATCTGAAGGCCTTTTATGAACATCTGGCGATCGAGATCTGCGGTCTGGTCCTGCCGTTCATCATCGAGGAATTTGTCCATCAGGAAACTTGGATTTTCATCCTTACGATCCTTGATCTGATCATCGCCTTCCTGGGGGTAAAACATGCCCTGGAGATCGGCGAGTTCACCCTGCGTTCCTATGGCTTGGATGTGAAGAAAAATCTCTGGCTGGTCTTCTTCTTTGACGGGGTACTGATCAAGACCTTAAACAGGAAATACCTGGGCAACATGTCCCACCATCATTCTTAAGCGTAAAAGCCGTGCAGACGGCTTTTTTGCTGGGCGCTTTGTACCGCCGGTAAAAAAGCGATAAAATAGTAGGGAGCTTATAGGAGGTTTAGCAGTATATGAAAGTTTTACTGGCAGGTGCTTTCGGCAATCTCGGTTTTGAGATCCTGAAGCAGCTTGTTGAAAAGAAATATGAGGTCATCGCCGCTGATCTCAAGGAAAAAGAAAACAACGGTTTGGAAGGAAAGTATACCTTCAAGGCCATTGACGCGACCAATCCCGAGACTTTAAAAGGGATCTGTGATGGTGTCGATACGGTCATCACGACCATGGGGCTGACGACTTCATCAACCCGTTTTACCGCCTACGATATCGATTATCAGGGCAACCTGAATCTTTACAACGAGGCAAAGAAGGCCAATGTACGCAAGTTCAACTATATTTCCGTCATTTCCTGTGATGAACCGGGTGCTGAAAAGGTACCGATGTTACATGCGAAGTACATGCTGGAACAGGAAATCAAAAAGGGTGACATGTCCTATGTCATCTATCGTCCGACGGGTTACTTCTATGACATCGCCAAGGTCTTTAAGCCTTATGTCGACAAGGGCGAGATGCAGCTGCTGAAGGGCTATCACAATGTGAAGGCCAATGTCGTTGACTGTCCGGATTTCGCAAAGTTCATTGTGGAACATATGGACGATGAAAACGTCACCTACAATGTCGGCGGCAAAGAGACCTATACGTATGAAGAGATGGCCAAGATGTGCTTCAAAGCAGCGAACAAGCCGGTCATCATCAAGGATTCACCGGTCTGGATGTTCTCGATCCTGGCCAATCTGCCGAAGATCAAGAAGGAAGGCAAACACGACATCATCATGTTCTCCAAGTGGACGCTGTCCCATGACCTGGTCGGTGATACCAAGGTCGGCGAAGCTTCCTTTGCCGAATACATCAAAGATTATTTCGGAGGAAAACAGTAATGTTCAGACTGGATCCTTCCTATGTAGGAAAAGTATGGCCGCCTTTCATGTGGGGCGTGACCCTGGTAGCAGCACTTGGCTGCTGCATGGGCTTTAAGGAATTTGTCTGGTTCATGTCGGTCGGTTATGGCTTTGCGGTCATGTGCATCGGCATCTTCCATCTGGTTTTCGGTCTTTTGAACCACAGCCTGACTTTAGCGACCGGTGTGATCGCTGCCTTGTTTGTCATCTACGGTTACCGTCTGGGCGGCTATATCCTAAAAAGAGAACTGACCAATAAGGATTACCGCAAGAAGCTGGAATCAACCGGTTCCACCAAAAGGATGCCGATATTTGTTTCCCTGTTTATGTGGGCGTATTCCATGTGGATGTACACAGCCCAGACTTCAGCGCTTTCCTATCGGGTCATGAATATGGCCAAAGACAATATCTTTGCCTGGATCGGCATCATCGTCATGATTCTGGCGATCATTGGTGAAGCGGTGGCTGACCATCAGAAATCAGCTGCCAAGAAGATCAATCCGAAGCGTTTCTGCGATACAGGTCTATACAGATACTGCCGCTGCCCGAATTACTTCTCGGAGATCCTGTTCTGGGTCGGCGTGACGATCACCGGTATCGGTGCCGTACAGGGTAAGCAGTGGATCATGGTACTGATCGCTCTGGCGCTGATCACCTATGTCATGTACAACTCCGCTTCCGGTCTGGAACTGCGTCATGAAAAGACATATGGCCTTGATCCGGAATATCAGAAGTATTCCGATACCGTACCGCTTCTGTTCCCATTCACGAAGCAGTACCACTCCATGAAGGTCTACAGGGATTAGTTATGAACGAGTTTACTGTGCCAATGGCTTTGGCGGATTATGTTCCGGTCATCCTGTTCTTTCTTGCCGCCCGCGTACTGATCAAAGACCTGAGCGACAAGATGAGAAGCAGCGCAAAATACCTCTTCATCGCCGGCGTAACGCTGGTATGTCTGGCAGGCTTTCTGAAAGCGACGTATAAACTCTTATATGCCTTGAATGTCGGAGATTTCGCCTGGATGTCCAAGCAGATGTTCCCGAACCAGTCGATCGGTTTCCTGTTGGCCGGTATCGGCCTGATGATGTATGTCCTGAAAAAGGGAAGGACCTATGCCTTCATTCCAACGATGGCTCTGGTGGGCATCATGGTGGTCGGTCTGGCAGCGATGGATGCGGGACTCTGTTTCATCGCCACGAAACTGAAGAGAAGAAATGCCTTAGTCTGTTTCATCGTTTCCTTCTTCATGTCTCTTTGCATGGGTTATCTTTCCACCCGGGACTTCCAGAGGGCTTCGATCAACTGGATCGCTCAGTTCATCAATATTGCCGGACAGGCACTTCTCTATACAGGTGCCAGCATCCTGCACAGGGCAGGACTGGAAAAATTCTGACAACAAACAATAAGCACGGAAAATGATCCGTGCTTTTTCATGGTCCTCTTGTGATATAAGAAAACTCTCGGTTGAGAGTTTATTGAATTATCCGATTGATAAAATCGTAATCAAGATAGATACGGAAACCCTTTGGCAGAACTTCCAGT
>CADAHV010000162.1:0-3101 GCA_902787775.1 uncultured Erysipelotrichaceae bacterium | reverse complement strand
TCTTAATCAATATCTCACGCGTCTTTGTCTTCCGTATTCCGGTTTTCTGGTTCTTGCAGAACTTCACGAATTTCGGCGATAAGAGCGTGGGTATCGTCATGATGGTCTCCAATATCTCGGTAACGGTCATGTCGGTTCTGGTATCGCTCATCGTGATCCATAACTTTAAAATAGAATACATGGTATAAGAAAAGCCCGTTTTGTAACGGGCTTTCGTTGTTTTTTTATTCTTCTTCTTCCTTTGGTAAGGATTGTAAGTATTGATGCATCGCTTCTGCGGTGATCTTGGAAGCGGCGACGGCTTCAACGACCGTCTTGGCGCCTGAGACAACATCACCTGAGGTGAAAACACCCGGCCTTGTCGTCTGGCCGTTTTCATCGGCTACCAGTAAGCCGCGGCTGTTGACCTCCAGACCTTTGGTGGTGGAGACGATACGGTTCATTGCACCCTGGGAGACGGAGACGATGACCGAATCGGCCGGATAGAATTTTTCCGAGCCTTCGACCGGTACGACCTTGCCTTCGTCGTTCATGACCGTGTCACGGAAGATGACGCCGTCGTCCTTGATCTCGACCGGTGCTTTATTGAATTCGAAGGTGACACCCTCGAGTTTGGCATAAGAGAATTCGTATTGGGATGCCGATACAGTGTCACGTCTGGCAAAGCAGGTGACGTTTCTCGAACCCTTACGAATGGCGGTTCTGGCGACATCCATGGCAGCGTTGCCGACACCGATAACGATGACGTTGTTGCCAAGATGGTAGACATCAGGCGATGCCAGGTAGTCGATCGCAAAGTGGACATTGCCCAGGCTTTCACCCTTGATGCCTAAGGTCTTTGGCCTCCAGGTGCCGGTTCCGACAAAGACGGCTTTATAGCCGTCACGGAAGAGGTCATCGATGGTGATCGATGTACCGATCGTGGTATTCGGACGGACCTTGATGCCTTTTAAGCGCAGGTGACGGTATTCAAAGTCATCCAGTACGGATTTCGGCAGACGGAATTCCGGGATGCCATAGCGTAAGACACCGCCGATCTTGTCATGGATATCAAAGATCGTGACCTGGTAGCCATATCTGGCCAGGATGACCGCGATGGTAAGTCCGGCCGGGCCGGATCCGACGATGGCCACTTTGATGCCGTTGGATGGTTTTGGACCTTCGGTCATCTGGTTGGCGTAGGTCGTTGAGATGTAGTTTTCAATTGTTGAGAAGTGGACAGGGGAGCCCTTGATGCCTAAGACACAATGGCCTTCGCACTGGTTCTCGTGGTTGCAGACAAGGGAACAGACCGTGGTTAACGGGTTATTGTAGAACAACATCTTGCCGGCTTCGTTGAGTTTGTTTTCTTTTAGAAGTCGAATCGCTTCCGGGATGTTGGTGTTGATCGGACAGCCTTTGCGGCACATCGGATTCTTACATTGTAAACAGCGGTTGGCTTCATCCATTACATGCAATGCCATAGTTTTGCCTCCTTATAGGTCGCAGTATTTGGAAGTGTTGGCGATCATCTGATCGACCAGTTCTTTGATCTGTTTTGAAGTCAGACGGGAATGGATATTCGGGTCTTCCTTGAACGCCTGATAAACGAGTTTGCGGTCTTTTTTGATTGCCGCTTCATAAATGCGTTCATGGTTTTTGATATGCGGCATCGTTAATGCCTTGATGTCTTCCGGCATTTTGCCGGCATAGACCGGTGAGACGTCATTATAGGTAAATAAGGCATTGGTCTCAACGATGGCTTTCTTAGGCAGATTTTCGATCTGTAAGGCGTAGTTTGGTAAATTGACGTTGGAGACCTTGTCACTTAAACCGCATAAGGCTTTGATCAGCTGAACGCCTTCTTCGCCTGTGGATTTTAAAGTGATCTTTTCTTTATTATCGTACAATTTTTGCGATCTGTTTAGCCTTTTTTGCAGATCATCCTTGCGATAGGAGACCGGTGTTAAGGTGAATTTCCATTCTTCCACGGTCTTTGGATCTTTAAGATAGAGATCCCCGGGCATGAATTCCGCCAGGTGGCGATCACCGGCCGCGGCGATGTTGTGATACTTGTTGAACAGATCAAACTTGACCCTGTGAGCGCAGGAGAAGTAGGAATTCATTCAGTTGTCGGAGGTGAATTCATAGCCTTCCTTGAAGTGCTTTTTGATGTAGTTTTCGTAAATCGGGAAGATGTCGATATCTCTATAGGATGCCCTGGTAAACCAGGTGAAGTGATTGATGCCGATGACGTTGGTGTAAAGATCCTGACGCTTGATCTTTTCATGGAGCTCATTGGATAAGATCGATGCCAACATCTCCTGCGTATTGAATACCTCATGGCAGCAGCCAAAGGCCTTGATTTCAGGGAAGGTCTCATAGAGCGTCTTGACGCATAAGGACATCGGATTGGTGTAGTTGATGACCCAGGCATTTGGGGAATACTCTTTGATGGCGTTGGCGATCTCCACAAACATCGGAATGGTGCGAAGAGCGCGGATGTAGCCGCCCGGTCCGGCGGTGTCGCCGACTGACTGGTAGATGCCGTATTTCTCCGGCAGATGGACATCGGATTCCATCTCATCGAAGGTGCCCGGCAGGATGGAGATGACGACAAAGTTGGCTTTGTGTAAAGCCTGTTTCAAGGTGTTGACCGACTTGTAGGCAAACTTCGATAAGCACCTCTTGTCCTTGCTTAAGTCGTTGCCGATCTTTTCGTTGATCTTTGAGGCCTTGTGGTCGATGTCATAGAGTCGTATTTCACCGGACAATTGTTTTTCTAAGGCAAGATCGGTCATGAAGGTCCAGGCCCAGCCGCGGGATCCGCCGCCGATGTAGGCAATGTTGATGTTTTTAGTAGGTGATTTCATATTTTGTGTTGCAGTTGATGATCTGCGTCTCCTTATATTGTATCGTTCTTTCTAAACGGTAATCGTAGCGCAAATGGACGTGGCCATAGAGCCAGTATTTCGGGTGAAGCTCATTGAGCAGTTTTTCAAAGCAGGCAAAGCCCTGGTGGGCATAATCTTCCATGTCGCCATACCCCTTGATCGGGGCATGGGTGACCACGATGTCGACACCGCCGGCTTTGAAGATTTTCCAGCGAAGTTTCCGTATCC
>CADAHV010000161.1:0-5843 GCA_902787775.1 uncultured Erysipelotrichaceae bacterium | reverse complement strand
TATGCGGACTGATCTACCGGCTGGGCTTAGGCGCAGTATCGCTTTATCTGGTTTTATTCATGGCTTATCATCTCTGCCACTACAAGAAAAAGGATCCGCTGATGACCATGGCCTTGTCTGTGCTGGGCTTTGTCTTGGTCTGCATCGTCCCTTACGGCGATCTTCATCTGATCGATGGAAGAGGGATCCTGTGGGCGATCCTCATCCCGATCTTTGTGAGCCGTCTCTATCCTTATTTCAATAAGAAGTTTTCCGATCTTTCATTTCTGCCGTTTTTGGCAGAAACTTCGATCGTTGTCATCTTCTGTCTTCTCTACCTTCTGATCAAAACATATGGGACGACACTGGAAAGCTGCCTTGCCTATGTAATAAAACCGCTGGATAGTTTTTCCGATTCTTTTGTCTTTGTCTTGTTTATTACGGTATTGCTGCATGTCACCTGGTTTCTGGGCATGCACGACAGTGCCTATGCGGGTATCCTGGCACCGATCAGAGAGGGGCATCTTTCGATCAACGGCACGGCTTTTTTACAGGGGACAGCCCTTCCGTATATTTTTACGACACCCTTCTGGGTCTACTTTGTCATACTGGGCGGCTGCGGCAGTCTGTTTCCCTTGGTGATCCTGCTGAATTTCTCCAGATCGAAGAAACTCAAGGATGCAGGGAAGGTCGGACTAATCCCTTGTCTGTTCAATATCACCGAACCACTGATGTTTTCGGTGCCGATCGTCGCCAATATGACGCTGTTTATCCCTTTTGTTCTGGTGTCGGCTTTAAATGCAGGCGTTTCCTATCTGGCGATGGCCACCGGTCTGATCCATAAAGCCTATGCCTTGCCTTCCTGGAACCTGCCTTCCTTTATTGGCGCCTATCTTTCGACCGGTGACCTGAAGGCGGGTCTGCTGGTACTGGGCTTGCTGGTGATGGACGGCATTATCTGGTATCCGTTTTTCAAGATCCATGAAAAAGACATATTAAAAACAGAAAACAATGAAATTCTAAACTGATAGAAGAAAGGAATAAGAGAAAATGAAAAAGATCGAAACCCAGATTCTTTCCAAAAGGGGAACGCAGATTCCCGTTACTATCGTAGAAGCCGATGAGCCGAAGAAACTGCTTCTGCTTGCCCATGGCTTCAAGGCCAACCGTACAGAGGACGGCCGTTTCCTTACTGTCGCGGAAGCATTGGCTAAACACGGCGTTTCTTCCATCATGCCCGGTTTTGCCGGCTGCGATGTGTCAAAGGAAGATTTCATCAATTATTCTTTGAACAGCTGTATCGACGACATCAACACCTGTTATGCCTATATGATGGAACATTATCCTTTGAATCCGGATTCGATCGGCATGATCGGTTATTCGATGGGCGGCAGACTCACTTCGTTATACATTGCCGATCATCCGGAGATCTCCTGCATCGGTTTATGGGCAGCTGCTTCCTATGACGGCTTTGGCGAGGAAGATGGTTTTTTAGGCGTTTCCAAGGAAGAACTGGAAAAACAGTGCGAGGAGAAAGGCTATGTCGATTTCCACAATGGTTTCGATAATACCGACATCCGTTTAAGCAAGGAACTGATCGACGGCATGAAGAACTGCAAGCCTTCCAAAGGCTTAAGTGAATTTAAAGGTGCAGCTATCATCGTTCATGGTGATGAAGATGTCACGGTCCCTTACAAGACGGCAACAGATACTTACGCCATCTTAAATAAGGCAAAAGAAAGAAAGCTGTGCACGGTCAAAGGTGCAGACCATGGCTTTGGTGCCTGGAATGAACGGCCTGATTTGTCAAAACAGCTGACTGACAATACGATCGCTTTCTTTGAGGAGAACTTCATTTGAAACTGACACCGGAAAAGCGTGATGAATATTTAAAAAAGGTCTATGCCGCCTGGTTGGGCAAGGTGATCGGGGTCCGTCTGGGTTCTCCGGTGGAGAACTGGACTTCAGATCAGATCATGGCAAAGTATCCAAAGGAAGAAGGCTACCTTGTCGATTATGACATCTATGCCTCAGACGATGACACCAACGGTCCTTTATTCTTTGTCAGAGCCTTGCTGGATAACGAGACGATCGATGCCGAAACGATCGGCAATACCTTTTTGAATTACCTGCAGGAATACAAAGGTTTCTTCTGGTGGGGCGGGGTCGGTGTATCCACTGAGCACACGGCCTATGAAAATCTTAAGAAGGGGATCAAGGCACCGCTTTCCGGTTCCAGGGAAGTCAACGGTCTGACCATGGCCGAACAGATCGGCGGTCAGATCTTTTCCGACTGCTGGGGCTATGTTGCCGGCTATGATGCCGATCGGGCAAAGAAGCTGGCGGCCATGGCATCCAGCGTGACCCATGATGGAAACGGGATACAGGGCGGTATCTTTGTAGCGGTCGCCATTACTCTGGCAATGCAGAGAAACGATATCCACGAGGTGATCGAAGAGACGCTGACCTATTTAAATAAGGATATGGAATACTATATAGTTGCCAGGGATATCCTTTCCTTCTATGAAGAAAACAAAGACGATTACAGAAAGTGTCTGAAGTACATCCAGACCAATTACGGCTACGACAAGTATCCGGGTGTCTGTCACATTATCCCCAATATGGCACTGATGATCATGGCGATGAGCTATGGCGACAACGATTTTGACAAGACACTGATCATCCTGAATCGATGCGGCTGGGATACCGACTGCAATGTCGGCAATGTCGGTTCGATCATGGGCGCTTTGCTGGGACTGGCGTGTCGGAAAGCGCCAAGCTGTTTACCAGGCTGGCCAATAAGCTAGAGGGGATCGATATCAGAGACTTTGATCTTTTTGACCTGCCTTACGGAACCAAGGGAATTCGCTGTAACGACGGTAAGGTCGAAGTCAAAGATCATCTGCTGCACGTCTTCAGCAAGGACATCTACGGCTTTGCCTATTACCTGGCCGATGATCTCTTTGATGCCCGCTATGATCCGGAATTTTCACCGATCGTTGAACCGAATGATCAGATAAAGGTATTTCTGGCGCAGGGTTTGGATCAGGAGTTTGAGGCTTATGTTCTGGATTGCGAGGGCAAGGAATACACAAAAGATGTTCGCGCTGATGAAAACGGTGTTTTATCGATCGATATGCCGATTGGGAAGAACCTGGTCATCAACCGCATCGGTTTAAGGGCTCAAAACGATTATGCGATCAGGGACATTCAGATACAGCACCATCCAAAGCTGGAATATGATTTCAAGAAGTATCCGATCGATCACTACGGACCGCGCTATGGCGGTGACTTCATGAACAATATCCGGGCTTTTGTCGATCATTCCGGCACTTGGCGGATTGAAGATGGACTGCTTGGCGAGAGTAAAGAGCATGCCCTGATCAGCAGCGGCAGGTATGGAAACAAGTATCACAAGATCGAATGGAGCTTTGTGCCGCTGAAGGGAGAAGAACATCTTCTGGTCTTCAATATGAAGGGATATCTGGACCGTTATGCCATCGGTTTAAGGAAAGATGCACTTGTATTGATACAGTATAAAGAAGAGGAAAAGGTCCTTTCTTCTTATCCGTTGAATTGGGAAAGCGGAAAAAACCATACACTTTGTCTGATAGATTCAGGAGATTTGTTAAAAGTGCTGTTTGATGAGAAAGAATATCACTTTGCAGCAATGGAATTAAGAGATCTCTTCGGTTTTGGTTTAGGAAGAGACTGCATAAATAAAACGTTGTCTGTAAAAGCTATAGTTTGAACAAAAAGAAAATGCTTATTGCTGATTTAGCAATAAGCATTTTTTAGAGCTTTGCTTTTTCGAAAGCCTGTTCAAAGTCAGCTATCAGGTCGTTGACATCCTCACAGCCTGTTGAGATGCGGATTAGATTGTTGTAAGCCGATTTCGGGAACATCAGAGTGACGACATCACCGAGGCTTGTTGCAATCGGCGGGATATTCGTTGCATCACAGAACTTGCACATTTCTTCATAGCCGCCTTTGAGATGCACACATAACATGCCGCCAAATAAACCAGGCGTGAAAATCTTTTTGGCAAGCTCGTGCTGGCCATGGCTTTCAAGGCCCGGATAGGTGACAAATTCAACTTCCGGACGCTTTTCAAACCATTTTGCAAGAGTCATTGCATTTTGGCATTGTCTTTCCACTCTTAACTGCATGGTCCTGACTGAACGAAGTGCAAGCCAGGCGTTGAATGGAGAGATGTGGGAACCGAAGTTGTCGTAGTAGTAACGGACGCGGTCAATATCTTCTTTTCTGCCTGCCACAATGCCACATAATGCATCACCATGACCAACATAATACTTTGTACCTGAATGTACGACCATATCGGCACCCAGTTCCAGTGGCCGCATGACGACAGGCGACAGGAAGGTATTATCGACGATGAATTTTAAACCGTGTTTATGTGCTAAGTCGGCGATAGCCGGTATATCTGCCAGCTTGAGCTGCGGATTTGACAAAGCTTCAAGATATATGACTTTGGTATTCGGCTTAATAGCTTTTTCGATGTTGTTCAAATCCAGGATCTCAACGCGGTCAGTCTCGATGCCCTTGGCCGGCAGGATGTCGGCAAACATCGAAGAAGTGCACATGAAGGTATCATCAGAGCAGATGACATGATCCCCGACGTCGAGATTGGACAGCAAGGCATTGGAAATCGCTGCCATACCACACGAACAGATGAGTGCATCTTCTGCACCTTCCAGAGACATAACCTTCTTCTCCAATGCATTGGTTGTCGGATTCGTGGTACGGGAATAGATGTAGATGTCTGGTTCCCATTGAGCCCCTCTTGCTAACATTTCATCGTATTGTTCGGCTGTCTCATAACCGTAGGTTGATGTTTCATAGATAGGCGTATTGAGTGCTTTGGTAACCGGGTCGACACCTTCGCCGATTTTGATGGCTCTGGTAGAAAAACCCATCTTGGAATAGTCTGTATCGTATCTGCTCATAATTTCATCCTTTCTTTTTCAGCCTCAATTATAATATGAAAGATCTTCTTCTATACAGTTTTCTGTATCTTAACTGATTATGCAGACAGAAAAAAAAGAAACAAATTGATATAATCATAGATAAGAAGCATCCGGTCATAGTTCCGGACGAAAAGGAGAAATCATGAGCGAGTTTAATGGTACACCACATAATACGGCCAAAGTAGGCGAGATCGCCAAGACGGTATTGATGCCGGGCGATCCATTGCGGGCAAAATTCATTGCCGAGAATTTCTTGGAAGATGCCAAGGAGTTCAACCATGTCAGAGGCATGTTGGGTTATACAGGCAAATACAAGGGACATGAGATCTCGGTGATGGGGCATGGCATGGGCATTCCTTCGATTGCCATCTATTCCTATGAGCTCTACAATTTCTATGGTGTGGAGAATATCATACGCATCGGTTCCTGCGGCGGCTATCTGCCGGAAATGAAGCTGTTTGATATCATCTTGGCGGAAGCAGCCTATTCAGCTTCTTCCTTTGCCGATACGGCTTTCGGCTATAAGGAAGATCTGATGTATCCGGATAAGGGGATCACTGAGCTGCTGGAGAAGACGGCAAAAGAAAAGGGACACAAGGTCTATAAAGGCATTGTCCACAGCGGCGATGCATTCTACTTCGACCGCAGTCTGGAACGCAAGCCGCCATACGATGTGATCGCCGGGGAAATGGAGGCCTTTGGCTTATTTGCCAATGCGCGATATTTAAACAAGAAGGCTGCCTGCCTGGTGACGGTTTCCGATAAACCGGGCGAAAAGTCTACACCGGAAGAAAGACAGACGGCGTTCAAAGGCATGATGGAGATTGCCTTGGAAACAGCGATCCAGTTATAGAAAAAAGTCTGCAGTGAACCTCC
>CADAHV010000160.1:0-3589 GCA_902787775.1 uncultured Erysipelotrichaceae bacterium | reverse complement strand
GATACTTATGAATGCTGGACTTTCTGCTTTATGATCTTCTTGTTTTGCACAGCCGCACAACAAGCACAAAGCAATTAAAATAATGATCTTTCTCATATCCTGATTATACAAAAGAAAGACCGGTTGCCCGATCTTTAAAGTGTAATTTCTGTTTCTGCCTTGCCGGCTTTCACCTGGCTTGCGCAGATCCTGATAGTCGATCCTTCCTTTGCCTTGATGATCCAGGAGAGTTTCTTTCTGGAAGACGCATTGGCAAAGGTCGTAATATTGCCATAAAAGTAAACGCCTGTTTGCGTTTTACTGTAGCCCTGCAGTTCCTTGATCTCGGTGCAGTTCTTACCTTCGATCAGTTCGCCACCTTCGATGACAACATTGACCGGCTTACAGTAATTGTTGTTGACCGCAAGATCCGTTAATGCTGTGGAAAGATAACCGGTATTGCCGACGATTGCTTCGATCTTATAGACGCCGTCAGTCACTTTTTCCTTCTTGACTTCATCAATGACCAGTTTCGGCATTGCTTTGAGGAAACGGATATTGAACTTGGTGTCATGTTCCACTTCGTCCAAGAGGAATTTCTCCGGCGGATTCTGATGCGTGAACTTGTAGTTGAAGCCACCGATCTCCACATCACTGAAATCCGGATGATCATACGGTTTCCAGTCAACGAAGTATTCCGGTGCATTCTCCTTCACCCATTTCATGATCAAGGCAAAACGCTCCAGACCATCTTTGACCGTTTCCTTCTTTTCGCCCCATTCCTTCTTGGCGCCGGCTTTCCCGGCCACATCCCAGAATTCCATTGTGTAAGCAGGAATGCCCTGGGTCTCATACATCCAGTCATCCAGAGCACCGGAATCATAAGCCTCCTGTGAAGAAATGAAGGAATCAAAGATATTTAACGGCTTATATCCTAGTTCTTCTTCGCCCATTTCAGCGATCGCTTTCAAGATCTTGATGTCATCCGCAGGTGCTTTTTCAGAAGCTCTGGTTCCCGGCGGATAAAGGATGATGCCGCCGCTGGTATGGCCGATGGCTGCACCGCCGATATTCGGATGTGCCAAGACAAAATCAACGATGGCTTTTGTTTCAGCATTGCTTAAAGGATAATCACCTGCCCCATCCTGTCTCGGTTCAGGGAACCAGCCATATGGAAAGTTTCGATTGAAATCCAAGCCCCAGGCTTCCTTACGGGTTTTGAGATTTTCATCGCCGTCAAAGTTTTCCAGCATACCTTCCGGATAGATATCATAGAAGTCGCCTTCGCTATCGCTTGGGGATCTCAGTTCCATGATCGTAGGATCATCCTTGGCCTTTTTCCAGGCACCGTACGGGGTTTTTATGCGCATCATGCGTATGACTCCGTCCTTATCGATATCTTCTTCCTTGATGCCTCCCTTTTCGTCCTTATGGATCCGATTGACGGACCTTAAGGTGAAAGGCGAAGAGAGATAGGTCTCCGCTCCATCCGGAGTGACACGCGGAATGACATAGACCGTCATTTCATCCAGTATCTTTTTGACTTCCTTATCATCTTCATAATTGGTCAAAAGATAATCGATCGTATGCATGGCGCACATCGAAGAAGTCACTTCACCCGCATGGATATTGCCATCCAGATACCAGCCCGGTTTTTCCAGCATCGAACTGGTCTTTTTATTGGTCAGAATGGCAACGTATTGATTTCTTCCTTCTTTGGTGACACAGTTGACTTCAAGATCGATAAGATCGGGATAGGTCATCACAAAGTGTTTCAGATTGGAATCAATCTCATCGTATTTATAGTAGTGATCGTACTTGAATGTTGTTTTCATTAAGGCTCCTATAATACCTGTGACAGGAATTCTTTGGTTCTCGGATTCTTCGGATGATTGAAGAATTCTTCCGGCGTGCCCGCTTCGGCAATGACGCCTTCATCAATGAATAAGATACGGTCGGCCACTTCTCTGGCAAAACCCATCTCATGAGTGACAATGACACAGGTCATTCCGGAATCTGCCAGTTTCTTGATGACTTCCAGAACGCCCTTAACCATTTCCGGATCCAGAGCCGATGTCGGTTCATCAAACAACATCACATCCGGTTCCATTGCCATCGCTCTGACGATGGCCAGTCTCTGTTTCTGACCACCGGACAGCTTTCTCGGATATTCGTTGGCTTTGTCTTGTAGCCCAACCTGTTCCAAGAGTTTCATTGCCGTTTCCTTGGCTTCGTTTTCCGGGATCTTCTTTTCTAAAGTCGGGGCCAGCGTAATATTCTCCAAAACCGTCAGGTGCGGGAAGACATTGAACTGCTGGAAGACCATGCCGATCTTCTGACGGTGCTTGTCGATATCGGTGTTCTTGACATCGAGCTTTTCTCCTTCAAAGTAGACTTCTCCCGATGTCGGAACTTCCAACATGTTCAGACACCTTAAAAATGTCGATTTGCCGCCGCCGGAAGGTCCGATGATACAGACGACTTCCCCTTTATAAATCGTTTCGGAAATGCCTTTTAAGACCTGAAGATCATTGAAATTCTTTTTGAGGTCTTTGGTTTCAATCATAGGTATTTTCTCAGTCACTTACGCTCATCCTTCTTTCAAACAGTTTTACAAGATTGGTCAATACCAATGTCATCACCAGATAAATGCCGGCGATGATGAATAAAGGCTGCCAGGCCAGATACTTGTTTGCCAGTAAAGTCCTGGTATACATCAGTTCATACAACATGAAGGTTCCGGCCATCGAAGTCTCCTTGATCATTGAAATATATTCGTTGGCCAAAGAAGGCAGAATATTCTTGATCGCCTGAGGCAGGATGATCTTGATCATCGTATTCTTGGCACTTAAACCCAGAGATCTTGCCGCCTCGGTCTGACCGATATCAACGGAATTGATGCCGCCTCTGATGATCTCTGAGACATAGGCCGAAGAGTTTAAAGTCAAGGCAATCAGAACCGTGACTTCCTTATCGACTTTATTTAAAGCCGGAAACACCAACGGCAGAAAGAAATACGCAATATACATCTGGACCAATAACGGCGTACCTCTTAAGACATCGACGTAGATCGTCGCAATGCCGTCAAAGATCTTATTGCCTGATAATCTTAGTATTGCGATCAAGGCACCTAAGATCGAACCGCCGGCAACCGCAATGGCTGCATAACGCAAGGTGCCAAGGGCACCTTTTAAAAACATCGGCCAGTATTCAATACCATTATTCACCTTCTAAAGCCCGGATCTGGTCTTCACCATACATCTGCTGTAAAGAAGAAGCTTGGGCAATGATGTGCTTGCCGACAAAGTCTTCCAGACTCTTATACTGATCTTGCTGAGCTGCCGGAACGATCAGAGTGTGGTAAGAGACTTCCTCATCACCGACATAACCGACAGATAATTCAAAGGCTTCTGCCCTGTCAGCCTTCCAGCCAAAGCCGGAGAAGGCACAATCAACTTTACCGGTATCAACAGCCGTCAATACTGCAGAGAAGTCCATGGTTTCAATCTTCAAAGCAACACCTAAACAATCGGCAACATATTTCGCCAGCATCATTTCGCAACCATACACGGTTCCATCTTCGGTAATGAACTCATTAGCCGGATAGTCA
>CADAHV010000159.1:0-3335 GCA_902787775.1 uncultured Erysipelotrichaceae bacterium | reverse complement strand
AGCCAAAGTAATAAGACGCTGTCCGTTCACCATACAACTGCTGTATGAGCCTGAAACAGCTGTTGTACAAGACATCACGCTTGGCGTTGATGCCGGTTCTAAGTACATCGGCTTATCCGCAACAACGGAAGACAGAGTGCTTTACGAATCTGAAGTTGAGCTTCGCAACGACATCGTTGAGCTCATCTCCACAAGAAGGGAGGCGCGTCATGCAAGAAGAAACCGCAAAACAAGGTACAGAGCACCTCGCTTTGACAACAGAACTTCTTCTAAGAAAGAAGACTGGTTAGCTCCATCAATCAGACAGAAGATACATAGTCATCTTAAAGTGATTGCGGATGTTCATGAGATCCTTCCTGTTTCAAAAGTGATCATTGAAGTGGCTTCCTTTGATACGCAGCTGCTTAAGGCTGCCGAAGAAGGAAGACCGCTTCCACAGGGCACAGACTATCAATTCGGTGAACAGCTCGGCTTTTACAACACAAGGGAGTATGTGCTGTTTAGAGACAATCATACCTGTCAGTGCTGCAAAGGCAAATCAAAAGACAAAGTTTTGAACGTACATCACATCGAATCGAAGAAAGTTGGGGGTAATGCACCGAATAATTTGATTACATTATGTGAGACCTGCCACACAGGCTATCACAAAGGAGTAGTCAAGTTTCCTTCTTCGATCAGAAGAGGCATGAAGTTCAACGATGCTTCCTTTATGGGCATCATGCGCTGGCCAGTCTATAGCCGTCTGAAAGAGATATATCCAAGCGTGGAACTGACTTATGGTTACAAGACCAAAAATATGCGCATTGAAAATCAGTTGCCTAAAGAACATTACATCGATGCTAGATGTATCAGTGGTAATCCTAAAGCTAAAAGTGACGGTATTGTCTACTATCAGAAGAAAGTGCGCTGTCATAACCGGCAGATCCATAAATTCAAGGTAAACAAGGATGGTTTGAGAAAACTCAACCAGGCACCTTACCTTGTAAAGGGATTTCGTCTTTGGGACAAGGTGCTCTACAACTCAGAGGAGTGTTTTGTGCAAGGCAGAAGATCATCGGGTTTCTTTCAGCTTAAAAAGCTGGATGGAACAATGATCTCAGCTTCTGCATCTTGCAAGAAACTAAGCCTTGTCGAAACAGGAAAACATTTTATTACAGAAAGGAAGAGAGCAATTCCTCCCACAGTTGAAGAATGTGGGTTCTCTTGCCTATAATTTATGAAAGAACTTTTCTTTGAAACGATCGATTCCACCAATACTTTTTTAAAAGAACACTTCGAAGAATACGAAGACATGACCTTTGTCGGTGCTGCTTACCAGAGCGCCGGAAGGGGAAGAAGTGAACGCCAATGGCTTTCTCTTAAGGGTCAGAATCTGATGTTTTCCCTTCTGATCAAAGATCAGGACGTGATGAAGGAATTTAAAGCCTTATCCGTCATAGCAGCGTATTCTGTCTTGGAAGTCATGAAGGGCTATGGATTGAAAGATCTTTCCATCAAGTGGCCCAATGATGTCTATGTGAAAGACGAGAAGATCTGCGGCATCCTTTTGGAAGGGGTGTCGATGGATGAAATGAAGTGTCTGATCATCGGCATCGGCATCAATGTCAACCAGACGGCCTTTGAAGGCGACTATCTTCATGCGCCGACATCGATGAAAAAGGTTTTGGGGGAGAATGTAGATCTGGATCTGTTCAGAGAAAAGATCTATCAGGGTCTTAACGACAATATTGCAAAACTGAAACGTGGGTATGACTTTTATCCGGAGATTGTTCCATATGACTATCTCAAAGGAAAAAGTGCGTATGCCAGGATCGATGGCATCAACAAGGCCATCGATATCATCGGGATCGATGCGGATTATTCCTTAAAGATTCTGGATGAAGGAAAAGAGCGAAATATCTCTTCTTCCGAGATCACGTTTCACATCTAATGGGGGTTTACTATGAGTTTTCTATATGAGAATCTGTTTCTCTTAAGCTGGCAGCAGGTCACCATGTGGGTGATCGGCGGCATCCTGATCTATCTGGCGATTGCCAAAGATATGGAGCCGTCGCTGCTTCTTCCGATCGGCTTTGGCGCGATCTTGGTCAATATGCCTTTCTCCGGTGCGGTCAACCAGACGATCAACGGCATTTTCCAGGAAGGTCCTCTGTCGGCTTTATATGAGGCAGGCATTGCCAATGAATTGTTCCCGTTACTGTTATTTATCGGTATCGGTGCAATGTGTGACTTTGGTCCGTTATTGACCAACCCGGCACTGATGATGTTTGGTGCGGCTGCCCAGTTTGGTATCTTCTTTACCTTCTGTCTGGCTTCGATGTTTTTCCCGGCCAACGATGCCGCTTCCATTGCGACGATCGGTGCTGCCGATGGTCCGACGGCAATCGTCGTTGCGCAAAAGCTGAATTCAACTTATCTTGGACCGATTATGGTCGCGGCCTATTCCTATATGGCTTTGGTGCCGATCATCCAGCCGCCGGTCATTCGTTTCCTGACGTCCAAGAAGGAAAGAATGATCCGCATGGATTATGAACCAAAGGATGTTTCCAGAACCACAAGAATCTTATTCCCGATCATCATCACGGTGATTGCCGGTTTGATTTCACCGGCTTCGGTTTCCTTGGTCGGTTTCCTGATGTTTGGAAACTTATTAAAGGAATGCGGTGTCTTGAATGGCTTATCCGATACGGCACAGGGTGCGATGGCCAATATGATTACCTTGTTACTTGGTATCACGGTCGCTTCGCAAATGCAGGCAGAGAACTTCTTAAAGCCGGATACTCTGATGATTCTGGGCATGGGCTTATTTGCCTTTGTCTTTGATACAGTGGGCGGTGTCTTGTTTGCCAAGTTCCTGAACCTCTTCTTAAAGAAGAAGGTCAATCCGATGATCGGTGCAGCCGGTATTTCCGCCTTCCCGATGTCGGGCAGAATCATCCATAAGATGGGCTTGGAAGAAGACAATCAGAACTTCTTACTGATGCATTCGATGGGTGTCAATGTTTCCGGACAGATCGCTTCGGTTATTGCCGGCGGTCTGATCATGAGTTTCTTTATGTAGGAGGTGCAGGATGAGCTTTACACCGATGAATTTCGTAAAGAATCTTATCTATATTGTGAAAGGTGAAGTTGGTTTATTCTTTGCCTTAGGAGTCATCGCCTTATCGACGATCGTCCTGAACAAGTATTTTTCCGATAAGAAATAAGCGTATGAGGATCACCTAGGCGTGGTCCTTTTATTATGGCTTCTTAGAATAGTTTTGAAGTTCAGATAAAGATCCGCTAAAGTTCAGGCAAAGTTCAGATTTCATCCATAGAATAAAGCCATACCAACA
>CADAHV010000158.1:0-3352 GCA_902787775.1 uncultured Erysipelotrichaceae bacterium | reverse complement strand
TGTTTTTGAAAATATCGACTTCACCGTGAACGAGAACGAAAGGATCGCTCTGGTGGGCCGCAACGGGAGTGGCAAGACCACTCTTTTAAAAGTACTCACCGGGGAGTGCGAACTCTCTTCCGGTCAGCTGATCAAGGCCAATAAGACCAGCATCTCTTATCTGAAACAGAATGCGCTGGCTCTATCGGAAGATACGATCGGTGAAGTCTTTGATCAGGTCTTTGCCAAGCTCAAGGATCTGGAAAAGCAGATGGAAGAATTGTCCGACGCCATGAAGGAAGATCCGGATGAAAAGCTGATCAATAAATATTCTGCTTTGCAGGAGGAGTACAAGTATCTGGGCGGCTATACCTACCAAAGCGAGATGCTGAGTGTTCTGGCCGGTTTCGGTTTTAAGGAGAGTGATCTGGAAAGAAAGGTTTCTTCTTTCTCGGGCGGTGAAAAAACCAAGATCGCCTTTGCCAGCCTGCTTCTGGCAAAACCGGATCTGCTGCTGCTGGACGAGCCGACCAACCACCTGGACTTATCGACGATTGAATGGCTGGAGAATTATCTGGCCAAATACAAGAAGGCGATGGTCATCGTTTCCCATGACCGCATGTTTTTGGATAAAACGGTGAATGTGGTCTATGAACTGGAATACGGTTCCATTCGCCGCTATGCCGGCAACTACTCCAGTTTCGTGGAACAGAAAAAGAACGATCTGATCCGTCAGGAATCCGCCTACCGCAGGCAGCAGAAAGATATCAAGCGTCTGGAGGAACTGATCGAAAAGTTCCGCTACAAGAAAAATAAAGCTGCATTTGCCCAGTCCAAGATCAAGTATCTGGAGCGGATGGAACGCATTGAAGATCCCAAGAAAGCCGACACCAAGGCATTCAAGGCGAAATTTGTCTGCGGCGTGAGAGGCGGCAAGAACGTATTGAGCCTGGACCACTTTGAAGTCGGCTATGATAAGCCTTTGGCCAATGTCTCATTGGAGATCAAAAGGGGCGATCGGATCTGCGTCATGGGCGATAACGGTACCGGCAAATCAACGTTACTGAAATCGATCATCGGTGAAACAAAACCTCTGGGCGGCTATATGATGCTGGGTCACCAGATCCAGATCGGCTACTTCGATCAGAATCTGGCCAACTTCCATAACGGCAATACGGTTTTGGAGGAACTCTGGAACGAACATCCCGATCTTGACATGTTCAAGATCCGTTCGGTTTTGGGTGCCTTCTTGTTTACCGCTGATGAAGTCTTCAAAGAGGTCGATGTCCTTTCCGGCGGTGAGAAGGTGCGCTTGTCTCTGGCAAAGCTGATGATGAAGAAGGCAAACTTCCTCATTCTGGATGAGCCGACCAACCATCTGGACATCATCTCCAAGGAAGCATTGGAAAATGCCCTCAACGAGTATGACGGCACGATCTTATTTGTATCGCATGACCGATACTTCATCCGCAAGATCGCCACGTCGTGTCTGGTTATCGATACCGACAAGGTGACGTATTATCCGGATGGCTATAAAGACTACATAGACGCAAAAGTCAAGGAAGCCCCGGAAAAAGTCAAAGAAGAAAAGAACGAAGTTCCTTTAAAGGAACTCAAACAGAAACCGAAATACAACATCAAACGACTGGAGAATGAGATCTCCCTGATGGAAGATATTCTGGAAGACAAGCGGGCCTTACGCTATGAACCGGAATACTATCAGGACATGAAGAAGATGGCCGAGCTCGATGATGAGATCGACGAGATCCACAACAAGATCCACGCCTTAGAAGAGAAATGGGAAGAGGCGATGTTGTTTGAAGAAGAAAAGAATAAATAGGGAGGCAAGAATGTTAAACAGATATCTCAAATCAAGGATCCCGGATGCCAAGAGGCTGGTTGAACAGCTTTCCAAGCATTACGACTATGTCTCGATCCTGGGTTCCTTCGTCAACACCAAGAGGATTGTGACATCGACACGCATCGATTCTTCCGATGATGTCGACAACGAATGCGGTTTTGTGATCAAGGTCTACAAGGACGGCCGCTATTCCGAATATTCCTGCAATGATATCCGTGACCTCAAGGCCGGCACGGTAAAAGCATCTTTGACTTTGAGCAATGCCTATTCGGCCAAGTTCTCGGTTGCGATGTTACAAGAGAAGGAACATGTTGAAGACTTCTTAAGGGAAGATGACAGCAAGCTCAGCGACAAACAGATCCTGCAGGAACTGAAAGAGACGAGACTTGGCATTGAAGCTTCCGATTCCCGGATCATCAATGTCCAGAGCGCCTACATCAAGCGTTCAACGTCCAAGATCTTCGTATCGGCCAAGAAGTGTTTAACACAGAAATACGACTGGATCAACGCGATCCTTGTCGTCGTTGTCAGAGACGGCGATACAATCAAATCCAACTATGAAGCTCAGGGCGAGCCAAACAGCCGCCTGGCATTGGATAAATTCAGGGAAACAGCACCGGCAGTCACCGATATCGCTTTGCGCCTGCTGAAGGCAAAACCGGTAAAGCCGGGCAAGTATACGATCATCACCGATCCTTCCATTTCCGGTCTGATCGCCCACGAGGCCTTTGGCCATGGCGTCGAGATGGACATGTTTGTCAAGAACCGTGCCAAGGCAGTCAACTACGTCGGCAAGTATGTTGCCTCCGAACTGGTGGACATGTATGACGGTGCTGCCAGCTGCTTAAGCGCAGCTTCCTATTTCTTTGATGATGACGGCGTTGAGGCCCACTCCACCCAGATCATCAAGAAGGGCATTTTGCAGACCGGTATTTCCGATTCCTTAAGCGCAATGGAACTGGGCAGCGAGCCGACGGGCAACGGACGCCGCCAGGATTATCAAAGAAAGGTCTACACCCGCATGACCAACACCTGGTTTGGTCCGGGCAAAGACAAGTATGAAGATATGATCAAATCGGTCAAGCACGGCTATCTGCTTTGCCAGACCAATAACGGCATGGAAGATCCGAAAAACTGGCAGATCCAATGTACGGCTTCCTATGGCTTAGAGATCAAGGACGGCAAGTTTACCGGCGAGATGATCGCTCCGGTGGTCATTTCCGGCTATGTCATCGATCTGCTCAGCTCGATTTCCATGGTTTCGGATCAGGTGACGATCCACGGTTCGGGAAGCTGCGGCAAGGGCCATAAGGAATGGGTCTATGTTTCGGACGGCGGTCCGTATCTGAAAGCGGAGGCGAAATTAGGATGATGAAGAAAAATGAGATCCTTTCCTGTCTGAAAGGCAATAAAAAGATCAGTGCATATGAACTGTCGATTATCGACAAGGACTCCAGGGAACTGTTTTATGTTTTGGACCATCTGGAGATCAACCGTGCAGTGAAAGTGAAG
>CADAHV010000157.1:0-4103 GCA_902787775.1 uncultured Erysipelotrichaceae bacterium | reverse complement strand
ATCGGCAGACAATCTGCTGATATCGCTTTAGGAACCAATGATGAGATCGCCGGTGCCGGTGACCAGGGAATGATGTTTGGCTACGCCTGCAACGATACGAAGGAGTATCTGCCAAAGGCGATGGTGATCTTACAGGCGCTGGCAAGAAAATACGATGAGCTCGTACACAGCCACATCGATTTTTATCCGGACGGCAAGGCACAGATCACCGGGGTCTATGACGATGATTTCAACATCGTATCGATCAAGGACTTCACCATCTCTTACAACAATTCCGAGAAAAACCGGCAAGAGACCGATCAGATCCTGCGGGATATCGCTGATGGCTTATGCGAAAGATTTGGTCTGAAGGTTGAACGTTATCTGATCAATCCGACCGGACGTTTTGAGATCGGCGGTTTTGAAGGCGATGCAGGATTGACCGGCAGGAAGATTGTCGTTGATGCCTACCAGTCCTTTGCGAATGTGGGCGGCGGATGCATGAACGGCAAGGATCCGACCAAGGTCGATCTTTCCGGTGCCTATATGGCCAGAAGATATGCCAAGGAATTATTAGAGAAATATGATCTGAAATGGTGTGAGGTGCAGCTCAGCTATGCGATCGGTTTAAGAAGACCTTTGGCTATCTATATCGATTCCGATAAGGGCAACCTTGTGCCGGAAGAAGAAATGTATGAAAGAGGCGAACCGAAACACATCATTGAAGAGTTGGATATGAAACACCTCTGTTATGAGAAACGGGCAATGTTCAGTTGTTTTCCTGAATCAAGTTTTCCTGCAAGTTCGTTGTAACATAGGCAGGCATCGATTCTGTTCAGTTCCGGATAACAAGAAGAAACAATACTGTTGATTTCCTCAATGGTGAGTCCTTCTGGCTTGCCATTTTTATTGCTTAAAAGCAAAACGTTAAGTATCCTTTCTTAGTATCTGCTTCCGGTTCTGAGTTTTGTCAGCAACAGAGCAAAGAACAGCTTGGCAATCTCAAACACCACCGACCAGAAAGCCGGATGCACTGCCAGAAAAGCCATATCCGGACTGGGGGATATTCTGAAAAAATACAGAATCGGCTCGCAATAGCAATAGATTTCTAGGAGTATCAATAAAAAAAGCCATAGCTTTCTTCCTGAGAATACTATAGCTTTTAAGGTGATCAAAAATTATGCCAGCACTGATATGACCTTCCTAGAGTCTAAGCACCTTCTAAAAAGATCTCTGCCAGGTAGGCGATCTCGGAGCTTGGGACGCTTAAATCAAACATGTTTTCAGCAGGCGTAAGAGATTTGGCGATGATGTCCATGAGATCGTGGTTCTGGTTGGTAAACCTTTTCAGCCGATAATAATCAAGCGGCTGCTTTTTTATGACTCTTTCCAGCATATGTGCTCCATGGGAAAGGTATTTGACGAGAATGTCCTGTGTTTTGATGATCTTTAGTTCATCAAGGATATTATCCAGTGATATCTGCAAAACTTCAACGGCTTTGGCGGGATTGATGTGGGTCAGTGTTTTGGAAAGAACCTGATCGGTAAACTCTTTTATGAAATCTTCCTTTGCCGGTTCGTTTTGAACATGCGACTTTGGCGAGCCGTATCGGTCGATAAAGTCATCAATTGTATAGGAAGCGGATGCACAATCAATGGCTCTGACAAACGATTCATAAGATAAAGGGGAGATCACCTTGCACTTGATCTCGTAGTGATCCCTGATATAGGTCTCGATATCGTTTAAAGGATAGGAATCAACTAACAGGATGACGCCGGTATGTGAATTGAGCCTTGCTGCAGCGGTCCCGATCAGTTCAAGAATGTCATTATACTGAATGTCGCTTCGATAATCTACAGAATCGATTCTGACGCTTTTCTGTGCCGCGTAGCTCTTGCAAAGCGTTTTGTACTGGGAAGCAATGGATTCTCCTTTTGCAACTGCTAGCAAGGCCACATTGCTTCTGGTGAGCTGCTTAAGAGCTTTTGACAAGAAGGCCGCAATAAAGCTAAAGATTTCCGGATCACTGATGGAAAGCTTTCTGCAGATGGCGGCAGAGCTCTTGTGTTCCTTGTCTTCAAATAAATTCGGATCAGGCAACGTGCCTCTAGCACTTTTTGATTTTAAATGATCAGAAACGATGGCCATTGCACCATACAGAACGCGTTCAGCATCAAACAGAGCCTGATAATAAGGATCGGAATAAAGTTCCTTAAGAAAGCACAGTCTCACCTCGTCACTTATGGCGGAGCGAAGATGCTGATAGTGCGTCTCATCGCAGCCAAGCAGCACTTCGACCATATCGCTTATATAGGCTTCGATGCTTTCTGATCCCTTTTTGCTTAAAGAAAACTGCTCAACAAAATCATCGAGATTTTTTGCGTTTGCCGTCTTCTGGATCTTGCGATAGAAATCAAGGCACTCGCAGCGGCCGTCTCGTTCACATAAAATGTAGTTCTTTGAATAAAGGCCAAGTGAACTGACGTAAGCAGAGTCCTTTTCTTCATCATAGCGGCCGGAAAGTAGATCAAGAGGCAGATTGTCAACTTCGATATGAAGCGTGTTTTCCAGAGTTGTCCGCTGCCTGTTATAGGCATTGGCACAGGTGAAACGGATATAGTTGTGGATCTGCCTGTCATTTTCATCATAGTGATATTGCAGAAACAGGGAAAGAATGGATTTGTTGATAAGAATGTTGATATTCAGCGATTTTGCCTCTGTAGAAAACATATAAAGCAGGGTTTCGATTCTTTCAAAAATGTTTCTTCTTTCATATGCCGGAATCTTTGCGATCATTGGGAAATTGGAATGTAGATAGCGCATCTTTTCCTGATCTGCCGTGTCATTGACCGAAGCGACAATCGATACTTCAAGTTTTCTTCTTCGGATCTCGCCAACTTTGGAATAATAACCGAAGGTGATCGCATCTACGATTGGCGCAATGCAGGCATAGGGCAGGTAGTGGATGTTCTGAAAATAGATGATTCCCTTATTGGCCAGCTCAAAGGCTCCTTTTTCCTCGTTGTTTCCTAGAATCCGAGCCAGGAACCGGTCTTCTGCCTCGGTGTATTCCTGACAATTGATAAAGATCAGTCTGGCATCTTCACCTTTTAGACCGTTGAGTCTGGCGTATTCAAAGACGGAAGAGACAAAATTGCGCTTCCTTATGCCACGATCGCCTTCGATCAGAACAGGAATGCTTTTGCCTTTATAAGAAATGGCCGCAACAACATCATCAACCATACGGGAAAGCGTTCCATCACGGTATCCGATAATATTATCCAAAGGATTCTTATCTATTGGCTCCGGCATCTCTTTTGGCCCATCGGTTTTCAGGTAATCGGAAATCTTTGAACCCTGAGGAATTAGAAGAGGAATATACTGGGCAGGATACTCTTTCTTTATCGTCAGATAATCAAGGAAAAAGACCGGTCTTCCCTGAAGCTTTATGAGCTGCCCGTTTTTCCATAAGCTGTTGAGTTCTTTGGATACATTGGTGCGGCCAATCTTTGTCATTAAGGAAACAGTGCTCGCATCAATGCCTTCCGCGTCAATACGACCATCATACAGCATTTCTTCCGTGTATTTTCTTACACATTCCTGTACCTTTTCTGATCGAAGCATTTTTCTCTCCTTGTTTTTGTATCGTCTCAAAATAAATCTGTATTATTCAGTAAAATAAATGGCTAAAGTGTATCAAAATAGAAAATGTGTAATACACAAAGTTAGAATTATAGACTTATCATCTTCATTATATCTCTTTTAGAGTATCAATAATCAGTGATACACATCATCAAAATGGAAAAGATTCTTGCCTTTTTGACGCGAAAAAGAAGAGCTTTTTAAAATGAAATCAGTAAAAGGGAGGAGTATCTATGAAGTATAAAGTTCTGATTCTAACGCATGGAAAACTCGCTGGCTCCCTGTATGATACGGTGAAATTCATTTACGGATCTACGGATGGCCTGGCTTATCTCAATATGCCGGAGCCGTTTGACCAAAGCGCATATGGGCAGATGATTGAAGATATTGTTTCTGAAAACAGAGAGGATGGTACGCTGATTCTCTGTGATCTGTTTGGCGGTTCGCCATTTCTTACTTCCGCAAAGCTTCTAAAAGAAAA
>CADAHV010000156.1:0-3364 GCA_902787775.1 uncultured Erysipelotrichaceae bacterium | reverse complement strand
CGACATGCACAACTCGGTCTTTAAAATCAGGGTGCTGCCTTTCCGTTCAAATTCAATCAGGGTCACATCATCGCCCTTGAAACCCTGCAGCTGCGATGCATCATCGACGTGACAGATGAAACCATCCTCTTTCTTCTCATACCAGCCGATGTAGCTGGCCATGCCGGCATAACAGTTTTCCGTAAAGGTAAACATGCCCGCCGAATCAAAGACAACGCTCGGCAGATACTGTTCGGCAACATCAGCGATCGGTTTGTGCTTCCATTCGCTGCGGTAGTTGCCCAAGGAATCACCCATCGGTCCCTCGTACTCTTTCGGCAGGATGCCGTCCAGGGTAAAGACGTCACCTGCCCGGCTGACGCCAAGATCATTTTCTAAAATCAGAACGCCGTCTTCCACATTGGCAAAGAAGATCGCCTTGGTCTCACCGAAGACCCCCTGCGGCTCATAATCCACGATGCCGATCAGTTTCAGTTCAACTTCATAGTTTCCTTCAATTTCCACAATACCGAAGTCATTCATATCGGCCAGCCTGACCTTGCCGTCTTTCTTAAACTCGACATAGGACTTATTCTTGGAATCCTGCGAAGCATTGTAGAAGGTCTTGCCGGCAACATTCGCATTGTCTTCATCCTTTTTGACCGTAGAACCTTTGACTTCTTTCACAGAGAAGGTCTGATTGTTTTTGGAACCTTCCAGGGAAACCTTGAGGATCAGTGTTTCTTCATCTTTGACCTCAAAGAGAATCTTGGAATAGGAATGTTTGCCGCTTTGGGCAACATCCAGAGTGACGACATTTTCATTCAAGCTCCACGATCCGCTGATCTCCTCACTTCCGCCTTCGTAGTTGTCAGCGAAAACAAAAGATCCATCCTTGCCAAACCAGACTTTGGAATGATCGTTATTGCCGTATTCATCCACCGTGTTGTAGTAGGTCTTTCCGCCAATATCATACTTTGGACCTGCGTCCGTCTCTTCTTCTTTCTTATTCGGCGTACAGCCGCCTACGCTCAGCACCAGCAACAAGGCCATCCATACTGCATACATCTTTTTCATGGTCTTCCTCCAACGCAAAAAAGCTCTGTTTCAATCTATGATTTTTTCTGTTTTGTCACCCTCATTATAACGTAAAAGAAAAGACCACAGATGTGATCTCAACGTAAGCTTTACTGATTAGTGTCTTCTGCCTTCTTACGAGGCTTCTTCAATGAAGCGATGTATTCCTCCAGCTCATTCTGTGTCTCTGGTGACATCTCTAAGAGCTCGAAGCTTTTCGCCAGCGGTATCTTGGCACCTCCCATCGAAAATGATACGATGAGGAACTTTCTGTCGATATCGACGATCGCTCCTTTCATGCCGGTAATGCGGCTGGTGATCGGTTTTCCAATCAGGCTCATATGCTTGCCCTCCTTCATCTGCTAAGCGAATCAATCCATTAATATTATTGCAGAAAAAGACTTTGTTTTTCTAATAGTTTTTACAAAATGAAAAGTTCCCCAAGGAACCTTTCTCATTGTGTGAATTCAGTTTGGTTTAGACTTCTTCCCAGTACTCTGTGATATAGCCAAGCAAGGCATCCAGGGTGACATGTTTGCCCTCTGTATCTGTCAGATCGTGGTAGTCGACCTTGCCCAGATAATCCTGTTTGGCCTGGGCCAAAGTGGATTCCAGGCTTTCACCGAAATCCTTTCTGGCACGTAACCAGCAAATGATGCCGTCTTTATCTTCTTCCTTTAAAGCGCCGCCGCTGACCTTTGCCAGCATTTCTTCACTTACTTTTCTTTCTTCCATGTTTAAAACCTCTTTCTTTATCAAATGTTTACTTATCTTCTTTTTCTATCAGTATAGTTCTATTATATCGAAGGATTATGAAAGGAAAAGAAAAGACCATCCGCAGATAATCTTGTGATTACGAACCTAAACTGCCGCCCTGCTGCGTATCGCGGATGATGAAGCAGATCTCTTCAAAATCGGCAATGAAGGCAGTGGCCAGAATGACCAGGCTGTACGGAACTAAGAATCTCGATTCAACCGTAAACGGCAAGGCAAACATCAGAGCGCTGGTCACCTTATTGAAGATGGTATGACGGCTTTCGAAGTAGTGCTTGGAAAAACCGACAAAGACATAGCACAGGAAACGGATGCCAACCGCCAGATAAATCAAAGCCCAAACATATTTCGGCAGGAATTTGCGCAGGTAAGGCAGGACCTTGATCATCATCATCGTATAGAAGGACAGATCACTGATACTGTCGAGTTTTGAACCGAGCTGTGAGACCGTCTTCAGTTTTCTGGCGACAAAGCCATCCAGAATATCGGAAATACCGCACCAGATATAGATCGCAAAGAAGACGTCTGACAATGGTTCGGTAAAGATCAAGGCGATCGTACCGATCAGTCTTGTCGAAGTGATGATGTTGGCAAGATGTTTTTTCATTCCACTAATGATTATAACAAAATCGGCACCCTTCTTTAACAGAATTGATCAAAACAGATCGCTGTCACCAAACTCTTCTTCAAAGTCTCTTTGTGTCTTTTTCAGCACGGTTTCACATAGTTCTTTATCCAGTACTTTTCTGACGCTCTCCAGCATTTCTTTGCAATGAAAGTCAAAAGGAAGGATGTGTTCTTTCTTTGTGCCCGTCACCAGATCTTTATCTGCCGGCGCACTCCATTTGAAAACACAGCGCGCATCGCCGCCGTCGATCGTCTCTGACACATCCAAAGAAAAATCGGACGCATAGCCTTCACAGATCGCCTTGTCGATGTAACGGCAATAATACGGACCATAGTCCAGTAAGCCATACTCTTTCCAGGTATCATACCAGGCGCACTTGGTGACAACCGAAACGGTCTCATCTTTTTCATAAGAAAGGCAGGAGATGTTTTCTCCCGGCTGACCCTTCCATTCTCCGACGATGAAAAAGTCGCTCATGTCGCCCTTTTCGGCATTTTCCTTCATGCGTCTTCCCCGTCTTAAGCCATAGTCCCTGGTAAAGGCTTCGATCAGCTTTTCGCCTTCTTGTCTGCCTGCACATTCTAAGATGTGCCTGCACAAAACGGCATAAAGGTATGCGTGATGTCTGATTTCCATAAACTCCTCCCTAAAAGAAAAGGGCTTTCGCCCTTTTTCTTAAGCGTTTGTTTCTTCTTTAACTTCTTCTTTGACTTCTTCTTTTACTTCTTCTTTTGGCTCTGCTGTCTTAGCAATCGTGTTGTCTTTTTCCATTCTCCAAGCCTGGTAAGCATCAAGCTCTTTCGCGTTGATCTGTAAAGCCAGAGCCAGTACAGCGATATCATCGATGATGCCGATGACCGGAATCTTATCGGAAATCAGATCCTTGCCTTTTAACATATAGACCAA
>CADAHV010000155.1:0-3437 GCA_902787775.1 uncultured Erysipelotrichaceae bacterium | reverse complement strand
CTCGACCGGAGCTTTGCAGCCGGGATACAGATCTTCAACAACAAAAAGAGATCTTCTGACAAAAGGAGAAGCCAGGGAATGGAAAGACCGCATCCTTGTCATACAGCAGGGTGAGCATCCTCTCGGTCTTCATCCTTTTACCTGGGTCGAGCTTCCTGAATACAAGGAAGGCAAGATCAAACCGACAAGCATTTACAGCGATCTCAAATCAATTTATGAAAGAACGGACATCTTCACAAGCAAAGCCAAAATCGAGAAAAATACCCAGCTTACTGTCGATGAAATGATCGCCAATCTAAGAAACTTCGATGTTAATCCGGACACCGGCGAAGTGATCGATGACATCGGAAACGATTTTGAAGAAGTTCAGTTTACTGAAGAGGAACTCCTGTCTGAAGATTCGTCTTTAAACAGCACAGACCTTTCAATCAGAGACGAATAACTTTCGATATGTATAGAAAGGGCAGACATTAGAGCCCATTAAGAAAGGAGAATACAATTACATGCCAAGAACCAAGAAAACAACTGAAAACAAGTCTTCAGAAGAAGCGAAAACTAAATCAAGAAGAAGCAAGAAAGCCGACAACCCCAAAACAGCAGTTGAGCCTGTTGTGGCTGCCGATCTTCCTGACGAAAAAGAGCCAAAAGGATCTGAAAAAGAGAACGGCGAACCATCAAAATACAAAAATATTGGTTCCTTCTCCGCTTCTATCGAAAACGAATTCGCATACACCAATCTGTCTGAGGCAGAAGAGGAGTCACGCACATATCGCTATCTTAAAAAATGTCAGAAAAACGGTGAAATCCTCGTCGGATCTATGTACGGCGTAGTCGACGATCCAAAAAAGATGCGAGTCGGTGCTGCAATATCCTTCGAGCCAGAATCATCAAAAACTCACTATGGAATGGTTGAAGTAGCGATTCCGGATAACCTGTTTTTTGAACCGGCAATGAAATTTACCAAAGATTATGAAATCAGAAGTGAGGAAGAACGCTACAGAATCAGGAAATACATCATGTTGCAGTACATGGGAGCAAAGATCCACTTCTGTCTGAACAGCATAAAACGTAAAAAGGAGATTGATCCAAACAACCCGAATCGTCCGGTCACGGTTGTTACAGGAGACCGCGTTCAAGCTATGGAAAAGCTTCGCGACAAGTACTTTTATCACAGAAACAGGAAAAGAGGGGATTTAGCACCGATTACGATAAAGCCGGGCGATCTCGTCGAGGCTTTTGTCGTTGCTGTCAACGACCAGTTTGTAACAGTCGTTGCCCTTGGTGTCGAAACAAGAATCTATCTTCATGACCTTACGAAAGAAAACATCACAAGCTGCGCTCAATATACCTATGCAGGTGATGTCTTGCCTGAATGCAGGGTTTTAAGCGTAGAGGTTAAAGACGACAGGGTCCGCCTCCGCCTTACCAACAATAAGCTGGAAGCGCCAAAGATGATCCTTTTCATGAAAAGAGGAAATTACTACAGAGGAAGGGTAACTTGGTTTAACCCTGAAAAGAATCTGTATACGGTTTATCTCGATAACGGTGTAACTGCCTTTGTCTATAAATCGAACGTGCAGGGTTATCGTGAGCTGAGTATCAACGATATCGTTTCCGTCTGCGTCACTTCCATATTTGAAGAAACAGTCGGCGGCAATGCGATCAAGTTGTAGAAAAAGGCTCGGGGCAAAATTTGCCCCAACAAAAGGAAAGGAGATATATGGAAAACACACAGATTTTTGATGTGTTCAACGAATCGCTGTTTAACGCCAACGTCTCAGAATTTGAAGACGAAGATGGAAAATACGAAATCAGGACATACAGTGGACAATTCCTCTGTACTATCGGCATTTCTACCAGAATCAACGGCAATATCGATGATGGCGCATTAAACAGTCTTAATCGAATGCAGTTTCCGTTCAAATATTCAAAAAAGGGTGACTCTTTGCAATGCACTATCACCGTCTGGGTCGATCGTAAACCGACGAAAAAAGCCATGTCTGAGCTTGTAGCGATGGTGACGTGCAATCTGAAAAACGCAAAAGAAGTCGTCCTTCATTACAGAGAGGAGGATCAGCTATGAGAAACAACGAAGGAAATCCGATTCCCCGATATTTTCCTGAGAATTACTCAACGGGTATCAACGTACTTGGAATGAACTTCAAGTTCCGTAACTTTTTTGAAGGTGTTGTGCTTGCGCTCGTACTTGCCGGACTTTCAATCTACGGACTGAGTTTTCTTACATTTATTGATTCCGGTACCAAGATTGGCCTAGTGCTTTCCTTTGCTCTAGTTGGTTTGGTTCTCGGCGTGCTGGGCATCAACGATGAACCGATCTCTGTGTTTGTAATGAACAAAATGCGCTTTACGAGCAGAAAGAGAACGGCGTTCTACAATCCACACATCAAGACAAACCCTGAAGCGCGGAAAATTCCTTATGCCTATGTCTACAAACAGGAAAAGGAAGCCATGCCGAAAGAAAGACTTATGGCGTTCTACAGAAAGTACAAATCTGATCTTGAAAAAAGCGAAATGGCCAAGATGGTCGAGTTCCAGAAGACCAACACATTTGATGAGACAACAATGTTCTTCAAGGATGATGAAGGCTATTTTGACAAACCTGTGGAATACATGAACGCATCCGAATACAGAAAATACTTGCGACAGGTAAGAAAACAGGAAAAGAAGGCCAAGAAAGAGGCCAAAAAGCAGGAAAAACTCGCAAAAAAGGAAGCCAAAAGGCTTGAAAAGGAGAGGAGGAGGGTTCTATGACTAGGGAAAAGAAGGCAAGGAAAAAGAAAGAGGAACGTGTCCAGAAGATAATCCATGATTCCACCCAGATGAATATTCCGATTAAGGATGTATACAGGGGCATTGTCGTCACCGGTTTAAACGAAAACAGCACGTCCGACAGCGGATACGTCAAAATGCTGGAAGTCAAGCCGCAACCGTTTCTTTTGAAGAAGACGGGTGAACAGGACAGAATCTCGGAATCCTTTGCAGCTTTACTGAAGGTTGCTCCGGACAAGCTTCACATCAAGTCGATGTCTGTTCCGTCCGACCTTTCCTATCAGATCGCCGAAGTTGAAAAATGTGTCGCCGAAGAGAAAAACGAGGGCGGACAAAGCATATGTGAGCGTCATCGAGGAATATGGGACGTGGTCGCTTGCACGATATATTTAACAATAAATAAATAAGCTATTGTTAAATATATCGTGCAAGCGAGTGCGCGAGTGGCAGATGATATAACAAAACAGTCGGAAGTTATAAACCTCCGACTGTTTTGTTATGAATCGACTTCTAATATTTTTGTAGCTTCTAAATCCGCCTCATGCAGCGCCAGGACGACCGGATACTTCTCCATCGCCTGCCCGACGGCATTGTAGTTCTCCTTCGCTTCAGAAAAGCCCATATGCCACCGGATAGCCATTACTTCC
>CADAHV010000154.1:0-3438 GCA_902787775.1 uncultured Erysipelotrichaceae bacterium | reverse complement strand
AAAACCAGAAACAGACAGAATAGTGTTTTTAAACCTTTTTCTCTACTCATGCGGGTAAGAGCCCAGATAATTGGTCAGACCGGGCACGAACTTACTCTTTCTGCCTAAGCCGGTCTTGAAAAGGATGTAGTCCTCGTGTTTCTCATAGCCATAGCTTTCGCAAGCGTTCTTTAATACGGACGCACTCTTTTCGTTCGCCGGGATGACATAGTCGTATTTCTTGCCGTCCTCATACATTGAGACATCACAATAGAACAGATCCGCATCCTTTTTGGCCGCTGTTTCTACGATGGCTTCCTTGATCCGTGCCGCCATCTTCTCGGCGCTTTCCTCATCGATCGCCCCTGCCAGGCCGATGCCGAATTTTGTTCCTTCGACTTCATATTCCTTATAGTCGGCAAGGATGATCTCCTCCGTGGACATGCCATCGTAATTCAACTGTTGCTCTCTTAAATGTTTGTAATGATCTTCCACATCTTCCACGCCGGCCAAAGGTGCCAGTAATTCAACGGCCTTTCGATCGGCATCGGTGGTCGAGGAATTGTTTAAGTTATAGGTATCGGAAAGGATGGCACTCAATAAGACATAGGCCATCTGCTGATCGATCTCAATGCCGTAATTGAGATAATCCAGCCAGACAATCGTCGCCGTTGCGCCGATCGGCTTTGCTTCATAGATGATCTGATGACCCGTCAAAACCGAACCCACGCCATGATGGTCGATGATTCCGACGATGTGGGCATCCTGCATGCCATCGGCGGCCTGGGCATATTCGGCGTGATCCACCAAAAAGATATTCTCGCCTGAGGCATCATACAGGATCTCCGGCATCTTTACACCGGCATGGCTTAAAATATATTCACTTTCATGATTCACCTTCATGGTGATGCGCGGTTCCGCCTGATAGCCCAATTGATTTAAAAGATTGGCATAGGCAATCGCCGTACAGACCGTATCGGAATCCGGTGACTTGTGGCCGATCACATAGATCGTTCCCTCCGCTTTCATGCCGGAAACCGAAGCGCGGTTGAGCTCCTGCAGTTCACTTCTTTCCTTCTTGAATTCTTCCAACTGCGTCTTCAAAACATCACTTTCCTTGTCTCCCTTTTGTTTTGCGAAGTAATAGCCGCCGGCACAAGCCAGACAAGCCACCAGAAGACAGATCAATGCTGTCGTAAGCCAATTCTTATTTGTTGTTTCGCTTTTTGTAGACATATTCTTCTCCATAATCTAAAGGCTGTTTGCCTCATCCATCAGTTTGCGTACAACCGGACGGATCGGCGGTGAGATCCTGTCGATATCGATCTCCTTCAAGTCAAAGAAACGAAGTTCTTCCATCTCGCCATCGCTGTTCTGAGGTTCTCCCTGCCACTTTTTGCACAGGTAAATGATCTCCACATTGCAGACCTCATCGCCATTGGGATAGATGTAATGGGTCTCAATGCCTGAATTGATGTAAAACAGTTCCAGCTCTTGCGCGATCAAACCCATTTCCTCGTAGAGTTCCCTTTTGGCGCAGTCTTCCACCTTTTCATCGATTTCAATTGAACCGCCGGAATAACCCCAGCAATGGTTGTCGGAACGTAGACCCAAAAGAACGCGCTTGTCTTCATCCATACAGATGATCGACGCTGCACATTGAATGATGGTCTGATGACCGATTTTCTTCCTTAACTCTTTGATATAACCGCTCATATCATCCACAATTATCGCATGTCTTCTCGTTTCATCCAACAATCATTTTTCCATAAAAGAAAATTCGATAACTTAAATCAAGAGGAAATCTCATGAAATGTGAGATTTTTTCTTTTTGGATGGGTCTTCTGTTTTTCTTCCATGACGAAAACAGGAGAAGAGTTCTCCAAAATAAAAGAAAGATGAATTATAATTCAATTAGAAGCGGTACTTTTCACCGTTTCTGACCAGCGCACAGATTATGACTAGTAATTTATGTGCTGCGGCGATATTGGCAGCTTTGGGTTTCAGGGGTGAAACGGCCTGCTGCCTTTTCTTTTGATTGAATTCATATAAGGGATCGCCTTTCTTTAAACGGTAGTTGCAGGTCGCTCCCAGATAGAGAAGACAGCGAAGATGACGGTTTCCCTTTTTGGAGATCTTCAGGTGTATGCCGTCTTTGTCTCCCGATTGTAAGATCTTTGGGTTGAGCCCTGCGTAAGCCGAGATCGCCTTTCTGTTTTTGAATCTTGAGATATCGCCGATCTCGGCAATGATCCTGGATGCCAGATTGACCCCGATCCCTACTATGGAAGCGACATTGTTGAAGTATTCGATCTTACCGGCTTCCTTTACCAACTCACTTAATAACGATTCACATCTCTCCATCTGATCCTGAAGCTCCTCGATCATATCCGGAAGCTTTCTTACTTCGATATCATCAACGTCACATCCCGAATAACACTTCATAGCACATTCATAGACCTTATGGACGATCTTTGAAATAAACAGGACATTGTGATCTGTTCTTCTTTCTATGGCTTTGGCGATCGTTTCTTCTTTGTGTTTCAGCAGCAGCTTTGGATGCGGATACTTCTTTAAGATCTCCATGATGACAGGATCATATAATGAGGCTTTTCCATTAAAACACTTGTCTAAACGCGGATAGATGATGTCTAAAGTGCTTCTGAAAGAAACTTTCCGCTTTCTCAAGTGCTGAAGCTCGTCTTCATACATCCTGTTGAGCCTTTGTAAGACGATGAATCGATCTTCCTGCTTTTCAAACACATGAAGCTTTTCATCGCCATAATAGGCCTTGGCGATATGTGAACAGTCTAAGGCATCGGTCTTATTGGCGTGAAGATTCGTCTGGCGATACTTTGCGGACAATAAGGGCGAGATGATGTAATACGGGATATCATGATCATCCAGATACTTCTGTAAACATCTGTGATATACCCCTGTCGCTTCAAAGACGATAGATACTTTCGATCCTGACTTCTCTTCTGCCAGATCGATCGACTTTTGAAGTTCTTCAAACCCTTCGATCGTATCATATAAGACCTTGGGCTTTCTTAAGGGCTTTCCTTTTTCTAAGAAAGGCTGGTAGTGACAGTTTCCTTTGGAAACATCCACGGTAATGATGGGTCCATCCATTCTGATTCCTCCTTTTCTGATGAACGCATAGATTCCAGGCAAGACTTCCTTACGCTTTGTATCCGAACCTTTTTTCTGGATGATATACGGCATCGCAATGAATCCTTCGCGTGTCCATTTCGATAAAGCGGACTTGAATACAAAAGGGAAGCAGAACGTTTTTCATTGCTGACTATGATCTTCTCATGTCTAAAAGAGCCTACGTCCTTACTTTGCCCAGACCCTTTCGATGATATGCCTATCAAACGAAAGGCCAGGAACATCTGTACTATTCCTGACCTCTTTATCATATCGATGAATGTATATTATCTTCCACTATGATCAGGT
>CADAHV010000153.1:0-5788 GCA_902787775.1 uncultured Erysipelotrichaceae bacterium | reverse complement strand
AAGGTGGTCATTGAAGGCGGTGTCGTCAAAAAGGAAGACATCGCCAGGGCGATCTCCAATTCCTTAAAGACAAAAGTCGACAACGATGTCATGGTCGTCAATCCGATGATCGTCAAATATACGGTCAACGGCATCTCCAGCAGACGCTTGCCGGAGAAGGAGAGCTGTGATGAAGTCATTGTCGATATTGACCTCTTATGTGCTGATATCAATGTCTGTTATGAATATGTCTCAGCTGTGGAAAACAGCGGTGTCAAAGTACTGGATATCGTTCTGAATACTTATGCCATCGCCAAAGAAGCAGCTCTGTTTGAAGAATCGCTCAGCCGTTCGGTCATCGCTTTGGATGTCAACCGCAGCTGCACGTACCTGTCTCTCTTGTCTAAAGGCAAACTTGTCTCGACAGAGATCGTCTTCGATGGTTTGAATTCATTGATCAACCGGATCTATCGGACCTATTCGATGCCTTACAACGACATCGCCAAACTGGTCAAGTATTCCGTCAATTATGACAGTGAATATCCGGATGATATCGTCTATGCCTGGTCAGAGTCGGGAACCACCAAGACCTTGACAACCAGGATGTTGAATGAAACGATCGAAAAACCTTTGGATGCCTTGTGTGAAAAACTGGTCACCATGTGCAAGCCGATCATCGAATCCGGTGCTTCCATCGTCTTAACCGGCGAAGGACAGCAGATGCGGATGTTTGCAAAGGTACTCGAAGAAAAGGCGAATTGTACTGTAAAGTGCTATTATCCTGATACAATTGGGGTAAGAGATCCTTCTTTCGCCGCCTTGTATGGCGCATTCTTCGTCTATCGTGATAAAGTATTGATGAACGATCTCGACGTCTGCTGCATCGATCTGCTGAAATATGATTCACTGATCGATCAGAAGCAGTTGGATTCGGAAGGTGAAACAATCACCACCAAAATAAAGAACCTATTTAAACAGTATATGGAAAAGGGGGACAATTAAATGAGCGTAAAACCTGAATACAGCCAAGTAGCAAGGATCAAAGTATTTGGCATCGGCGGTGCCGGCTGCAATGCCGTCTCCAGAATGGTCAACGATGGTGTCAAAGGCGTTGATTTCTATGTTTGCAATACAGATATCCAGTCTTTGAATCTTTCCAAGTGCCAGAACAAGATTGTTTTAGGCAAGGAATTAACCAAAGGCTTAGGTGCCGGCGGCAATCCGGAAATGGGCCAGAAGGCTGCCTTGGAATCCCAGGAAGAAATCAAGAAGGCACTTGCTGGTGCCGACATGGTCTTCATTACCTGCGGTATGGGCGGTGGTACCGGAACCGGTGCTGCTCCGATCTTTGCGAAATTCGCCAAAGAAATGGGCGCCTTGATCGTCGGTATCGTAACCAAGCCATTTGATTTCGAAGGCAGAAAGAGAATGGATCAGGCGAATGTCGGTATCGAACAGATCAAACAGTATGTCGATTCTCTCATCATTGTCTCCAACAACCAGCTCTTAAATGTCATCGGCAAGATCCCGATGCAGGAAGCATTCAAGGAAGCCGACAACGTATTGCGTCAGGGTGTTCAGACCATCACCGATTTAATTGCCGTTCCGGCATTCATCAACCTGGATTTCGCAGATATCCGTTCCGTCATGGCCGGCAAGGGTACAGCCCTCATCGGTATCGGTATGGCACAGGGTGAAAACAAGGCGAAAGAAGCTGCTGCCAGAGCAATTCGTTCACCGTTGCTTGAAGCCAATATCAAGGGTGCAAAATCTGCCATCATCAACATTACCGGCGGACCGAACATCTCCTTACAGGATTCTTCCATCGCTGTCGACTTCATTAAAGAAGCTGCCGGCAATGATATCGATATCATCTACGGTGTCGCGATCAACGAATCTCTTGGCGAAGCGATCATCGTTACCGTCATCGCTACGGGATTTGATTTGCCAAACACCAAGCACACCAGTGCTCCGCCGCAGACTTCCATCATCTTCGATCGTCCTGCCAATAAGGAAGGCGGCGAAGAAAAGAAGGATGAGGTTGTCGTCAATACCGATGACGATGATGTCCCAACCTTCTTCAAGACAAGAAGCTAAGATCATTCAAACAAAGGTCTTTCTCTTACCGGGAAAGGCCTTTTCATTTAGGAAAGTTGATATTGAGTACTCTTTTTGTTAAAATAATTTCATTATGTATAAATCAGAAGAGGTTCCTTTACCGTGTAGTCAGAATGACACTTCAGAAATGAGGTGTTTTGATGAATAATTCCGATTTATTAATTATCATATCCATCTTAATTCTGTGCTACAGCTTTTTTTCTGCGTCTGAGACGTCTTTTTCATCTTTAAACAAGATCAAGATCAAAGCCCTGGCCAATGCCGGCAACAAGAGGGCAGAGAAGACCTATGAACTGACCGAGAACTTCTCAAAACTCTTGACGACCATATTAATCGGCAACACGATCGTCAATGTCGTATCGGCATCTCTGGCAACTGTCTTATTTACCAATTTATTCGGTGCGCAGGGTGTTACGGTTTCTTCCATCATCATGACCCTGATGATCATGATCATCGGTGAAATCGTACCTAAGAATATAGCCAAGTTCATTCCGGAAAAGTTTGCCATGGCATCTACGCCAATTTTATCTTTCCTGGTATGGATCTTTACGCCGCTGACATTTGTCTTCAAGTTTTTGGAAGATTTGATTGCCAAATTCTTCGGCGATCGAAGCGAAACCTATTCAACCGATGAATTCATCACGATGGTCGAAGAAGCCAATGAAGACGGTGACATTGAAGACCATGAAGCCGATCTGATCACCAACGCTTTGGAATTCAACGATCTGGATGTCGGCGAAATACTGACGCCGCGAATCGATGTCATCGCCATCGATATTGATGATTATACGATTGAAGAGATCGAACTCAAATACCGTGATTCCGGTTTCTCAAGACTTCCTGTTTATAAGGAAACCATCGACAACATCATCGGTGTCCTGATTGAAAAAGACTTCTACTACCATCTTTTCTATGAAAAATCCGTGGATATCAAGTCCATTTTAAAAGAGGTCATCTATACCTCGCCGCAGGTCAAGATTTCTTCCTTGCTGAAGCAATTCCAGACTTCCAAGAACCACATGGCCATCGTCGTCGACGAATACGGCGGCACGGAAGGCATCATCACGATGGAAGATATTCTGGAAGAACTGGTCGGTGAGATCTACGATGAACACGATGAGGTCATCGAGTACTACAAGAAGATCGATGATAATACCTATCTGGTCAAGGCCGATGTCGATTATGACGATATGTTTGAACACTTCGGCATTGAAGTGGATGAAGAGTATGAATTCAATACGACATCCGCTTGGGTCATCGATATGCTCGATAAGATCCCGGTCAAGGGTGACAGCTTCGATTTCAAGAATATGCATATCGAAGTCAAAAGTGACTATCAAAAAGGAAGAAAAGGAAGAGGAAACAAAGGACAAGTAGCTTGTCCTTTTCGTTTATAATGAATATATGCAGCAGTACTTTGTTTCTGAAACGCTTTCTACAGGTGATGAAATAAACCTTGACAAGGACATTCTTTATCATCTGGTCAAAGTCTTGCGTAAAGACAGCAGTTACACCTTTCGCATCGTTGATCAAAACGGCAGCATTTTTCATGCCTCATTAAGCGGCAAAGATACCTGTCTGATTAAAGAAAAGCTTGATGAAGACAACGAATTATCCTGCGACATCACCTGCATTCTTTCTTTGATCAAAAGCGATAAGCTGGAATTATGCATTCAGAAGCTGGTGGAACTTGGCGTAAAGCGCATCGTTCTTTATGATGCCAGACGTAGTGTCATGAAGATTAAGGATGAGAAAAAGCTTCAACGGCTTTCCAAGATCGCCTTGGAAGCAGCGGAGCAGAGTCACCGCAATATCGTTCCTCAGGTATTGATGCCCATCGGCATCAAGCAGATGAAAGATTACATGTCAGAAAAAAACTACATCTGTTATGAATCGGAACGAAACATCGCCGATATTCCTTCGTCTTCTTCCATCACGTATATCATCGGACCGGAAGGGGGCTTTGAGGATAAGGAATATGAACAGATCTGTGCTCTGGGATTTGAATCGATCTCCTTAGGGAAACGGATCCTTCGGGCGGAAACTGCCGCATTATATATGACGAGTGTCATCGTAAGCAAATGTCAATGAAAACCTATGCAATGATGGTCCTGGGCTGCAAGGTCAACGATTATGAAGCGACCTATGTCCGGGAAAACATGAACAAATACTTCAGCGAGACAGATTTTAAATCCAAGGCGGATATCTATCTCATTTTTACGTGCTGCGTCACCAATACGGCAGAAGCCAAGACCAGGAAATTCATTCACGCGGCAAGAAGAAACAATCCCGATGCCTATATCGCGGCAATTGGCTGTCTGAGCCAGATCAAATCGGACAGTGAAGTATTTGAAGACGTCGATCTGATTATCGGTTCCGATTCCAAAGACAAGATCGTGGATCTGATTCTGGAAGGGGTCAAAAAGAATGTCGTATCCAAAGAGATCTCAAAGGACTTTGAGGATCTTTACATCGCATCCTATCCGACAAAATCCCGTTCCTTCTTAAAGATCCAGGATGGCTGCAACCAGTTCTGTTCATACTGCATCATCCCGTATTCAAGAGGAAGAGAAAGAAGCGGTGATCACACAAAGATCCTGCAAGAGGCAAGAACACTCGCCAAAACCAATAAAGAAATCGTTTTGACCGGCATTCATACCGGTCGCTACAACGACGGGGAATATGATCTTTACCATCTTTTAAAAGATCTTTGTGAGATCGAAGAGCTCAAGACCATTCGTCTTTCCTCCATTGAAATCACCGAAATCAATGATTCGATCATTCACTTGATGAAAGAAAACGAGAAGCTGGCCCATCATCTGCACATCCCGGTGCAGACCTGTTCCAATGCGATTTTAAAGGCCATGCGGCGTCCCTATACGATCGAAGAATACATCGACAGAGTGGAATTCATACGAAATCAAATCCCCGCTATTTCGATCTCTACCGATCTGATCGTCGGCTTCCCGAATGAAAGCGAAAAGGAATTTGAAGAGACTCTTGAGAATCTGAGAAAGATCGCATTTTCCTTTATCCATGTCTTCCCGTATTCACGCAAAGCGGGAACCTTAGCCGACAAGATGGAAGGTCACATTGACCCCAGGATCAAAAAGGAAAGAGTCAAACAAGTCATGGGACTTGAAAAAGACTATACCGGAGCCTATCATCAAACCTTTATCGGCAAGAAAGTCAAAGTTCTTGTCGAGAAGAATGATGATCGGTATTCTTACGGTTACAGCAGGGAATATATTTATACAAAAATCGAAGGGAATCTTGAAGTCGGTGAACTTTATGATGTCATCATCGACCGCATTGAAAATGACGAGGTGATCGGACATGCTGCTTAGTCAGATCTTCAAGGGCGCGCCCGATATTGAAATTGAACAGCTCTCCATTGACTCGCGTCATTCCATGAAGAATGCCATTTTCTTCTGTCTGGACGGCATCAAATACGATGGTCATGACTACATTGAAGAAGCCATCAGCAACGGCGCCAAAGTCATCGTCTATTCCAAGGAACAGAAAGAAAAGTTCAAAGCGATCTATATCAAGGTCAGCAATGTCAATTCCATCCTGACTAAGGCGGCGACGCTTTTCTATAACGATCCCAATGCCGGCATCGACAAGTATGTCATCATCGGCAATTACGGCCGCTCTTCGGTCGCTTCCTTTATCAACGATTACCTGAATT
>CADAHV010000152.1:0-3523 GCA_902787775.1 uncultured Erysipelotrichaceae bacterium | reverse complement strand
ACTCAAAAACCCAATATTAAAATCCCAGCGAGAAACTCCATCATCTTCGAAAAACCAATTGAAGGACAGCTGAAAGACACGATCATCGATCTGTTTCAGGAAAAACGTTTCCCGATGTATATGGTCACCAAAGATGACATCTATCTCAATGACATCAACCCGACAGTTCTGGAAGTCCAGGACGCCGTCTCTTCCGGCATTCCGCCGATCAAAGAATATGCCGGCGAAGAAGTCTACATGGCTTCCGCCTTCTTCAACAAGCAGGAAGACATCGACTGCATCTATGAACTTCAGGATCTCGCCGAGATCACCTGGTGGCATGCCGGTGCAGTTGACATCGTTCCCAAAGGCATCTCCAAAGCCCAGGGAATCGATGAAGTCATTTCCCGCTTTGGCATCGATTTGTCCGAAACCTTAGCCATCGGCGACGGTGAAAACGATGTGGAGATGTTAAAGCACTGCGGCATCGGTGTTGCCATGGGCAATGCCTGGCCTTCCACCAAGAAGGCAGCCGACTACATCACCGATGACATCGATGAAGACGGCTTATACAATGCCTTAAAACATTTTGAACTGATCTAGGAGCCCATATGGAATATTCATTTTTAAAAATCAACATTGAATCCCCTTTCCCGACCACCCAGTGCGGTCATTCCTGCCAGGTCGAGAAACTCTTTGATTATCATGATCCGCTCTTTGCAAGGGTCACCTCCTTCAAAGATGAGAAGAACTGGATCATCCATTTCTCTTTTGATCTGCTGGCCTTTGACCTCGCCCATCGTGATGAACTGGAAAAATACTTCCAAGGCTATTACAAGGACGAACGAATCAGAGTCATCACCTCGGCAACCCATACCCACTACGCCAACAGCGTACGGGATCCGGAATATGTGAATTACCTTTCCGATCTCCTAAAAAGAGAAACCGTCAAAATGGAGTATCGTCCGATCAAGGACGTCAAAGTCTCCTACCGCAAGATCCATTCCACTGCGATTGGCAAGTCCCGCATCTCCGGTTATGAAACCAACAACGAACTACTCTGTCTTCTCTCCTTCTATGAGAACGAAGACAATTTCTTAAACGTCGTCTACTACAATTGTCATCCGACGATCTTACAGGCCAATGTGCCGTACTTCTCTGCCGAATACCCGGGCTATGTCTTAGGCAAGCTGGAACAGGCCTATCCGCATACTGACTTCACCTTCTTGCAAGGGGCAGCCGGTGATATCTCTTCCCGCTTTGTCCGGGATGGCCAGGACTACGAAGCCCTGATCAAACTAGGCGACAGGCTCTTTGAAGAGATTGTGGCTTTGTTGAAACAAGAAGCACCAAAGCATGATCTGGTCCTGGACTATAAAGAGAAGCACATCGAGTTTGAACATGAATTCAAGCCGATCGATCTCTCTAAGATCCGCGCCGATCTTTCGGAAAGAGAACTTGAAACCATTCGCTTGGGACAGATTGAACGTGCCAAGCTGGAAAAGAAAAACAACGAGATCTTCGGCAAGCCGATCGATGAAACTCTCATCTGCCGCCTTGATACAGGAGCCGCTTCCATCATCTTCTTCCCCAATGAGATCTTCTCACATTACATCAATTACATTGATACGGAAAAGCAGATACTGGTGAGCTATTCCAACGGCTACGGGCCTTATGTCTTACCGATTGACTTTGAATACATCACCTACGAGATGTTTACCGATACTTTGACTAAAAAGTCAAAAGAGAAGATCATCGAAACGATCCAGACGATTTAAAGGAGCTTGCCTCCTTTTTCTTATTGCCGATCCGATAATGAAAATATGAAACAGATCCATTTAGGCATCATCGGTTACGGTATCCAGGGAAGTCACTATGTGAAGATTCTCTGTGACGAAAAGCGCTGTCCGGACATTCAGGTGACAGCCGTCTTTGAGATTGATGAAAACAAAAGAAAACAAGGCATGATCGATCATCCGGAACTACCTTTCTTCGATGATTTTGAAGCTATGGCAAAAAGCGGTCCTTGTCGAAAGCGATCAGATCCATCTCAAAGCTTTAACGATGGAAGAAGAGGAATTCAACATACCGGCCAACGCTTTCAAAAAGATCCCCTTTGTTTCCAAAGAGCTTGAAACCGATGGTCTCAATCTTCAGCATGCCGGAGTATTGGATAACTTTGCCCGAAAGATCTTATATGATGAGTCCTTCCTCTTTGAAGGAGAAAACGGACTCAACAGCTTGCTTTTATGCAATGCCATCTACCTGTCTTCGTTTCTGAAACAAACCATTCAATTTCCTTTTGATGAAGCACTTTACTATGAACTTCTCAAGGAAAAAACTGTTTCTTCCAGATGATGAATCAGATATTCAAAGCAGGCATTCTAAAACCGCATCGTAATGCGGTTTTGTCTATTTCTGTTTCTTTTTGTAGAAAGAACGTTTGATATTGTTTAAGGCATCCGGGATCGATAATGGCTTCTCAGCATCTTTTTTGGCCTGGATGTATTTGAGATCCTTCTCTCTGACCAGCGAATAGAGAGCCTTGTAAGCCAGGTCGGCTTCAAAGGTATCACGCATGATCTGCCTTCCGTCTTTCAGTTTGACCTCCACGACATCGTGGCCGCCGCTATGATCGACGTTCCAGCTTTCGATCTCATCAAACGGAATAAAGATCGCACTCTTTGCTTCTCTGTCGCCATAGTACATGATTCCCTGATCAAAGATATCCATGACCTTGAAATCCTTCACCAGCTTCAGGACCGCCAGAGCCATCAGGATAAAGAAGGCTCCTAATAAACGTACATACATATTATTGGGTATCATCAGTAAGATACCAAGGATAATACAGATGATCGGTGCCTTTTTCGGCTTGAAGCAGACCGCTTTCACAAAACTGCCCTGTCCTTTTACTTCTTCGATCGGCAGATAATCGAATTTGTCTTTATAGTTCATAAAATTATTATACTGCAATACAAAAAGACGGGCATCCTAAGATGTCCGTCCTTTGACTACTGAATTTCTTCCGGCATCACCGGCAGGACTTCCGGTCCCTCCTCATGGGTATAGAAATCCCATTCAAAGACCTTGTTTCCCTTCTCATAGATGTACTGGCCGATCGCACCGCTTATAGAGACATAGAACTCATGATTCTTATTCTCGGGATACTTGTCCTGTTTCAGGGCAAATTTCGCCACGTTCCTGGCATTGACGTCAAACTGATCCGGCAGATCTTTAAAACTCCATTCGCCCTGGCCGTTTCGTTCAATGGCGATCGCCGCAGCTTCTTCCATTGTTTTTGTTTTGGTCAATCCTTTCTTTTCAACATTCAGATCTCTTTTTAATGCCGGCATCTTCTTACCGCAGTGATCGCAAAACAGAGCTCCATCTAAAAGCTTTCTTCCGCAGTCTGGACAAAACTTGCTCATTCGTACCCCCTTTCTTGCTTCAAAATTGCTTTTTATACAACAAAAAGCAGTCTCATCCAAAATATATTAGTAAAAAATTTGATAATTCAATTATATAGGAAAAATGTAAGCACTTG
>CADAHV010000151.1:0-6077 GCA_902787775.1 uncultured Erysipelotrichaceae bacterium | reverse complement strand
TCTTTCTGTTCATCCAGTTCGATCAGATCGCCGCTTTTTAAACCATAGAAAGTGACGCCGAAGACCGGACAGCCTTTCATCCCAAAACCACTGCGTTTGTATAACATTTCTTCTTCGTGTTCACCCGGACGGTCGATAAAAAGTAAAAGCCTGCCGTTTATTTCGCCTTTGAATTTCGCTGTGATCCTGATACTGATGGACATAAGTTTACCTCCCTCACTTTTCTGTCTGCATCTTCTCATCTCTTCTGTTGCTTTTCAACTGGGATGCTGCATTTTTGGACGGGACAGGTCTCTTTTTTTCACAGATGCTATAATTTTGTTAAAGATTGTCAAAACGCTCTGCTTATCTAAGGAGGTTCATATCTATGAATGATGTTGAAGAACTGGTCCATTATTGTAAAGAAGATGATCCGATCGGTGCCCTCTTGTTTACCGGTGAATGGGGATCGGGAAAGACCCATGTCATTGAACACGACCTGGTCGATGCCTTAGGCCTCGATTATGCCATCGTGCGTGTCTCCCTTTTCGGACTCAACGATATCCGTGCCGTCAACGAAGCAGTGCGCCGCAAATGGATCTCGGTCTGCTATCCGATTGCCGACCGTATCATTAAAGGAGAAGAAGAAGCCAAGAGAACAGGCGGTTTCTTTTCGTTCATCAATTCTCTGCTCAAGATCACCAACCCGATCGCCGGTACCACGGCCGATTTCATCGCTTCCGTGAACCTCACGGACATCATCAATATCAAGCCGCATTATGAAGACATCAAACTTCACAGAGAACGCAAAGCCATCCTGGTCTTTGATGATCTGGAACGCTGCAATGTTTCACTCAGCGACCTGCTGGGTGTCGTCAATGAATTCTGTGAAAACCAGCACTTCAATACGATTATCGTCACCAATATGAAATATCTGATGCGTATCATGAAAGACGATCTCTTCGTATTGAACATGTTAAGAGAAAAGACGATCTCGCAAACCGTCCTTTACCGGCCGGACTTCCGGGCGATCGTTCATAAGATCATCACCAAAAGAGAATGGCCAAGCAAGGAATACGGCAAGTACCTGCTGGATCACGAGGAACTGATCCTCGATGTTTTTACCAACGAACCGGTTTCAAAAAAGAAAGGCGCTGTCTATGAGAAGCAGCACAACCTGCTCACCCTCATTTCTGCCTTGCAGAGTTTCTATCGTCTCTATCACCACATCGAAAGTAAAGGCGCAAAAGACTACGACGATATCCTTGCCTCTTTTGTCTCTTACTCCCTCTGTCACAGTAATGGTCTCTATATAAACGATGAGCTCCTCTTCCGTTTCAGTGACGAAGACGTTGCCATCTTCTATCCGCAGTTCAAATCAGAAGCTCTCTTCCCATCGGTCCGTGAATGGATCAAGACCGGTGGATTTGAAAAAGAAGACTTCTACAAAGAACTGGATGCCTATCTTGAGAAAAAAGCTTCTTAGAAAACTGCCCTTGCCTCGCGCAGGGGTTTTTATTTGAAGCCATTCTTTTCATTCAATGCGAAACGGCTATAATGTTGTTGTTACAGCTAAGGAGTCATTATGATTGATTTCATTATGATTGATTTGATTGATTCAGAAATACTTGAACTAAATAAAAAAGCCGATGAAGACCTCAAGGACGTCTTTGATGAACTCGACAGGATCTGCTTGATCAATTCCGAACGGGTCCTTTCTGCCTTCATTGAAAACCAGGTCTCCTACACCGATTTTGCCGACATCAACGGCTATGGCAATTACGACGCCGGCCGCGACAAACTGGAAAAGATTTTTGCCACGGTCTTAGGCTGGTCCGTCCGCAGATCATGTCCGGTACCAACGCTTTGTATCTGGCCTTTTCTGCCATGTTGAAACATGGCGATACGATGATCTCTCTGACCGGCATGCCTTATGACTCCCTGCAGGAGATGATCGGCCTTTGCGGCGATTCCAGCCAATCCTTAAAAGCTCATGGCGTCAGATACGAACAGATCGACCTGATCGACAACGAATTCGATGAAGAAAAGATCGTCGAACGCTTAAAGAAAAACGATGTCCGCTTGGTGGAAATCCAGCGCTCACGCGGCTATTCACAACGCCTGTCCTTGACCCTGGACAAGATCGAACATCTCATTCAAAAGATCCGGGAAGTCAATAAGAACGTCATCATCATGATCGACAACTGCTATGGCGAACTGGTGGAAGAAAAAGAAGCCGGTCACGTCGGTGCCGATCTGGTCGTCGGTTCCTTAATGAAGAACCTGGGCGGCGGCGTCGCTTCCAGTGGCGGCTACATCGCCGGAAGAAAAGACCTGGTGGAAATGGCAGCGGATCGTCTGACTGCGCCGGGTATCGGCAAGGACTTAGGTGCCAACTTCAACCAGAACAACAATTTCTTCAAAGGCATCTTCATGGCTCCTCACGCCGTTAAACAGGCGTTAAAGACCGCCGTCTATACCGCCTACATGATGGAAAAACTCGGNGAACTGGGCAACAAGGACTCCTTAGTCAGCTTCACCCAGGGCATTCAGGAATCTTCCCCGATCGATTCCTTTGTCAAGGTCTTACCGGCACCGATGCCGGGTTACCCCTTTGATGAGGTCATGGCCTGCGGTGCCTTCACCCAGGGTTCGACCATCGAGCTTTCTGCCGATGCGCCGGTCGTAGAGCCTTACACCCTTTACCTGCAAGGCGGCTTGTCCTTGGAATACGGACGGCTTTCGATCATGTTGGCCTTAAGCAAGGCTAAGAAGCACCGCATTTAGAACTTTATTTCACACGACTTAACGGTCCCATTAACGGGGCCTTTTCTTTTCCGCTTTTCCTATCTTGGCTTGTTATAATTAGGACATGACAAAAGACTCAGACAGGAAAGGAGGCCCTTTATGCGAGACATGACTTCGGGAAATCCCTTTGATCATTTGTGGCGCTATGCCTTGCCTTTACTGTTGGCCAACTGGCTGCAGCTGGCCTACAACGCCATCGATTCGATCATCGCCGGCCGCTTCATCGGACCCGACGCTCTGGCTGCCGAGGGCATTGCCGCACCGATCATGAATCTGGTCATCCTGTCCATCTCCGGTATCTGTATCGGCGCCGGTATCTTAATGAGCGAACACTTCGGTGCCAAACGTATGGACGATTTGCGAAGGACTTTGGCCGTCACCCTTCTGACCGGCCTCTTCCTTTCTCTGGCGGTGGCCTTGCTTGGGTTTATCTTCTCCGATCTGATCTTGAAGCTTCTCTCCTGTCCATCGGACATCTTTGAAGTGACTGCCATCTATTTACGCATCACCTTTTTAGGTGCCCCGTTCACCTTTGAATACAACGCCTTATCTTCCGCCTTGAAAAGCGTCGGCGACTCCAAGACGCCCTTACGCTTTCTGGCTTTCTCTTCCATACTCAATGCCGTATTGGACATGATCCTTTTAGGCATCTTTCATATGGGCATCACCACCTCCGCGGCCACGACGGTTGTCGCCCAGGCAGTCTCTGCTTTATTGGCCTTCCACTATTTAATGAAGAATGTACCGGAACTGATGCCGCACAAAGAAGAGTGGAAACACGATGCGAAGATCTTCAAGGATCTCTTCCGCTACGGTGCCCCGACCGCCATGCAGCAGGCCATCCAGCCAATCGGCAAACTTCTCATACAGGGACAGGTCAATGCCTTGGGTGTCTCTTCGATCGCCGCCTTCCATGCGGTGAGCCGGGCCGATGATTTTGCCTGCATCCCGGAACAGTCCATCTCTTCCGCCATCTCGACCTACATCGCCCAGAACCGCGGTGCCAAAAAACCCGAACGCATCAAAAAAGGCTTCTTTACCGGCATTGCCATGGAAGCCATCTATGGTGTCTTTATCGCTTTGACGACCTATCTCTTGCGCCACCAGATCGTGTCATTATTTGTCACAAAAGAAGCGGCCGGCGAAGTCATCGCCTATGGCGCTTCCTATCTTTCGATCATGGCCTTCTTCTACATTCTGCCGGGTATGACCAACGGTTTCCAGGGATACTTCCGCGGCATGGGTCGCATGTCGATGACCATCTTGGGCACGACGGTGCAGATCTCCTTCCGCGCCCTGTTCACCTACATCCTTGCCCCGAGGATCGGCATACGCGGTATCGCTTTTGCCTCAGCCATCGGCTGGCTGATCATGTTAGCGATCGAAGTGCCGATTGCCTTATACAATCTGCTTCACACCAACAAAAAAGAAGCCGACTAGCAGCTTCCCATCTGACCGCCATCAATCCGTATGATGGCGTTGTTTATATAATTGGCTTTTTCGGAAACCAGGAAGGCCACCAGTTCAGCGACTTCTTCCGGTTTTCCATAGCGTTTCACCAGAATCTTTTCGCATTCCTCTTTCAGGAATTCTTCATCGTAACCATCCAGTTCTTTTTCTGTACCGATGAAGCCCGGTGCCACTGCATTTACCGTGACGTATGGTGAAAACTGCACCGCCAGATCGTGGGTCAAAGAATTGAGTGCCGCCTTGGAGGCATCGTAATCAAAACACATCGGATAGTAGGTGTTGATGCCATTGGTGGAAGAGATGTTGATGATGCGGCCAAACTCGTTTTCCTTCATATGCTGATACACTCTTTTAGCGCAGTTGTAGGCACCGACCACGTTGACATCGAGGATCCGTCGAAACTGTTCTGCCGTCTTTTGATGAAAGAGGTCAGGCAGATCGATGCCGGCGTTGTTGATCAGGATATCGACACCACCCAGTTTTTCTTCAATCTTACTGACCATCGCATCGACTTCTTCTTCTTTCGCCACATCCGCCTGAATCGCCAGGCACTTCACTTTGTATTCCTTTTGAATCCTGCCTTGCAGTTCTTCCGCTTTATCCTTGGATTGAAAGTAGTTTAAAACCACATCATAACCGCATGATGCCAATTTCAAAGCGATGGCACTGCCGATCCCGCCGGCAGCTCCGGTAACTAACGCAATTTTGCCCATACGTTTTAAAAAAGAGCTTAATTAAGCTCTTGAGGAATACTTTCCGTCTTCGGTAGAGACCGCAATCTTTTCACCCTGTTCGATGAACTGCGGAACTCTCAGGGTAAGACCTGTTTCCGTAACGGCATCCTTGGTCTGGTTGTTGGAAGCACCCTTGATACCCGGGCTGGTTTCCGTAACTGTCAGATTGACGATGGCCGGAACAGAGACGGTTAAGACCTGTCCTTCAAACATCATCAGCGAGACCTCGAGGCCGTCGACCATAAAGTATTTGTTGAAACCGATCTGTTCGGAAGAAAGATCATAAGTTTCAAATGTCTGCATATCCATGAAGGTATAGGTGCCATCAACTTCGTAAGAGAAATTGACCAGTTTCTTTTCAATGTTTGCGGACTCAAATTTGACGTTCGCATTGAAGTTTCTTTCCTGTGTTGCACCGGTCTTGAGGTTTTTCATCTTTGTCCTCAGGATCGCTGCACCCTTGCCCGGTTTTACGTGCTGGAAATCTATAACCTGCCATGGATCGCCGTCAACGATCAAAGTTAAACCTGTTTTGAAATCGCCTGCTTCAATTGCCATAATATTCACCTCGTTTATATCGGATATTTTATCAGATTTTATATGTCTGAATCAATCGGCTCTCTACAGGATAGAAGCCTTTTCTTCCTTATGCGTGCCGATGTAGCGGCTCCATTTGATGTAGCCGTAGGTCGTGTTGGTAAAATAGCCCAGTTTCAGTACCAGTAATACGTACTGACCGGCCAGAATGTTCATGATCGCTTCTAATAAGGCACAAATGTACCAGGCAATCCACTGCTCCCTTAGACGGAAGAAGATGAACAAACCGTTGGCGATGCCCACCGCCGAAGCGCAGGCATCCAGATAGATCATGATCGTCTCTAACTGTTTGTTGTTGCCCAAGAAGTCCGTCCGGATATCCAGACCGGAAATAAAGTAGCCGACAACCACCGTCCATACGCCGATTGCCAGGATGACCAGGACTTCCTGATATCCCTTCAATCTTCTTACGACAGTCAGTTCTTCTTCTTTGTCGTCCTTGTGTCTGGTCCAGTTGATGAAGCTTAAGATATCGATCGGAAGCCAGAA
>CADAHV010000150.1:0-3622 GCA_902787775.1 uncultured Erysipelotrichaceae bacterium | reverse complement strand
TTCCAATGAAGTCTTGCGTATAATTTCACCGACCGTATTTCTTCCATCGATCAGATTTGTGATCGTATCGGTCACACCCATCATCGCAAACGGATTCTTGCCGATGGCCTTCTGATATTCATCGATGACCTCGCCATAACCGGTATAGCGATAATCGGAGAACTGCTGAACCGGACCGACGAATTTACGCCGGTAGACCGTATTCAGGGTTTCATCCAACGGATATTCATCTTTCAGATCATAGAGACGGATCCACTCATCGAAGATTTCGCGGACGTGCTGTTCTTCTTTTGTGCTGTCATATCCCTCGACAAGTCTTCCTGCGCTCTTGCAGCAGTTTCTATAGTAATCCTTTAAGTAATACATCAAAGAACCAAACATCGTTTTGTCGATCTTACCGCTTAGGTATTCCTTCATGAAACGGTTCTTGTCTTCTACAATGATCTCTTCTTCCTTAATGAACAGATAATCCAGATCTTCCTTCCTGAAACAAGCCAGGTTGTAGGCAAAGTTGATCGCCGTCAGACAAGAAAACTTCAAAACTTCAGGATCGATGACATCCAAGGTGTCGGTCGCCGTATGATAGTTTAAATCCGGCCACTGGCCTAACATGCAACAAGGAATGTTGACGGTCGGATCGCAATAGACCGTGTGGTCACTGCCGCCGGAATGCGGCTCGACTCTGTGATTTGTCAAAGCCACCGGATCATCGGACAATGAGAAGGCCTCTTCTCCTGCCTTGTCCATGGCGATCATGCATAAGGCATTGATCAAAGATGGCGTCTGGTATGGAGTCTTGGTCAAAGTGATCGGGCCATAGAAGCGGGTCTGCTTGCCGCCCACCATATCCAGGTTCATCGCACCCAAACCCTTGGCGTAATCGTTGTGATCCGACAGATAGGCAAAGGTACCGGTAAATTCCGGAATCAAAGTCAGTTTGATGTTATGTTGAGGCTTTTCGATCTTGCCTTCCTTGATTAATCGATTGATGACATTCATCGCCTCGATCGTTGCCGAAACACCCGAAGCGTTGTCGTTGCAGGAAGAACGCGGATGACACAGGTGGGCAGAGAGATAGACGTTCTTGTCGTCCTTTCCCTCAATCGTCACTTCCACGATCTCGATGTGGCCATTATAGAAGGAAGAATCGATATACGGCTTCACCTTGAGATAGGTGCCGTCTTTTTCATACTGTTCCTTGCATAATTTCGCCAGGGCATCACCGGCCTTTGGCGATAAGACAAAGCCTCTTCTTTCCGGCTCGCCCTTGATGTGCGTCGGCCAGAAGGAAGTATACGTCAGAGAATTATATAAATCGGAACGCTTGCGGCTCTTGGTCTCCATGATGAAGTCGGAAACCATACCGATGGCTCCTTTTTCAAAGACCCAGTCAAACATGCGGATGTGGCCGCGGATAAAGACAAATTTGTCCTTCAGATCCAGATCCTCATAGGCCTTTGGATCATTGCCCTTATCCAGGAGGACCAGATCCACCGGATCATTCCTCTTGTCGATCGGATAGCTCTTCTGCATAACCGAAATCGCCTCTGCCGAAAAGTCGGCAAGACGCATTTCCGGATCCACCAGATCCAAAGTCGCTTCCTTGATCGACCACTCCTTGAACATCTTGGATTCCAGATACCAGACATCCGGATCGGCCTCATAGGAAAGGATCTTAGCGTTTAATCCGTACTTCTGGCAAATCTTCAATACATGATTGGCAGCTTCCCGATACATCGGTGAAGCCTGGATACGGTGAAAATTGGAAACTTCCTTGACGACATTCAAAAGCCGCTTTTCCGATACGGCCTCTTTAAAGATCTTTGGATCCTGCATATTTTCCCCTTCTTCGCATGATGCGGATATACCTATTTAACATTCATTATAACGCCATATAGAAAAAGATCTTTTCTTTTAAATGGATCTTAACGTTTGAAAGTCACCTCATTGATTGCCAGAATGACCTCCGACAAAACATTGGCCCCATAACTTAACCACGGGCAGCGGGAAGGATAGGGCAAGACCTTTTCGAAACCGGCCTGTCTTGCCATACGCAAAGCCCGGTCCATATGATAGTCGCTGGTGATGAGACCTAACGGTTTCTTTGGATCGATCAGCTTTGTCACGTTTTCAAAATTCTCTTTTGTCGATCTTGCCTCTTCTTCCAGGATCATCCGATCTTCCGACACGCCTTTTTCCTTCAGGATCTTTGCCATAAGAGCCGCTTCACTGTTTCCCATACCATCGGGATTGCCGCCGCTTAAGATGATCATGCCATTTGGGTTTTCTTGTAAGTACAGTTTTGCCCGATCAAGTCTTCGTAGAAGATCCTCATTGGCCTTCCCGTTTTCCAGGGCCAGACCTAAAACAAGGGCAGTATCCGTTTTCTCTTTGGAACTGATCCTTCCATAAATTATGATTCTCACCGAAAAGAAAAGAAGGACGAACACCATAAAGATGACGATGATTCTAAGGATCCAGCCAATCATCTTCATCAAGGTTCCCGGAAACATCGTCAATAGATGAAAACGAAGATCCAAGGCAAACAGAATCAGGAAAGCACAGGCCAAAAGTTCAAAACGAAAAACGATACGATACGCATCTTTCAATACGACATTCTTTATGCGCTCGCGCATGATGAAGATGATATAAAGCGTAAATGTCACGCTCAAGATGATCAAGAAATCAGCAAGCAATCTCTCTATTTTCATTCTCATTCCTCTTCTACATCTTTATCAAGTTAAGCAGATCTGTCAATTCCTAAGCGATTATTCTTATCACAGGACATAAATTTCCCTGTTAAAAAAGCCGGAGATCAACGAAACACCCTCCGGCAATAACCAGCATATCTTAATTATTCCTCTTACGTTTTTTCTCTCAATTTGATTGTTAAGCAACTTTATAAGAAACAATTTCAGATTTGATTTTCATTGTTTATAATCGAGTTAGCTGGTAATATTCATTTTGATTTTTTTGTAGAATTGTCTCAAAAGTTTTATTATTCTATTTCTAAATCTTTAATTTTTTTTCATTTTTAGAAATAAAAAGACCTATTTCTATGGGAATAAGTCTTTAGTTTGCTCTGGTGCCTTAGGGGGACAGAAACGAACCCTGGCCTGTCTTCGATAAAGGAAAGTGATCTGCTTAACTTTACAACCCCATATTACCATTATTCCTGAGATCTGCAATATTGAGATTGTTTAAGTAGAGATGAATAAGATGGTATTCCGTCATAGTATTGAGCTCCATCAAGAGGCTGTGAAGGGTTAACTGAAGTAATAAAATATGTCAATTTAGAGGGTATATTTTATTATTTTTGTAATAATTACACCCTAAATAAGATAATTTGGTGCCATAGGGGGGATGAAAGCGAACCACCCGCCCTTTTCGACCTGTTTTATACAATACTAAAGAAGTATTTGCTTATTCGTCTTTTAATACCATGAAAAACGCAAATATCAATATGGCCGGCTGGCACCTTTTTTGCTTCCAGAAGCGTTCGTAAATGTCCCTACAAAATATTTTTGTACACACCCTAAGGGTCTTGGGCATTTTACTCTGTTATGTAATGACGAATTGTCAACTGTAAATAATTTATACTTTGAATTCATCTTTTAAATAT
>CADAHV010000149.1:0-3633 GCA_902787775.1 uncultured Erysipelotrichaceae bacterium | reverse complement strand
GAAGTAGCGAAGGGAGGCAAGACCTCTGGCTGCCAAAGCTTCCTGAGACAGGCCCAGAAACATGGAACCCCAGGCATATAAGACGGCAATCGCCATAAAGATGTTGAGCAGTTTTCTTGTTTTCATATCGTATTTCATTCTACCTAAGTTCTCTTATTCTGCCTATTTCAACTACTGTGTTGGTGTCCACATATTTGGACAGACTGTCTTATGATTTCGTCCTATACTTCAATTGAAGGAGGATGTACATCATGGAAATCAGTGAAGAATGGATCGCCTCACTGACAAGATTTGAGACCGATCTTATAAAGACCTATCTGGATATCAATGATCCAAAGAAGTCTAATGCCATACCCGAGATCGATGGACCTGTAAAGATCAAAGAATGCGTACACTGCAAGTCACGCAAGATCATCTGCTACGGTCATTCCAAGAAAGGAAAACAGAGATATCTGTGCAAGGACTGCAGCAGAACTTTCACGATGGTCTCCAAGTCTTTCTTTAAAAATACAAGGATCAGCTATGAACAGCGGCTGAAGCTTATGGAATGCGAGATGATCGCCTCTTCTTTAAAAGAGACATCCTATCAGACCCGTCTTTCCGTTACATCCTGCTTCTATCTTCGCCATAAGCTGTATCTACACGACGACCGCCACCGTGAAGACCCTGGACGAAAGCCCGATGGCCTACAAAGGCATGGACGAGATCGTCGAAAACATCGCTCCGACCGCAGAGATCATCAAAATCATCAAACCGGTCTACAGCTTCAAAGCGGAATGATAGAAAACACCTCTGATCCATCAACGGTCAGAGGTGTTTTTATCTCTCAATGCAGCGGATGGACGCTCTTTTCGCCATCCTCTTTTTCTGTGACGACATACAATGCTGTTCTGCTTCCCGGTTCCTCATCGATCATCGTCTTCTTTATGACGACAGCCGCAAGTGCTGCGCAAAGACCCAGAAAAACACATGCCAGAACGATCACCATGATCCCTTTCTCCTTTCCTATGCCTACGTTCCTTTTCTCAGGATCAGTTCGCCGGCCTTTGAACTGATATAAGTCTCCTTATCCATGACCTGTCTGCCATTGATGAAGACATGTTCGATGCCCTCAGGTTTGAAGTCAGGAACGCTTTCATCGACCCTGATCTTATCCGGATCGACGATCGTGCCGTTTTTCACCAGAGTCCTCATCTTCCTAACCTCCCGATCGCATCCGATCTATATCCATTATTCTATCATGTATGACAGACCGAAAATATGGGAACACTTATTCTCCGTATCCTTATAACACTGACCAGGCATCCGCCACATACTCAGGCATAAAAAATTGCCTAATTAAACCTCTGTTTTGGTAAGGCATACCCAAGTGTAATCTCAACGAATTCCCGTTTCCATTTATAATTGAATTGATGAAAACCGCAAATATCGATCATGTCTATAATCAGCTTTCCAAAGACAACCTCCCCGCCATCGAAGTAGAAGCCGGCGAGACCTTTATCGTCAAGACCCAGCTCAACGGCGGCGACTGGCTAAACAAGAAGGAAGATCTCTGGGACCCGTCCAAATCCAAAGGTCCGAATCTTTGTACGGTCATCCGGATCAAAGACGCCCGTCCCGGCGATACTTTGGCCGTGCATATTCTTGATATCAAACCCGGCAAACTTGGCTACACCGGTTTTGCCGGCTGGCGCAATCCTTTGTCCCAATTGATCTATCCCAACGACTGGGATGTCGTCACCAAGACCGTTGAAATCAAAGATACGTATATTGACTGGTCGAAAGAATTAAAACTGCCTGTCATTCCGATGATCGGTACGATCGGCACCGCCCCGAAAGGCGAAGCTCAAAGCAACCGCTATGCCTATGAAAACGGCGGCAACATGGATGTTCAGGAAGTCTGCCCGGGCACCACCATCTATCTGCCGATCAATGTGGAAGGCGCATTGCTTCATGTCGGTGACTGCCACGCCATCATGGGCGATGGCGAGATCCCCCATGGCGGGGGCATCGAATGTCAGGCGACAGTCACCCTGAAGGTCGACCTTCTTGAAGGCTATCGTTCCAGGAAATGGATCCGCTTAGAAAACGAAGACTACCTCATGACCATCGCCAACAACATCAAAATCAAAGATTCCTTTACGGAGGCCTGTCACGAACTCATCGACTGGATGGTCAAAGACTATGACTTCACCCCGCAGGAAGCCTTCTTACTTCTGGGGCAAGTCATGGAAGCCCGCTGCACGATGCTGCATGGCGATGACGAGCCTTTCAGTCCCTATATATGCAAGATCAAAAAGAAATATCTGAAGCCACAGAAAGGAGGCACATGGAAAAACGGCTAGCCATCACCATCGGCGACTGCGCCGGTGTGATGTTCACCGCAGGATTTTCCGATCACATCCCCACGTCACTATCACAGCAGGCCGCTACGCTGCCACTCTGCGTCTTCTATCAGCTCACGGCTCCACAGCAATCCGTGCAGGACCGTGCCTATGCTGCTGCAGTGGTGCTCACCCTCATCGTACTCATCCTAAGTCTTGGCGGACGACTTATCATGAGCCGCTTTAATAAGAATAAGGTGTAAAGCCTTCTATCAAGTCCAGCAATTCACCGATCGTCTTCACTCGCTTGTCCGTTGCATTATTACGGTATCGATAGCCTTCATCCAGCACTTCTATACTGTCTTTTGAGCCTACATGTCTGCTGCCATGAATGCCATTTCGAGCCAACGCTTTGCGCACCATCAGATAGCTTACGCCATGTTTGCCTTCCATATGGATGTCGCGCTGAGTAGCATTGTCGATGCGGAACAAGCCGTTTTCAGCGTCGAAGACGATACCTTTATGCGCAAAAAACACTGCCATCTGTCCATTGAGCGACAGGTCTTCCGGTGTGCCCAGACGCAATCCATTGTCCCGGTCGAGCAGCCAAAGCTCATCGGCAGTCTGCAAGGCAAGGTCAACGTCGTGAGTAGAGAGGAAGATCGTCTTGCCGGCCTCGCGTGAGATGCGGTGCAAAAGTTGCATCACTTCTACCTTACTGGGGAAATCGAGGAACGCCGTCGGCTCGTCGAGGAAGATGACAGGTGTCTGTTGGGCAAGGGCTTTGGCAATCATCACCTTCTGCCGTTCACCGTCACTGAGCGTCTGGATCATGCGCGGGGCCAACACCGAGACGCCAACCATGTCCATGGCTTCGCCCACAATGTGACGGTCGCTATCGCTGAGCCGTCCCCAAAAGCCGGTATAGGGCGATCGACCCATACCTACAATCTCCTCCACTGTCATATTGCTCACGTCGGGCTTGTCGGTAAGAACGACGCCGATGGTCTGTGCCAGTTCATGGCTGCCATAGTCTTTGATGTCCTTACCGCTAATCTCCACGCTGCCTGCTATCGGTGGTTGGAAGCCGGAGAGAGTACGCAGCAGCGTGGACTTGCCCACACCGTTGACACCCAACAGACAGGTGACCTCACCGGCAAAGAGCCGAGCACTGATGTCTGCCATCACCGTGCGCACCTCGTGCCCACTGCGATAGCCGATAGAAAGATTCCGAAGAATGACCATTGCTTGTTTCATACACACAAAGGTAAGCAATTCCTTTGAAAGGAAAAAGAAAAAGCCCTGCAAA
>CADAHV010000148.1:0-3636 GCA_902787775.1 uncultured Erysipelotrichaceae bacterium | reverse complement strand
GCCCGGATGATAGGATATTCCGGTCTTTGCTTAGCCAAAGACCTCAACTGTGATAAGATTTCATTGAGCACATGATTCATGCTGCGCAAAGCTTCTGCAGCCTGCTTGACAAGCAGTCTGCTGATTGGATCATATGCCAGAGTCGGGATGCCTTCCTTTGCCAGGGAATAGATCTTGCCGGACTTACCCTGACGCGGACGGTATCCTTTTTTCTTTGCCCATCTTTTGAATCTTTCATCAAATCTCTTTGGCCCGAGCGATCTGATGCAATCATAATGAACGAACTCTTCCAAAAAATCGGTAAGCCTGTCTTTTCCCGTTGCGGGATCATAGCCGTCAAATTCATCCTTTATCCCCGGCATTACCTGATCGATCAGATGATCGAGATTCTGTGTAAGGGAAACGTGCGGTTTCATATAGCTGAGGTATTGTCTCGATAAAGCCTTCATGGCCGCATATTCTTTATCTGCTTTTTGGTATTCCTTCAGCCTGTGCCATTTGTCGATTCCATAGGAGGCAATGGCCAACGCATCGATCGGATCGTTCTTCACGCCCCTGAAGTTGATGTTAGAACGATACTTCTTCATTGCCAGAGGATTGATCTCTGCTACGAAGATCCCTTCTTCTATAAGAGAGTACAGGACAGGTTTGCTGTAGGCTCCGGTGGCTTCCATGATCACCCGGACATCATCTTTGCCGCCGAAGCTTTTGACCTGTCTGATCAGTTCATTAAGATCTGTTTCTGTGTGTGAGATCTCTCTGGCTGTCTGTAACACCTCCCCATATTCATTCAGGATACAGAAAGTGCTTTTCAGTTTGGATACATCGATCCCTATACTGATCATAATAAAAACGGTCTCCTTTCCTTTTGCAGTAATCGGCGGCCGCCCACACTTATCCTTAATCATTTTAGTAAGATACCGGAGTGTTGTTTCAGACTCAACTCGCGTAAACGAATGTGAATGATAAGGGAGAGGCTGACAGTTTCTTATTACGGAAGCTTAAGTTCCAAAAGGACCACGTCAGGCCGTATTACTGACTCCCTTATCATAAAACAAGTGCAGCAGGTCAGTCATCTGGCTGATAACTATACCGACTACACTTTATAGCGTACTAAAGGACTTCCTTTCAGGGGCAAAGGCCTGAAGGATCAATCTGTGATAAAATGCAGTTAGTAAGAGGAGGTGGCTTATGATAACGATGCAGGCACTTCTGGAAAAAGATAAGGAACGTTTTCTGAGCAGGGCAGCCGCTGCCCAGTCTTCCGCCCAGGCGGTAAGCGTCATGGAGGAAGAAGTGAGCCGGCTTCTGACCTTATATAACGAAGAAGAGGAGAGCGATCAGCTCAAACAGACCGCTATGGCGATGTGCGAGACCCTTTTGTCTTCTGCCGGTTTTTTGGACTGCGACGGCGAATCGGTGATCTGGTCCAAAGCGAAGTATCGCGAGGGAATCAATAAGCCGAAGCGCTCGATCTGGTTTGTGATCTTTCTTCTGGCAGCCATCGGTTTATTGGCCGGTGGTATTGGCGTATTGGTCTATCTGGGCAATCTATTGCCGCTCAGTGATCCGATGATCCTGGGCTATGGACTGATCGGCGCTTCCATCCTGTGTTTCTTCCTTGCCGGTCTATTATCGGCAAAGAAGAAGGAAGAAAACAAGGAAGAGCTCTACGCGGAAACCATACCGAGTGCCGATAAGACTTACCACGTTTTATTGAATGCTGTTTTGCGGATGGACAAGGTCCTGGAACAGGTCCGCAATAAGGAACTCTTGCAGCAAAGAGATGCCTTGCTGGATGAAAAGGACGGTCTGAAGAAGGAAGACATTCAGCTTTACTCCTCGCTTTTAGAGTCGGCATACAGCCAGGGCGATGATGAATACGCTAAAGAGATCGTCAACGATCTGAAATTCTATCTGCATAAGCGGAAGATCGAAGTGGTCGATTATAATGGCGAGAATAAAGAATACTTTGAACGCATGCCGGGTGAGGCAATGGCCACCATACGGCCGGCCCTCTTGTTCAATAAGGAAGTATTGCGCAAGGGTCTTGCGACGGGAGTGTAACGATGGAACGTTTCTATGGATTTGACCTCGGCGATGCCGAGAGTGCGATCAGCAGACTCGAGAAAAAAGAGAATAAAGAACCGGAGATCCTGACGATCAATGAGGCCAGGAGTTTTATCACGGCCTATGCCTTATTGAAGGACGGCAGGATCCTGATCGGTGAGGGCGCCTGCTATGATCCGGATGCGATCAAGCGCAAGGAACGCTTCAAGAGCCGTTTCCTGGTGGACCCGAATACGGTCAAGGATGTTTCCAGTTTTGCCTCGGGTGTTTTAGGCGAACTGTATATGAGCGGTCAGATGATCCATGGCGAGGACTGCTGCTTCTATATCGGCTGTCCGGCCGGCTGGGACAAGATGGCCAGAGAGGAATACCGCAGCATCTTTGAAAAGGTCTCCTATCCGCCAACCAAGATCATCTCGGAATCCAGAGCGGCTTTAGTCTGCGCCTGCCAGTCCAAGCACCTGCAGGTCGGCTACGACATTCTCAATAAACCGGTACTGGTCGTTGACATCGGTTCTTCGACGACCGACTTTGCCTACATCATGGGCGGCAAGGAAGTGGAACTGAAGACCGGCGGCGAAGTCTTTTTGGGCGGCGGCATCATGGATGAGATCCTTCTGGAAGAATCGATCAAGTCTTCATTAAACGAAAAGAAGATCCGCAAGATCTTTGAAGAAAGTGACGCCTGGCACAGCTATTGCGACTTTGCGGCCAGACGATTAAAGGAAAAATACTTCTCCGATGAAGATTACTGGAAAGACAACGAGTGCACGCAATCCGTCTACATCCGTCAGGGGCTGATCCCGCTCAAGCTGACCCTGCGTATTGATAAGAACATTGCCGAAAAGCTTCTTGAACAGAAGGTGGAACGTCTGGACAACAAGTCGTTCAGGGAAGTTTTCATGGACAGTCTGGAACAGGCCAAGGAAGGCATCCGCGAAAAACAGCCGGAACTGATCTTTCTGACCGGTGGTGTCTCCAAGATGGCAGTCATCAAGGAATGGTGCCGCAAGGCCTTCCCGGACGCCATCGTCATCACTTCCAATGAACCGGAGTTTTCCGTTGCCAAGGGTTTGTCGATGTGCGGCAAGATCGATGATGAATTAAAGGAATTCAGAGAAGAGGTCAGCCGTCTGGTGGAATCCACTCTGGTGGAACAGACAGTCGCCAGCCGCATCAATGAACTCTATGAGGATGCGGTCGAGACGATGGTCAAGCCGATCCTGGAAAATGTTGCCTTGCCGATCTGCGAAGACTGGCGCAACGGTTCGATCGAGAAGCTTTCGGACATCGATCCGATCATGGAAGAAAAGATCGACAAGTATCTGCACAGCGACGAAGCCAGAAGCCTGCTGATGAAGCCGGTTGCCAAGTGGCTGAAGAATGTATCCTACGAACTGGAAGAATATACGATGCCGATCTGCGTCAGGCACAACATTCCGTATTCTTCTCTGTCTTTGAACTCTTTCCTTTCGATGAGCGATATTCAGATCGATGTCGAGGCAAAGAACCTCTTTGCGGTCAATGAGATCACCTGGCTCATCGATGAGACGATCTCGATCGTTG
>CADAHV010000147.1:0-3655 GCA_902787775.1 uncultured Erysipelotrichaceae bacterium | reverse complement strand
AACCGGCAAGATCCTGGCCTGGGGCCAGACGCCTTCCTTTAATCCCAATGAACTGAAGGAAGACGATGTCCAGGTCAATTACGGCTCACAGCTGGCGTACGAACCGGGTTCCGTCATGAAATCGGTCATCTATTCGGCAGCCATGGACATGGGTGTTTATGACGGTGACAGGGGATTTGACTCTTCACCTTACTGCTATACCGCCTCGACCGGCCGTACCTACAGCGGCGACCAGCTTGGCTGTATCTATAACGTTTCCCGTCTTGACTGGGGAACGATTCCGCTTGATTACGGTCTGATCTATTCCAGTAACGTTGCGACAGCGACCTTATTGTCGGAATATGTCGGTGTCGATAACTATAAGGATTATCTGGAGAAATATCATCTTTACCAGACGGTCAATTCCGACGGCATCGATGAAGTTTCCGGCTACACCAACTATGGCTTATCGCCGGTCGATGATATCACGGCAACTTATGGCCAGGGTTCTTCAACGACGATGCTGCAGCTCTTGCAGACGTATACCGCCATTTTCGGCAACGGCGAGATGATCAAGCCTTATCTGATTGAAAAGATCGTCGACCCGAATACCAACACGGTCGTCTACCAGGGCAGCCGCAAGGTCGTCTCCAAACCGATCAAGGAATCCACTGCAAGGCAGATGCAGGATCTTCTGCGCCGTGTCGTCGCTGAACCGGATGGCACTTGCCGTCACTATGCTGCAAAGACAGTGGAAGTCATGGGCAAGACCGGAACATCCGAGATCCCTTTGGACGGCGGTTATGCGGAAGATGAAAACATCATCTCCTGCATGCTGGGTTTCCCATACAACGATCCGCAATACATGGTGTATTTTGCCTATGTCTCACCGGAGACGGTCTACTACAATTACGATATCAAGCCGATCCCTGATCTGATCGACCGCATCGCCTTATTGGAAAATCTGATCATCGGCGACGAGGAAGAGAAGCAGAGCGAAAAATACATTGAAAAGCATGAGATGCCTAGTCTGATCTCTTTATCCTATAACGAAGCAAAAGAGAAGGCGGAAGAACTCGATCTGGAAGTCATCGGTGTCTTTGACGGCAATCACATCGTCGACCAGCTGCCAAAGGCGAGGGAAGACGTCTATACCTATCAGAAGGTGTTCCTGCTGACAGACGGCAAGAGTATGACCCTGCCGGATTTCACCGGCTGGACCAGAAAAGATGTCATCGACTTCTGGAATCTGTCGCACATTCCGATCAAGATGGATGGTTTCGGCATCGCCTATGCGCAATCCCTGCCGGCCGGTACGATCATTGATCCAAACAAGGAAATCACCATTTCTTTCCGTGAAATCAATCACGTGGAAGCCGTGGAAACGCCTTCCGAAACAGCAGCTGAAACTTCTGATGAAAGTCAGACAAATTAGTGTATAATAATCAGGTATGAAATCTGTACTTATTTATGCAGCCGGATTGATCCTTTCGATCGTTGCGATGTTTGTTGTCATGCCGCACTTCATCGCCTATCTGAAAAAGAAGAATATCAATCAGGTTACTTCGGAATATGCTTTGGAAGAATTCAAACAGAAAGAGAAGACACCGATCATGGGCGGTCTTCTTTTCGTTGTTTTGCCGATCATCGTGTTTGCCGTACTGGATTTTACAGGCCTGGCAGATAAAAGGACGCAGTTTGTTTTACTTTCTTACATTCTTTACTGTTCCGTTGGCTTTATCGATGATTCCTTAGTCATCCGTTCCCATTCCAATGAGGGCCTCTCACCAAAGACCAGACTCATCATGGAATTCGCCTATACGGCATTTCTGTTTTTCGTCTATCGTGACATTATTCCTTGCCAGGTGACACTGCCGTTTGTGCATCAGACGATCAATCTGCCTTGGCTGGTTTTTCTGCCGTTTATGATCCTTCTGTATATGGCAGAAGCCAATGCGGTCAACTTTACCGATGGCATGGATGGCCTTTGCGCAGGCGTTTCCTTTATCGCTTTGCTTCCGTTCGTGGTACTTTGTGCGCGCCTTGGTTTTGATCATATCGTCTTATTGCTGGTATGCATTTTAGGCGGTCTTATCGGGTATCTGCGCTTCAATTTCCATCCGGCCAAGATCTTTATGGGCGACAGCGGTTCGCTTGCCCTGGGTGCTTTATTTGCTTCCCTTGGCATACTGAGTGACTGCACCATTGCCTTGTTTTTTATCGGCGGCGTATTTGTCATCGAGATGTTCTGTGTCGTTGTCCAGCAGGTCTCTGTCAGACTCTTCCACAAGAGAGTCTTCTCTTATACGCCGATCCATTACGCTTTTGTCATCAAGGGTTATAAAGAAAAGACGATCGTCCTTGGCTTCTATCTTCTGCAGGCCGTCTTCTCGATCCTTGGCTTGCTGATTGGCCTGGCGACACTATGAAATACGTTTTTTACGAAAACGGCATTTCTTTAAAAGATACGATCTGTCAGATCAACGGCGTTGAACTCTCATCCTTGGATGTCTCGGATTTCAAGGTCGACGATCTGAAGATCCTCAATGATTTTAAGGATCATCTTTTATCTTTGAAGGATAAAAGATTTTTTATTGTCGGCGATTATGACTGTGACGGCATCTGTGCCACTGCCATCATGAAACGCCTTTTTGACGATCTGAATATCGCATCCAATTATTACATTCCTTCCAGGGCCAAGGAAGGCTATGGCTTGAACATGCGCATCGTCGATACGGCTGCCGACCATGGCTTTGATGTTTTGCTTTGCGTGGATAACGGCATCATTGCCAATGAACAGCTGCGCCATGCCAGAGAAAGAGGCCTGCATACTTTAGTTATCGATCATCATGAATATCAGGACGATCCGGATTGCGATGCCTTTTTGCATCCGAATCTTTTTGATGAGAAGTATGCCGACATGTGTGCGGCCGGTCTTTGTGCCTTGCTTTCAAGCAGCATAAGGGAAGATGATCTGACACTGGTCTATGGCGGGCTGGCAACTTTGGCAGATATGGTTCAGGTTCTGGGCTATAACCGCTATCTCTTAAACACGATGTTATCGATCCTAAAAAGCAAGGACATCTATCCGATTTCCTATCTCATGAAGAGTAAGGATTACGATTATGAAACTTTATCGTTTGAGGTCATACCCAAGATCAATGCGGTCTCCAGAATGGATGATTCGCTCAACGTGAATTACGTCGTCCGCTATCTGCTGTCTGATCGCAGGGATTGCGCGATGTATCTGCCTAAGATCGAAGAGATCAACGCTTCCCGCAAGCAGCTCTCCAAGCAGATGGCGGTATTGGCAAAGCGTCTTTGTGATGTAAGAGAGAATGTCGTTGTCGTGGCTTCCGATGCCTTCAAGGAAGGCCTTTGCGGTCTGATCGCCAATCGTCTGATGGATGAATTAGGCAAACCGGTTCTGGTCTTAAGCAAGTCCGATCATCTGCTTAAGGGTTCCGGCCGCTGTCCGAAGGGCGGCGATCTGCATGACTATCTGATGGGAGCTTCTTCCTTGTTTTCCGCTTTCGGCGGCCATGCCCAGGCGGTGGGTCTGTCGATCGAAGAAGAAAAGTACGAAGAATTCTTACAATATATTAAGGAACATGACTTTGAGATCAGTGAAGTTTCCAAGGATGTGATTGCCCTGGATCAGAATGAGTATACCAAT
>CADAHV010000146.1:0-3667 GCA_902787775.1 uncultured Erysipelotrichaceae bacterium | reverse complement strand
TTCCTTATAGGAAATACGGAATCTTGCATTATTCAAAAGAATGGTATGTTCCTCATTCTGCTTGTAGAGTTTTAAATCAAATGTACGCCTGGCATTGATGAAGATGCCGATTTTATTCTGTGCGATCTTTTCATCGACAAAGATACAGGGATCGTTTGCAAAGGTATAGCCCTTCTTGGGAGCTGTCTCACATAAAAGATACTTCTTTCCCGGCTTTAAGCCCTGTACGACATTGATTTCGCCCTTAGATTGAAACTGAGTGATCGGATCGCCATGGTAGAGGACGATGCCATTCTGTATTGTTTCTTCATCGTTGCAGATGAAGGCAAGGCCTTCGTGTATCGCGTTGCCCTGTATTCTGTAAGGAAAGAAGCCGATCTCCCCTTTTTCGATTTCCGAGCCGTCAAGGTAGCGGTCATAGCGCTCACTGATTTCAAAGGGAGAATCATCATCGACATCCGGATAGATCGAATGGAAATCGACATTGAGGCCTGCTTTGATCAAAACAAGATCCTGTTTTCCGTTCTCATTCAATTCATATAAAGTAAAACCGGCACCATCGATCGGCTGAAAGTCTTCATCAACTTTTCTGAACTCAAAAGCATAGGAATCATCGATCAGCGAAACATGAAGATTCATGAGTTGACGAATCGCATAATCGCCTTCATAGGAATAGAGATCCTGCGACGTATCGCTGTGATAGACATAGGCACCATCTTTCAAGCCTTTGCCTTTTTCAAATATGATCGTTCCTTCTTTTGAAGGTCTCAGGATTAGTTTATTCTCTTCAAACTGCAGGTTTTCCATAGTGCTCTCTTTCAGATCTTCCTTGTTGAAATCTCCAAGATCAATGAGGATCTCTTCGTTTTCTTTTGCCTTGATGTCTTTGTCTTCGATCAAAGGATCGCTGTCATTGAAGCCTTCCATGATTTTAAGAAGTTCTGCCTCACCAAAATCACTCGCTTCTTTTCCTTCGAAACTGTAGCGTATGCCCGACCGGCTTTCCCAGATCATCAGCTGCGCTGCCGTGTAATAGTCTTCGCCCAGGATCTCAAAGGCCCTTACGATGTCAAAGACTCTTTCGTCGTCAAATGTTTCTTTGCAATAAAGATTGTCTTTGGGGTTGTAATCGACTTCCGCTTCCAGGCAAAAGCCATAACGGCCGCTTTCCTTGTTTTTAAACTTTACGATCTTGATCGCATCATTCTGATCGCAATGCTGCAGCAGGATCTTGAATGACCACTTGCTCATGTCTTCCGCTTCTTGCGCATCAATCTTTTGAAAAGGCAGCAATATAAACAAGGCAATCAGAATCAGATTTCTAATTTTCTTCATGCTCATCTCCTCCATATCATGATTGAAGAAAATGAGGATTAAGACCTTAATAAATCTCGACGCTGATGACATAATCCTGATCGGATGTGTGAATCTGAATCGGATATTGGCCAATTTGATTGGGGTTTAAAAGAGAATAATCAATACTGACCTGCATATTGGTGTCGATGTCAGATGATATGGCTTCAATGATTACGGACAGATCGCTGTCTATCGGAAAGCTTAAATAATCATTTCTGAGGTGAAAGTAGTCTTCTTCCGGATAGCTTTCATAAGTTGTTTCATCACTTTCTGTATTCGGATTGCCAAGATAGACCGGTACTTCTTTGACCACCTCTTTGTAGATGGTCTTTTCAACGGTCTCAATCTTTGGTTCCTTGATCTGATATGGATAAGCAAACTTCTTTCCTTTCAGATAGATAAAAAGATAATTTTCTTCAAACTGGTAACGGTAAGATATATCGCTGTTACAAAGAATGTCGAAGTATTCCTGTAAGACAAAATCCTTCCGATCATCCAGAACGATGTCTTTTTTCTGTAAAAGAAACGCTTGCTCACACGGCACAAAATGAAAAGCGACCCTGCTTTTTAACGTAAAAAGCAGGTAACGATAGGAAGTATATATGGACAGACATAAAAGAATGATGATGAATAGTAAGCGGCGCATAAAAAAATGAGCAGTTCCTTCTGCTCATTATTTGTAAGATTTTGTTTAAATACCTAGCTGATCTTTAAGATCTTGACATCGTATGGCGGATCAACCTTGACGGTGACAACATCATTGACTCTCTGGTCGAGTATGGCTTCTGCTAACGGTGTAACGTTGGAGAGTAAACCGTTGAGCGGGTCAGCTTCGACGGAACCGACGATCCTGTAAGTCAGCTTGTTCTTGGTATCCAGTTCCTGGATCTCGACAGTCGAACCGATTCTGACAAAGTTGGTCTTCTTGGTTTCGGTGATGACTTCCGCGTTTTTAATCTGGTGTTCGAGTTCCTTGATTCTGGCTTCAACCTTAGCCTGATGATCTCTGGCAGCGTCGTAATCGGCGTTTTCGGAAAGGTCACCCTGTGCTCTGGCTGCCTTCAGTTCTTCAATAACTTCTTCTCTTGTTACATGTATCAGAGTATCCAACTCTTTTTTTAAATCATTCAGACCTTCTTCGGTCACATAAAATTTTTCTTCCATATTGCCCTCCCAATCTAGTGAATTATATCATTTTCTCATTTAATATACTATTGATTTTCGTCTTGAGCAGATCGATGGCAACCGTGTTGGATTTACCCTGCGGGATAATGATGTCGGCAAACTGCTTTGTCGGCTCCAGGAACTGGTCGTGCATCGGTTTGACGGTCGTCAGATACTGATCGGTAATCGATTCGATCGTTCTGGCTCTCTCCTTGACGTCTCTTTTCAAACGGCGGATAAAGCGGATATCAGCCGGTGTATCAACGAAGATCTTGATGTCTTCAAGATCTCTGATCTCTCTGGTATATAAGGCAAAAAGGCCTTCAATAATAAGCACATCACTCGGGTGAACGATCTCCGTCACATTGGAACGGTTGTGGACCGTGTAATCGTAGGTCGGCTTTTCGATCGTTTCACCGGCGATCAGTTTATTCAGATGATCGATCATCAGATCAAAGTCAAAAGCCAGCGGATGGTCATAGTTGGTCTTGGCCCTCTCTTCCATCGGCAGGTGGGACTGATCTTTGTAGTAGTCGTCTTCTCTGATGATATTGATCGAATTGGTATATCTGAATTCGTCAATGAGGATGCCGGCGATCGAAGATTTCCCCGAGCAGGTTCCTCCGGCGATACCGATAACGACAGGTTTGTGCTTAAGCATATTGATCTCCTTCTTTAATAATCGCAAGCAAGATAATAATGTTCGATGTTGTATTCGTGTTCTTCATAGGTCCTGGCAAAGACCGTACCGCCGTTGCACATATCGGCGCAGAAGAAGAAATAGCCCTGAGAAGAATCCGGATTCAAAGCCGCGATCAAAGCTGTCTCATTCGGACAGCAGACCGGTCCCGGCGGCAAGCCCTGATTCGTATAGGTGTTGTACGGATCATCACGCCATGTGTAATCCAGGGTATCGCCCACTTCATAACACTCATCCTTTGTCAAATCAAAGGCGTAGCAGGCAGTGACTGTGGAAGCCAGAACTTCCGGTTCTTTAAGACGGGTCACAAAGACACCGGCAATCAGCTTGGAATCTTCCATGGAACCGGATTCCCATTGAACGATGGAAGCCAGTGTGAAGACTTCATGGATCGAGAATTCCGATGCATCGAACTCGCTCTTGTGCTTTTCATAGATCTCTAAAGTG
>CADAHV010000145.1:0-3673 GCA_902787775.1 uncultured Erysipelotrichaceae bacterium | reverse complement strand
ATGGAGACCTTGTCGGACAAGGTGATATGTAATTCGGGGAATTCCTCATTCAAGACGGAAATACGCCGATAGAGCTCACTTGAATCCAGGTCACTCAGTAAGGAATAGGTGAGCGAATCGCCCTGTTTATTCTCCTGATAGAGCAGGGATGGCAAATAGGTACCGGCTTTGAGACCCTGCAGGCCTTTGACGGCACAGAGATCGTTGCCTTTGACTTCCTTGACCTGATTGGCCTTGTTGCCATTGAACTGAACGATCTGGGAGATCTGATGATCGCCAAAGACGTCGCGGGTCTTTAAGGTACCGGAAAAGATCTTGAGGCGGGCGTAGTCATCAACTTTATAAATGTAGGCTTTGAAGCGGCCATTGTCTTTGGGTACTTCAATATAGCGGTCGATGAAATCCAGAAGCGGATCAATGCCTTCTTCGTGCAGGGCAGATCCGGCAAAGACCGGGAAGAGCAGTCCTTCCTTTAAATCTTCGATGATATAGGAATCTTCGATTTCGTTGTTTTGTAAGTATGCATCGAGGATCTCTTCGTGATTGAGGGCAGATGCTTCTTGAATGTCTTCATAGGAAACGATCGCTTCATCCAGGTCTTTAGAAAGATCTTTGATCAGTTCTTCCAAGGAACGATGGGCGATGTCCATCTTGTTTAAGAAGAGAAGGACGGGGATGCGAAGAGTCTTGAGATAGCGGAAACGGGAGATCGTATCCGCCGGCAAAGGTGAGGAAGCATCGATGATCACGATGGCCGCATCCAGGATCTCAAAGCTGCGGTTGACTTCCCCGACAAAGTCGAGGTGGCCTGGTGTATCGACATAGACGTAGTCTTTGTCCTTATAGGAAAAGCGGGCTTCCTTGGTGAAGACCGTAATGCCTTTTCTTCGTTCATAGCTGTTGTAGTCGAGAAAAGAGTCTTCGTGATCGACGCGGCCGAAAGAGCGAAGCACAGCACATTTATGCAGAATCGCTTCCGACAGGGTGGTCTTGCCGCCATCGACATGGGCGTAGGCACCGATGATGATGTGGCTCATCTTTTCTCCTTTAAAAGTTTCACAGCAATATTGTATTATAGAAAGCCAAGTCGTGCCGCAAAGAAGAAGGTACGAGATGGTATAATTGAACTAATATGGAAGCTGTGAGAGACGACAGAAATAAGGAGATTATCCGTTTTAACATCATCGCCATCGCTGTGAACCTGGTTCTGGCAACAGCCAAGATCACGGTCGGTACGATCGCCCGTTCGGCAGCGGTGACTTTGGATGGCGTCAATTCGATGGCCGACATGATCTCTTCTGCTTTGATCCTGGTCTTTGCAAGACTGAGCGACAAGAAGGCCGACAAGGACCATCCTTTTGGTTTTGGTCGATTGGAATATCTGTGTTCGATGATCGTCACGATGTTGGTCATGGGCATCGGACTCAAATCCATGTTCGATGCGATCAAGGAGATCCTGTATCCGGGCGAAGCGCCAAACTTCAGCTTCCTGGTGGTCGCGGTTGAAGTGGTGTCAATGACTGTCAAATTCTATCTTGGCAAGAAACAGCAGGACGCCGGCAGGCGCCTGAATTCGCAAGCGATGATCATGGCCGGTATCGATGCGATGTCCGATGTGGGCATCGGTGCTGCAGTTCTGATTTCCATCGTCGTTTATAAGGCCTTCGGTATTGATATCGAAGATTATCTCTGTGTCATCATTGCCGCTTTGATCTTGAAGGCCGGCGTGGAGATGCTGATCGAGTCCATGAACAAGATCGTCGGTGCGCCAGCCGATCCAGACTTCCGCAAGAAGATCACGACGATGCTGTTTAAAGAAAAAGACGTCTACAACGTCTCTTCCTTAGTCATTCATAATTACGGGGAAAACAACTACATCGGTTCGGTCGACATCGAAGTCGATGAAGACATGAAGGCTTCCAGGATCACCGAACTTTCTCAACACCTCAAAGATGAGGCAAAAGAATTGGGTATGACTCTGACTTCTGTCGGAATCAGCGGCATCAAGATCGATCAGCCGGAAGCCGATAAGATCTATGACAAGATCCTGCCGATCGTGATGAAACACGAAGACATCAGCCGCATTCAGTCTTTCCGGGTTTCTTTCCGGCGAAAGAAGATCTCCTTTGCCTTGGTTTATAAATATGATGCCAAGGATCCGGAAGCAGATATGGAAGCTTTGAAGAAAGAAATACAGAAACTCTATCCGGAGATGGAGATCGAGATCTTTGAAGCGATCAATATCTGAGATCTGAAACAAAAGAAAAAGGGCTTGCGCCCTTTTGTTTTACATTACTTAGAAGTAAATACAACCCATGTGCCGTCGTTGGCGATCCATTTGTCGGCATCGATGCGGTACCAGATGTAACCTTCATTCTGGACAACCTCGTATACATCGTAAGAAGCCGGCTCATTGGTCTGGCCCATGAGGCGGGAGTTCTTGGAATAAGAACTGCGGATATTCAGGTTGGTTGTGACGACTCTGGCACGGCCGATAACTTTGAGGCTTGAAGCACCACCGGCAACGGAACTGAGATCGTCATCGCTTAAGATCTTGTTTTCTACCATAGCAATTTTCTCCTTTTAAATTGAGGAATTTACCTCACCAAAGTAATTATAACATCGCCATGTGAAAACAAAGTAAAATATTATTGAGGGTGATTTTATGGAAAAAATCGAAAGCAATCTGCAGATTATAAAGAAATTGATGTTCAAACTGCTGCCGATTCAGATCCTTTTGGCAATGATCGGCGCGATCAACGGCATCGTTTCCGGCTATTTTGCCTCCAATTTTGTCGGCTATCAGTCGATGTCGGCAATCGGTTTATATGGCCCGATCGCAACTTTGATCGGTTCTCTGGCTTTCTTGTTTTCCGGCGGCAGCGCGATCATCTGCGGCAAGTATTTAGGCAGAAACGATAAAGAAAAACTGCAGGAAGTCTTTTCTTTGGATATGTTGGTGTCATTCATCGCTTCGATCGTGATGATCGTCATCTTTGTGGGACTGATCCTTTTTGGCGGGGCAAAGCTCTTTACCTCTGATGAAGTACTGCAGCCGCTGTTTGGAAAATATCTGGCTGGCCAGGCCGTGGGACTCATTCCGACTTTTATCGGTGGCCAGTTGCCGGTCTTCCTCTCGATGGAAAACAAGAGCCGGCGCACCTTTGTCTCTTCTTTAGTCTACATTGCTGTCAACCTGGTTTTGAATTATCTGTTTGTCACCGTCTTGGGCATGGAGGAACTGGGTCTGGCCCTGGCGTCCTCTTTAGGCATGTGGGTCTATACGCTGGTTTTGGCACAATACTATTTCACGAAAGATTCGCTTCTCAAATTCACCTTTAAGAAATTAAACTGGAGCCGCTGCAAGGAGATCGTGCGCATCGGTTTTCCGGGTTCGGCAACCTATATCTATCAGGCCGGCAGAGGTCTCATCGTCAATAAGCTCTTGGAGGTCCATACCGGTAGCATGGGTCTTTCCGCCTTTGCCTCGGCAAATAATCTTTTGGGTGTTTTCTGGGCCATCCCGTCAGGCATGGCAGCAGTGTCACGCTTATTGATGTCGATTTCGGTTGGCGAAGAAGACCGTCATTCCTTAGTGGATATCATGCGGGTCATGTTCCGTTACTATGTTCCGCTGATGTGTGCGATCGATGTGGTCATCATTCTGCTTGCT
>CADAHV010000144.1:0-3879 GCA_902787775.1 uncultured Erysipelotrichaceae bacterium | reverse complement strand
CTGGATCTTCCGTGCTTTAACATTCCTGGTCATCTCCTGCCCTTGCGCGCTGGTCATTTCCATCCCGCTTTCTTTCTTTGCCGGGATCGGCGGTGCCAGTAAGGCGGGTGTACTGATCAAGGGATCCAACACCAAGGAAGAACTTCTGGAATGCGCCGCCTACGCGGAGGCCTTATCCAATCATCCGATCGGCAAATCGATCGTCAAGGAATATAAGAAAGAGATCGACCGCAAACGCATCGGTTCCATCAAAGAGATTGCCGGCAAGGGCATTGAAGCCTTGATCGATGACAAACATGTCCTGGTTGGCAACGATAAGCTGATGGAAGATCACGATATCAAGGTCGAAGAATGTCACGATGGCGGCACGATCGTTCACATCGCTGTCGATGGTTCCTATAAGGGGCACATCCACATTGGTGACAAGATCAAGAAAAACGCCAAAGAAGCGATCGCCGATCTCAAGAGAAACGGTGTTCGCAAGACGATCATGCTGACAGGCGATGATGAAAAGATCGCCGAAAGCGTTGCTAAGACATTGAATATTGATGAAGTCCACTCGGAACTCTTACCGCAGGATAAGGTCGATATCGTCAGCAAGCTGAAAGAAGAAAAACAGGAAAACGAAACACTGGTCTTCGTTGGTGACGGCATCAACGATGCCCCGGTCATCACGATTGCCGATGTCGGCATTGCCATGGGTTCTCTTGGTTCCGATGCCGCAATCGAAGCAGCTGATATCGTACTGATGGATGATGATCCGGCCAAGATCGCCAAAGCGATAAAGATCGCCAGAAAATGTATGGCCATCGTCTATGAAAACATCGTCTTTGCCATCGCGGTCAAAGTCATCACGCTGATCCTGAGTGCCTTTGGCCTGGCACAGATGTGGATGGCGATCTTCGCCGATGTCGGTGTCATGGTCATTGCTGTCATAAATGCCATCCGGGCATTGGGGGTAAAAGACCTGTGATCGATAAAGTAAATGAAAACACTCTCTACGATGTAGCGGAGTTATTCAAGAATTTCTCGGATTCCACCAGGATCCGCATCCTCTATTGTCTCTTTGAAAAGGAAAGAAGCGTGACCGAGATCAGCGAACTCTTGCAGATGAACCAGTCCGCCATCTCCCATCAGCTTCGTTTCCTCAAAAACTCCAAGCTGGTCAAAAACCGCCGCAACGGCAAGACCATCTACTATTCCCTGGATGATGATCATGTCTACAACATCATCCTGCAGGGTATCGAACACGTATCCGAATAACGGCAGTCCATCGACTGCCGTTTTTTTCACTAAAAAAGAGGAATTCATCCTCTTATTGTCTGATATGTTTCATCAACCACTCATAGAGATCGGCATAGACGGTTTCCTTATCCGTCTCATTGAGGATCTCGTGGCGGTCATTGGGATAGAGCTTCAGATCGATGTTTTTGACACCGACTTCCTTTAAAGTCTCAACCGAATAAACGACTTCCTTGCCAAAGCTTCCGACCGGATCATCTTCGCCGGAAACAAAGAAGATCGGCAGATCCTTCGGCACCTTTTCCAGAAGCTTTTTATCGTGCAAGCGAGCAATTCCCTCAAACATCGAATAGTAGGCATTGAGTGTAAATAAGAAGCTGCAACGCGGTTCATTGATGTACCAGTCGACCAATGCCTCATCCTTGCTCAACCAGTCTGCCCTGGTCCTGAGCGGTTCAAATTTCTTGCCATAGGAACCAAAGGCCACCTGATTGACAAAGTTACTGCGATAACGCCAGCCTTTGAACAAAGCGATCAGTTTACATAAAAACATGCCACCCTTGACCACAAACAGCGGTTCTAGACCGGTACCCATGATGATCGCCCCGTCCAGTTCATTGCCGAATTCGCCAAGATATTGTCTGGCATAGAAGGAACCCATGGAATGACCCAGCAGGAAATACGGAAGATTCGGATACTTTTCCTTGGTCAGTCTGGTGAGCTCATGCATGTCATCCAATAATATCCGATTGCCGTTTTCGCCGAAATAGCCCCAGTCTTCCTCACTCTTCACCGAGCCGCCATGACCGATGTGGTCATTGCCGACGACCAGGATGCCCTTGGAAGCCAGAAAAGCGGCAAAATTCTCGTAGCGGTCGATAAATTCCACCATGCCGTGTGCGATCTGCAGGACGGCAATGATCTTTCCTTCCGGCACATATTCCATCGCCCTGATATCGACCGTTCCACCACTGGAGCGGAATCTGAATTCATTCTTTTTCATAACGTTTCCCTATCTTTCTATTTCAATCAGCGCAAAAAGAACTTCTGTGGCCTTTAAAATATCGGCATCCTTTTCGATTTCGATCTTTCCTTCACTGATCCGCAAGAAACCTTCAATCTCTCCCTTTAGCGGATCCCCTTTGTAAATCAAGCCATCCGGTTCCAGAATATACTGCCCCTCTTCTTTTTTCAGAAGACCCGTCTTTTTTCCCAAAGGATCATAAAAACAGACGACATCTTCCTTCAAGACGACATCTTTTTCCACATAGGCGATCTCGTGATCTTTATCATCGTAAATTCTGGTGCGGTATTTGAAAGAAAAATCATAGATGCTCCAGAAGCGCAGCTTCCCTTCTTCATCGAAGACCTGCGTCTTGTTTCTGCTTAGTCTTTCATTATTGTCATATACCAGTTGCATACTCTCATTTTAACATAGATAATCCGATATAATAGTTTTATGGAATACATCAAACTCGGCAACAGCGACCTCAAGGTTTCCCGCCTCTGCCTTGGCTGCATGTCTTTCGGCGAAGCGGATCAGGGCCAATACCAGTGGACACTGGACTATGAATCATCAAAAAAGATCATCGACAAAGCCTATGACTGCGGCATCAATTTTTTTGATACTTCAAACAATTACTCCAACGGCACATCCGAGATCTTCTTAGGAAAGGCGATCAAGGATTACAGACGGGAAGACATCGTCATCACGACGAAATGTTATTTCAATGAAGGCAAACTTTCATCCAAAGCCATACACCGGGAGGTGCAGGGTTCCCTGAAGCGTCTGGACACCGACTACATCGACATCCTGGTCCTTCACAGATTCGACTACGATACACCGATCGAAGAGACTCTGGCCGCCTTGGATGAAGAAGTCAAAGCCGGCCGCATCCGCTATTACGGCGCCAGTGCGATGTATGCCTACCAGTTTGCCAAATACTGCTATACCGCCGCTTCTTATGGCTATCAGCCTTTTGTCACCTTGCAGAACCATTACAATCCGATCTATCGGGAAGACGAAAGAGATCTGATCCCGATCGCCGAACAGTTTGGCGTATCCAGGACATCCTTTGCCCCCTATGCCGCCGGAAGACTTTCCAGAAAAAGCTGGGAAAGTGACAGCGACCGTTTTAAGAAAGACGCAAAAGAAGGAACCCGCTATGATTCCTATGAATACTACGACAGAAAGATCGCCCAGCGCATCTGTGAACTGTCAGAGAAGTACAACACCTCAATGGCTGCCATTGTCCTAGCCTGGCAATATGCCAAAGGGGTCGCTTCGCCGATCGTTGGCATCACAAAAGAAAAATATCTTGAGGACGCCGTTTCTTCATTTGAAGTCAGATTGAGTCCACAAGATATTGACTACATCGATGAGCTTTACATTCCTCATCCGATTACCTGCAACCGTTAAAGAGAGATCCTCTCTTTTTTATTTCAGAAATTTATATTTGAACAGATAAGGATAGAATCCAAAGGCAATGGCCGAAGCAAAAGCGTAACGGAAACTGCGGTAAAGCAGTGCAGCCATCGAGCCATCTGCGAGATTCTGTACCGGCAGCTTCAGCAGTTCCACGATCGCCAAGGTCAGGATACCGCCCAGAAGAACCCGGGCAATGATCATCGGAATGC
>CADAHV010000143.1:0-3787 GCA_902787775.1 uncultured Erysipelotrichaceae bacterium | reverse complement strand
AAGAAAGTGATCGGCCTTACCAGAAGAGTACAGGCATTGGAAGAAAAAGTATCACGTATCGATCAAGATGTTCGTTAAGAAACTGCTGTCCTTGCTGTCTGCTGCATGTTTTATCGGCTGCAGCGTGGCGCTTTATGTTTATGCCGGACTGGGAGGAGATTCCATCACGGTTTTTGAAGAAGGGATCCATACGGCTTTTTCTGTCAGCTTGGGCATGTCATCCTACATTTATGCCGCCACAACTTTTACGATCGCTCTGCTGTTTGGAAGAAAGCACTTGAGCATCCTCAGTGTGCTCTATTCGCTGATCTGCGGACCGAGCATCGATCTGTTCTGCGGTCTGCTTTCACCGCTGCAGGCTTTAAGTGATTCGATGATCGTAAGGATCATCATGTTATGTTTTGCGATCCTGTTCACAGCCATCTCCTGTTCGATCCTGATCGTCAGTGACTTTGGCATGAATGCTTTGGATGCGACCGTCGTTTCATTATCGGAGAAAACGAAAACGAAGTATTCTACCGTGCGGACGATCACGGATGGCTTGCTGATGCTCAGCGGATATTTGATGGGAGGTACGGTCGGTCTGGGAACGATACCGGCAGTACTGCTGACCGGAACGGTGATCGATCGATGCTGCACCGTACTTAGAAAATGGATATAAACATAAAAACGGACAGTATGTTTGACTGAATCAAGCATAATGTTTGATTTTGTGTAGGTTTATGAACACAATTCAGAAATGGATTGTGTTTTTCTTCATTAAGGACAAGTGAAACCTATTGACAAAGCGCTTTCAGCCTAGTTAGAATAATTTTGTACATTGAATTGTATGTTACCTAAATGTAGTAATAGGGCATAGCAATCACCGGTTTTTATCTGGTATCTGCTATGTCTTTTTGTTTTTTCAGGGGGAAGGAGGCGTTATGGTCTACCGAGTCAGCAAGGTATTGAACAACAATACCGTCATTTCAAGAGATGAAGATAATAACGAGATCATCGTTACCGGTAACGGGATCGGTTATGGAAAGCATCCGGGAATGATGATTGATGAAGAAGATGTCCGTAACGTCTATGTTTCAAAGTCTAAAGCGTTTATCAGACGTTTTGCAAAGATGGTGAATGAGATCCCGGATATCTGTTTTCTAGAGGCAGAAAAGATCCGTGACCTTGCTCAGAAAGAACTGAACAAAGAGATGAGCGACAATATCGTTTTGGCTTTGGCAGATCACATTAATTTTGTGGTTGCCCAATACAGAAACGACGATACCAGAGCCATGCTGCTGAATACTGAGTTTCAGAAGATCTATTCGCAGGAATATGAGGTCGCTCTTAAAGCTGTGAAGATGATTGAAGAAGATTTTGGTATCCATGTATCAGAGGGTGAAGCGAGCGCGATAACTTTTCATCTGGTGAATTCCGAAACAGGGAATTCTTCCAATGATGCGGTGCTGATCGCAAATTCCGTGGAAGATATTCTGAAGATCGTGAAGGAATCATTCCGTCTTGAAGACGACGATGAACTGGTCGATTATTCGCGGCTGATCATTCACTTGAAATTCTTTGTAAAAAGGATTCTGATGAATGAAACGGATGATGAGACCGATATTTCTCTTCTTCTTAATCCGAATGAAGGGATCTATGAAGGCATCAGCGAATGCCTGAATCGAATTGCTGATTATACGAAGAAGACCTTTGATCATAAGATTTCTGAAACCGAGCGTTTCTATTTGCTTATTCATATTGCCAGGATTTTACAGAAAAAATTTAAGGAGGATAAATAATGGCAAAAGATTTCAAAAAATTAGCAAGCGATATTACCGAACTTGCCGGCGGTAAAGATAATATTACCTCTGTATCTCATTGCATGACCAGACTACGCTTCCAGGTCAGGAATATCGATAAAGTTGATCAAAAAGCGATCGCGGAGCTTGATGGCATTCTGGGTGTGACTTATCAGGGCGGTCAGTTCCAAGTCATTGTTGGAAAGGACCTTCTGAATGTTTATGAGGAAACGATCAAACTTGGTTATACCGACGGCGGTGTGATCGACGAGAATCTTGATGGCGATCTGATGAATGACAAGCTTCCGATCGGACAGAGAATTATCGGGTATATTTCTGCTTCTGTTCAGCCGATGATCCCGGCATTGATCTCTGGAGGCATGATCAAAGTCTTCCTGCTTCTTTTCAGCAAGCTTTTCCCTGCGTTTGCAGCTTCGGGAACCTACAAGCTTTTAAGCATCGTAGGCAATGCCCCGTTCTATTTCATGCCGGTCACTGTTGCTTATGGTGCAGCAAGAAAGCTTGGCGCAACACCGATGTATGCGATGATGGTTGCAGCAGCTTTGATCGCTCCGGAGTGGTCTGCGATCACATCGGCCGGGGAACCGATCAGCATGCTTGGCCTTCCAGTTGCCTTAAAGGGCTATGGAAGTTCACTGCTTCCGGCGATTTTGCTGGCTCCGGTTGCTTATTACGCTGAAAAATGGCTGAACAAGGTAATCCCGGGCGTCTTCAAACCGATCTTTGTCGGCACATTGACAATGATCATTACATATATCGTATCGATCGTTTTACTGGCTCCGTTAGGACAGCTACTGGGCGTTTATGTCACAGCTGCGATCATGGGTCTTTACAGAGTTGCCGGACCATTTGCGATGGCTGTCTTCACAGGCATTTTCCCTTACATGGTCATGACAGGCATGCATATGACTTTAGGCGCGCCTATGGTTCAGCTGCTTGCTGAAAACGGATATGATCCGGTCTTCCGCCCCGGTATGATGCTTTCAAATGTTGCTCAAGGCGGTGCGTCTTTAGGTGTTGCGATCAGAGCGAAAGACAAAGACATCAAGTCCGAAGCTCTTTCTGTTGCGATCGGTTGTATCTTTGCTTCTGTCACAGAGCCGGCGATCTATGGTTTCAATCTCCCGCTAAAGAAACCGATGTGGGCAGTATCGATTGGCGGCGCAATCGGCGGTGTGGTTGCTGCCTTGCTTGGCGCTCATAACTATGAGTATGGTTCATCTTCACTATTTGCGTTACCTATTTTTGAAGATACCATCGTGGCTATGATTGTCGCACTGGTGGTGACACTCGTTGCTTCCTGCGTGCTGACTGTCGTATTCGGTTTTGATGAAGAACTGATCAAAAAGAAAGCAAATTAGTCTTTGAATTATACCGGGAAGATTCTTCTTCCCGGTTTTGTTAAATAAAAGCATGAATAAAGATTTTTTATGGGGCGGTGCATTGGCTGCCAATCAATGTGAAGGAGCCTATCTTGAAGACGGGCGCCTTCCTTCTTCCTGTGATCTTCTTCCGGATGCGGCAAACGGCAGATGGGATGTCTTGCATCATCCGAAAGATATATTGAAAAAGAAATTTGCCTATTATCCAAGCAGGGAAGCGATCGACTTCTATCATCGGTATAAAGAAGATATCCGCCTGCTGGCTGAATGCAGGATCAAGGCTCTTCGTCTTTCGATATCCTGGACGCGTATTTTCCCAACGGGTTTGGAAGATGAGCCGAACGAAAAAGGCCTTGCATTTTATGAGAATCTATTTAAAGAGTGTCTGAAATACGGAATCGAGCCTATTGTTACTTTATGCCACTTTGATGTACCTGTTCATCTGATACGGGAATATGGGGGCTGGCGAAGCAGGATCATGATCGATCTGTATGCAAAATATGCGAAAGCGGTTTTTGAAAGATATAAAGGTCTTGTTCGTTACTGGCTTACATTCAACGAGATAAACATGATCACTCATATTCCGTATCTCGGCGGAGGTTT
>CADAHV010000142.1:0-3805 GCA_902787775.1 uncultured Erysipelotrichaceae bacterium | reverse complement strand
TCGGACTTGAATAAACAGGTGTTTACCTGTTTTTTCAAATATGGAGTTTGCACATATGATGGATATTGATTTAGACAGAGTAAAGATTGAAACGGAATTACCGATCATTGCCCGCATCAAGGATGATCTTTATCCTTATGAAGGCTATGATCATATTCGCCAGACGGCAAGAGCGATCGCTGAAAACGAAGAAGGAAAACTCGGATTTTTACATATTGTCGGAGAAGATCTATTCGGCATGCGCGATCATCTCGAATCCTGCGGCGGCGGCATTGAAGAGGGTGAAGGAATCTGTGAAGCCCTGTTAAGAGAAATACAGGAAGAAATGGGCTATGAGGTAAAGGAAGTGGAAATGCTTGGCTGCATTTTAGATGCCTATAACCTGATCGGCCGCATCACGCTTTCCACCTATGGCCACGTTTTATTGGACACCAAGCATCCGATACAAAAACACCGCACGAAAGAAGAAGAGATCCTGATCAGTGAGATCGTCTGGCTGGATCCTTTAGAGGCTCTGGATTGGCTGGAGAACCGTCATCCTCATAAAGTGGATCAGCTGGTTCAAAGAAGGGATGCAGCTGCCTTGCGCTACTATTTACAAATCAAAGGTTTGATCTGAAAAAAAGAATCTGCACTATTTGGCAGATTCTTTTATTTCAGCTTCTTTGATCTTCATCATTTCCTCTTCTTCCAGGACGCGGTAAGCGACTTTTCCGACGAGGGTCTTTGGCATTGAATCTCTGAATTCAATATCGTATGGCATTTCATACTTGGCCAGATGCAGACGGCAATGCGCCAGGATCTTTTCTTTTTCTTCATCATTTGCTTCAACGCCCGGCTTTAAGCATACAAAGGCTTTGACCTTGTGCATCTTATATGGATCTGGCACACCGATGCAGCAGGACATCAATACATCGTCATGTGCATCGATGATGTTTTCAAGCTGTGCCGGATAGATGTTGTAACCGGAAGAGATGATCATTCTCTTGGAACGGCCTTTGAAGTAGATGAAGCCTTCATTGTCCATGTAGCCTAAGTCACCGGTATGAACCCAGGTGCGTCCGTCGAAATCGGACTTCTGCAAGGTCATTGCGGTTTCTTCCGGATTGTTCCAGTAGTACTGCATGTTGGTCGGACCGGAGATCAGGATTTCTCCTTCTTCGCCATACGGAACTTCTTCATCGGTTCCCGGCTTGACGATCTTCATGAAAGTATCAGGGAATGGAATACCGATGGATCCTTCCTTGTACATGGTCGGTGGAGTAAGGCAGCAGGCGGTAACGGTTTCGGTCGTGCCGTAGCCTTCTCTGACCTGAATCGTTGCATGGTGGTCATAGAGGAAGCGGTCGAGCTTCTTCTTTAATTCGATAGATAAAGAATCACCGCCGGAGAAGCATCCCTTGAGATAGGAGAGGTCTTTGCCTTCCATCTGCGGGATACGAAGAAGTGCTTCAAATAAAGTCGGAACACCGGCGATGAAGTTGCACTTGTTCTTTAAGATCGCCTTGGCGTAGGACTTCGGTGTAAATCTTGGAAGCAGGATGACTCTGCCGGCTTGTGAAAGCATGGAGTGGACGCATACGCCTAAGCCAAAGCCATGGAATAACGGCATGGCTGCCAGCATGCGGTCACCCGGTCTGAACATCTGGTTTGTAGCGATGATCTGCTGACCGAGGTCGTTGAAGTTGGAATTGGACAAGACGATGCCTTTGGTCGTACCGGTCGTACCGCCGGAATACAGCATGACAGCCGGGTCAGAACCTTTTCTAGGCTTCTTGTAGTTGTAGAAGCAGGAATCGGCGATCTTCATGAACTGGTTCCAGCGAATGACCGGAGCATCTTTCGGGATCGGCTGGATCTTTCTGCCTTCCGTCAGCATGTAACCGGCTTTGATCGGTCTGGATAATTCATCCTTGATCGAAGCGATGATGATGTTGACGACATTGGTGTTGGCTCTGATGTGTTCAAATTTGTGATAGAACTGGTCCAGTGTGATGGCTGTAACGGAATTGGAGACATTGAGGTAATGCTCAATCTCTTTTTCTGCTGACAGCGGGTGAATCATATTGGCGATCGCACCAACCAGATTGACGGCATAGAACATGTAGATCGCCTGCGGACAGTTTGGCATGGCGATCGTGACACAGTCGTTTTCTCTGACACCGATCGTTCTTAAAGCCTTGGCACAGCGTTCGATCTGTTCGATCATCCTGCGGTATGTCGTCGGTCTGCCCATGAAGTCAAAGGCGACCTGATTCGGATATTTCTTTGCTATTTTTTCTACCGCTTCAAACATGGAACAATCACTATATTCCAGATGAAGAGGGATATCGCTGCTTTCAGATACCTTAGCCCAAGGAACTCTTTCGGTGATCGGGGTATCGAAAGCCAGTGTTTTTTGTGACATAGATACTAAATCCTCCTTAAAATCACTTAAACGTTTAACATCTAAAATTATACTATTGAAAAGGCATAAAAACACATTATTTTGGGTCTATAATTGACTTATGAATGAAATTGAAAGAATCAAAGAACTGCGTAATCTGTTAAAACGCTACAGTTACGAATACTATACCCTGGATAAGCCGACCGTACCGGACAGCGAATATGACATGCTGTTCCGCGAACTGCAGGACCTGGAAGAAAAACATCCGGAAATGTATGATCCGAATTCTGTCACCCAGCGTGTCGGCTATGAGATCTTAAGTGAATTCCAGAAAGTCACCCACGAAAGGCCGATGCTGTCTTTGGGCGATGTGTTTTCGTATGACGAATTAAGAGACTGGGCCAAGAAGATCACCGATATCTATGGCAAGGTGGAATTCTGTGCCGAATACAAGATCGACGGTCTGGCCATGTCTTTGATCTATGAAGACGGTCTGTTTAAACAGGCAGTGACCAGAGGTGACGGCATCACCGGTGAAGATGTGACGTCCAATGTGCGTACTATCCAATCCATTCCGATGTCGATTCCTTACAAACAAAGATACGACATCCGCGGTGAAGTCTATATGCCGAAATCTTCCTTCAATCGCGTCAACCGCGAAAGGCTTGCCAATGGGGAAGAAGAATTCGCCAATCCGCGAAACGCGGCAGCCGGCTCCATACGGCAGCTCGATTCAAGGATCTGCGCATCCCGCGGTCTGGATGGCTTCTGGTATCATGTACCGGATGATGTCAATTCCGATACGCATTACGGTTCTCTGGAATATGCCAGAAAACTGGGCTTTATCGTCAATGAGACAACAAGCCTTTTCAATGATATCGAAGATGTCATCAGGTTCATCGATGATACGCAAAAGATCCGCCACGATCTTCCTTATGAGATCGACGGCATGGTCATCAAGGTCAATTCCTATGAGTTGCAAAGACAGCTTGGCTTTACATCCCGGATTCCGAAATGGGCCATCGCCTATAAGTTCCCGGCAGAGGAAGTCCGAACCAAGGTGGAAGACATCTTTATCACGGTGGGACGTACAGGCAAGTGTACGCCAAATGCCAAATTGACACCGGTCAAGGTTGCAGGCACGACGGTTTCTTTTGCGACGCTTCACAATGAAGACAACATCTCCGATAAGGACATCCGCATCGGTGATACAGTCATCGTCCGCAAAGCCGGTGATATCATTCCGGAAGTTGTCCGTTCGATCAAGGAAGAAAGAAACGGTTCCCAGGTCAAATTCATCTTCCCTGAGATCTGTCCGGTCTGCGGCGGCCGGCTTTACCGCTTTGAAGATGAGGCTGCCCATTACTGTGTCAACAGTGAATGCAAGGCCAGACTGGTCTTCTCCATCGCGCATTTCAC
>CADAHV010000141.1:0-3854 GCA_902787775.1 uncultured Erysipelotrichaceae bacterium | reverse complement strand
GATTTATCTCTGCGCAAGCTTCGCCGCTTGCCTTAGCCATCAGGTAGGAAAACAAAGGACGGATCCATCTTGCCGGGATCTCATGGCTAAAGCCATGGGCCAGCACATCCCTGTCGTGGACGTCGTATTCATTGTTGTCGTTCCAGATATTTTCGTAACCCTGTTCCACCAGAGTTTCCTTCACGCAGTTTTTCCAGAAGGCATAGGCCTCCGGATTGGTGAAATCCAGATAGGAGGCATTGCCGCCCCAGAACGGAAACTTCGCCGCCGTCCCGTCTTTGTAGTGTAAGAACCATCCGTTTTTGGCGATTTCTTCGTACATCGGATGATCATCCAGAAAAGCCGGTTTGATATTGGGAAGGATCCGTAAGCCGTGTTTCCGGAAATGATCGGACAAAGCCTTGGGATCAGGGATCTTGTCACTGTTCCAGTGAAAGACATAGCGCTTTTCTTTGATCTGGGTATAGCCGCTGGACATATAGAAGCCGCCCGCCTTGATCCCGTACTTTTCACAGTTGTCGATAAAGGAACGAAGACGCGCATCGGCATCGGGTGCATCGGTGTATTCCATGGTGGAACCGCAGTAGCGGAAAGCCCAGTCCGGAATCTCGCCGATACCGCCGGTCATCTGAATGAACTTCTGCAGGATCTGTTTCGTACTTCCCAGAAGGATGTAGAAGACCATGTTTTCTTCTTCATAATGGATGGAATTGAAGGGTTCGTAGTAGTTGTCATGTTCCTTGCCGAAATCCACTTCTCCCTCGGAATAGGTATCGTAATAGATGCCATAGCTGCCCGCCTGATTCTCGCAGATATAGAAAGGCAGATACTTGTATAAAGGATCACTGTACTTCGCCTTATAGCCCATCGAGTCGTTGGTGTCGAGCTTATAGCGCTGATGGTTCTTGTCGACCGGACCGGCCTTATCGCCCAGACCGTAGATCCTTTGTCCTTCTTGCCTTCCGGTGTAATGGATCGAACCGTCCCCCAGCTCATGATCGAAGTTGTAGGCTAAGCCGCTGCGGTCTTCATAAAGGATGCCCTTGTCATTTGAGATGGTGATATGAAAATTGAGCAGGTCGATGGTAAAGTCATGGCCGCAATGTCTGAAACATAGTTTTTCATGATCTTCATGGACTTCCGGTGCACAGAGTTTAAAGCCATCCAGGGACAGCTTGTCTCTTCCTCTTATTCCTGTTCCCTGATGGGCAGGATCGATGCTGAAGGTCGGCAAAAGATCCTCGTTTTTGATTAACGCCACTCTTAAAATGTCTTCAATAAAATCGATGCGCATGAGGATGCCGTCGCTGCGGTATAAACGCGTATGTTTATCGGCACGGTCTAATATGAACTGATGTTTGAACTTCATGCCTTGGGATCTCCTTTTGTCAGCATATTCTTTACAAGTTTGAGATAAGATGGTCTTCCCATCTCTGTTTTCGTTTTCTTAAAGCACAATACTTTGGATGAATGATGATCCGTTTTCTTCCATTTCACAAGATCGCTTCCGTTAGGATCAGCGGTCTTCACAAAGTTGGCCAGATAATCCATCATCTGTCCGGATACTTCCTCATCCCGCTTTGAGAAGGTCCGCCAGGACGTATGCAGACGCCCAAAGATATAGCGCAGGTCGCAGGAATGAAAGGCTCCGTTCTTGTCGCCAGGCTGATCAAGATCAAAGTAGTAGACATAGGCACCGTTGTCTCTGGCGAAGCGGTTGCCGATATAGGCCATGATCGGCGCATAGAGATCGTTGCTGGTATAGCCCAGCATATAATCGATCTTCAAGGGATCTTTGATCAGTACATCGACGCTGTCCTTTAACAGGTAACCGTCAATGACCGGCATCATGTTGCGGGTGTTGTCTTTCCTTCTTTGTTTTATTGCTTCATAAGCGGCGTGGATACGGTTGATATCACATTGTTCAAATTCATCAAAATCTTTGCAGCCGCTTAACTGAATCATCTCATGCCAATAGTCATAGGTCTCTGCCGCCTTTTTAGGCAAAGCAAACTTGGGAAACATGCCGCCGCCCGACATCATGACTGCCTTCTGAAAGAGACCTTCGTTGTCATGATTGAGGCAAAGGTACTGGACAGAGATCGCCCCGGCGCTCTGCCCCATGAGGGTGATCTTGTCCGGATCGCCGCCGAAATCTTCAATGTGTTTCTTCACCCAGCGCAAAGCCTGCAGCTGGTCGTCCAGACCGAAGTTGCCGTTTCGCTGATCACGCTTCTCGATCTCTTCATGACAGAAGTAGCCAAGGACCCCGACACTGTAATTCGCAAAGACAGTGATGATCCCTCTTTTTGCCAGTTCAAAACCGCGGAAAGGTTCTTCGCTGTTGGCACCGGAATTGAAACCGCCGCCATGGAAAAACAGGAGCACCGGACAATTCGAGGCATCCTTTGGCGTATAGATATTGAGATTCAGACAATCTTCATCGTATTGAAAGTTAATCCCTTCCCGAAACTCCCGGTAATAGAAACGGCGTTCAGGCACATCGAGATGCGGATCATATTGGCGGTACTGCGGACAGGCCTTGCCCATCGTTCTTCCGTCAATGATCTCTTCATAGGAATCGATCGTTTCACAATACGCAAAGCGTTTTGCCTTTGCGTAAGGGACGGCCAAAAACTCACAGGCATCTTCATACGCATTGCCCAGGATCGTTCCCATTGTCGTTTTCAAAGTTATAGTATCCAGCGGATGATTCAATTGATCTTTCAATTTCATTTGTCCTATCTCTTCCATTTTACAAAAATGGTCCCGGATTATAAACCGGTAGCCGGTACTTAAGCTGTCCTAAGCAACTGTTTTTGATTCACAAAATCATGTAGAATAAGAATAGAAGACGGGATATAGCGCAGTTTGGTAGCGCGCTTGAATGGGGTTCAAGAGGTCTCGGGTTCGAATCCCGATATTCCGACCATGAAAAGACAGCCGCAGAATAGAAACCTGCGGTTTTGTTTTCCCTGTACAAACAAAAACGCCGTTGTTTTCCAACGACGCCTTCGCTTTTTAAGATCGGTTTTTTTGCTTAGCCTATCAGTCTGTCGTAGATCTCGGAAATGTATCCCTTGACCTGATTGGTATCGTTGATCAGTTCCTTGCCGTAAATTGTACGGTCAGAATATAAGAATCTGTGCAGAATGAAGTCAATATCATATTCCTTGCTTTGAACATTGCCTTCTTTAATGACTTTTGTCATATACTTTTCGATCTTTTCATAAGGGCCTTTCAAAGCTCCATACACCCTTCAAATTGTCATTTTTTTCGCAAATGTACCGAAAGTAAATCCATTTTGTTGACACAAGGGAAAACATATGAGATTATATTAATGCGTGGCGAGCAAGTCCACGCACTTTTTTTACCCTTTTTTCGTAAATCATCCAATAGACAACAAAGAGTCCTGACAAACCGTCAGGACTTTTCTCTGCCTGTGTCTATTTCGAAGATTTTTTCTCCTCTTTTTCTTTCTTTTTCCGATTGAGATTTGCCGCGTACTCTTTATAGTAAGCAACCGGATCGCTCATATATTCGTTTTTCAGATCATCCAGATAGCCGAAGGTCTTGACACACTTCGTCCGGCATTGCCGCTTCTCTTTGTTCCAATAGCGCTCATACAGCTGCAGATACGGCCCCTTTTTCTTGTTTTCGATCCTCAAAAAATATGACATCGGTAAAGCTCCTCCCCTTAATGTTCATCTGCCTTTTTCACTAATTGGTTTCATTTTATAGGATCGATGTGAATTCTAACTGAATTGTAAATGAACTTTTGATTCCGGCAGCACAAATATTACCTTTTCTAACAAAAAGTCCCGTATATCCGGGACTTCGTACTTTATTCAATT
>CADAHV010000140.1:0-3867 GCA_902787775.1 uncultured Erysipelotrichaceae bacterium | reverse complement strand
TTCAAAGGCACCCAGACCGTTTTCGACGATGTAGATCGGTTTGTGGAAACGATCCCGCAGTTCGTTGAGCGAAATGCGTAGGGCTGTCGGGTCGACCTGCCAGCCGAATTCGGAGTCCGGCAGATACGGATTCTTCAACATGCGAATGAAGCTGCCGATCCTCTCCTGCCGTGCCGGATCGGCGGTAACGACGGAAGAGAGATAGTAACTTAAGGAGATGAAATCAACGGCACCATCTTTCAGAATTTCTTCGTAGCCTTCGTACCATTCGATGTTGATGTTGTGGCGCTTATAGTAGGTTTTGATCCATGCAGGATAAGCACCGCCTGCCATGACGTCACAGAAGAAGAAGTTGAATTCGGTTTCTTCATGAGCCCGATAGGCATCGGCCGGTGACGGAGTCTCCGGATAGAGATGGTGGAGGTTGAACATGTTGCCGATGAGACATTGCGGGGCATGTTCATGAGCGTACTTCACGATCATTGCCGAAGCGATGAACTGATGGTGAAGCGCCTGGTGGGCAGCGTTGTCCCAGCGTTTTGCCATATCGGCTGGCAAATTGCCAAACGGACGGAAGCCTTTCGGGACTTCAAAGTCGTCGTAGCGGTCCAATATGATGCCGCCGCCCAGCCATGGGACAGCCGTGACCATGTTGATCTCGTTGAAGGTCAGCCAGTATTTGACCTCGTTCTTGTATTCGTCAATGATGAATTTCAGATAGCGGAAGCAATGCGGGATGACTTCTTTGGAGACCCAGCCGTCGTACTTTTCGACAAAGATGATCGGTAATTCGTAATGGATCATCGTGACCAGAGGTTCGATGTTGTACTTATGAAGCTCGGCAAAAACATCGTGGTAGAACTGTACGCCTTTCGGGTCCGGTGTTTCTTCCAGACCCGTCGGAAAGAGTCTTGTCCAGGAGATCGACATGCGGAAGGATTTGAAACCCAATTCACCAAATAGGGCAATGTCTTCCTTGTAGTGATGATAGAAGTCAATGCCTCTGCGGTTTGGGAAATTGAGGGTCGCTTCTTCCGCCTTTGCCTTCTCGAAGTCTTTCTTGAGCATGAAGTTGCAAGGAATCTTCGGTCCGCGGTAATAAACGTAGTCCAGATGGGAAAGACCTTTGCCATCTTCGCATCTGCCGCCTTCCAGTTGGGCGGCGGAGGTAGCGCCGCCCCACAGGAAGTTAGAGGGGAATCTCGCCATTATTTATCCTTGTGCATCGATCTGGTCAGCTTCTTCGTCTTTATAGAAGACCATCGTCAGAGCAAATGTGATGATTACAGCGAGAACGACACAGATGATGATATTTCTCAGGTCTGCCATCGGATTTGGCACAGGTGCCGGATTGATGAACATACCCCAGGTAAAGATGTTTGGTGGACCGCCTGCATAGGAGCCGACATTCAGGATGGCGGCGATGAGACCGCCGACGGCGGAACCGATCATTGCAGCATAGAGTGACTTCTTATACTTGAAGGTAATGCCATAGAGACCCGGTTCGGAGATGCCCGGAATCGCATCGGAGAAGGCACATGAGAGAGCCAGTGACCGGCGTTCCGGATTCTTTGCCTTAAGGGCAACGGCCAGACAGGCGGCAGCCTGCGTGTACTGGAATAAGAAACCAGCTGTAGCGGTTAATGGGTTTTTGCCCAGCTGCTGTGCCATCGCCATTGCGACCGCCATCAGGTTGAAATGCATACCGGTGATGACGATGAACGGATAGAAGGCAGAGAACAGACAGACGAGGATCGGACCGGCACCAGGAATGTGGAATAAAGCGATCAGCAGACCGGCGAATGCCGTAGAGAGCCTGTGGGAGATCGGTGCCACGACCAGTAAGGCCAGCGGGATCATGATCAGCAGTTCAAGTACAGGAACTAAGACGAAGCGGATATTCTTTGGAATGATCTTGTTCAGAAGCTTTTCGACATAGCTCTGTACGAAGACACAGGCGATGACCGGAATGATCGTGCTTGTGTAGTTGGCAGGATAGATCGGAATGCCGAATAAGAAGCCGGCATTGCCTGTACCCGGAATGATGGTTGGAGGACCACCCGGATTCGGAATGGTTGCGCCTGCACCCTGTTGAACCAGAGCGAGGAAGGTCGGGTGAACCAGTATAGCACCCATCAGCATACCCATCGCCGTCTTGACGCCGAATCTCTGTGCAGCGGCGTAGCCGACGAAGATCGGTAAGAAGTAGAAGGCTACATTGTAGATCCAGGTGAGCGTCGCAATGGTTGGTGAGTCAGCCGGTAAGACATGCAAGTTGACCAGAAGCATGACGATGGCCTGCAAGAGACCGCAAGCCAGCAGCGCTGGTAAGATCGGGAAGACACAGGAGACGATCGCCGGGAAGATGGATCCCAGGATCTCTTTGATGCCTTTCTTTTTGGTCAGTTCCGGATCCAGGTTTTCATCGATCGCCGCTGTCCTTTCGACGCCGGATTCCTTGATAAAGGCGTCATAGACATCGTCGATATCGTTGCCGATGATGACCTGGACCTGGTCACCGACCATCTGTGCGCCAATGACGCCGATTTTCTTGAGTTCGTCCAGATCGACGAGACTGGTATCTTTTGGTGTGATGCGCAGCCTTGTCATACAGTGACCGGCATGGGCAATATTATCTTTGCCGCCGACAAACTTGATGATGTTGCTGGCGATTTGCCCATAGTCTTTAGCAGTTTTTGCCATAATTTTTCCCCTTTCTTTTTTTGAAATTATGTATTTTTCTATCCTTGCGGATATGAAAACCAAATGGAATTACTCTTCAATGAAGCCGAAGTTCATGAAGTAGTGAAGGTGATCGAGTAAGAAGAGCTCTTCTTCCTTGATTCTGCCGGCGTAGTTCATCGAGCCGTCATTGCGTATCGGTTTGCGGGCGATGTGGACTTCGCCTTTATAGCGCGGATTGCTTTCGTTGATGATCAAGACATCGCCATTCTCGAAGTATTCCTTGTCACATTTTCTTACGGCGATCGGCGTGAAGCGGAAGTCCATACGACCCCATCTTGAGCGGATGATGGTGTGGGTGTATTCCGATACGTTGTGTTTGGTGAATTCGAATAAGAGCTGTCTTTCTTCTTTGGATAATCCTTCATCCGTTTGAATGGTCAGCGGTACCCGTTCGATATCGCCGATTGGGATCTGATCACGGATGCCCGGGAAATAGAAAGGACGATCTTCGCCATAGACATAGATCTGTTTCATCGTGTCGGCAATCTTTTTTAATTCTTCGTTTGAGGCAAAGGCATTGCCGATGATGACTTCATCCGCTCCTAATGCAAGCATGTGTCTCAGCTGTAAATCGATTGGCATATCGCGGTGCATCTCAATGGTTGGTAGACCATCGGAGACCGGCCATGAGCCATGGGTTCCTTTTTGTGTGGAGGTGATGAAGATCTGGGTCTTCATGCCTTCTTTTTTGAAAAACTGATTGACCCGTTCGACATCTTCCGGTCCGGCACCGGTGTTTCTTAATGGATAGAAGTTATAAGAGCCGATGATCTTGTTTTTATCGCCACCCATTTCAATGATCTTTTTGACGGAATCGATCAGACTGGCGTTGAGCTGTACCCCCAGGCCTTCCTTATTGTTGACGATCGCTACATCTCTTTCATCGTTGAACATCAGGTCTAAGCGAAGCACATCCAGACCGATCTGCTTGAATACGGACAGATCATCGGGGGAAGCGTTCATCTGCATGAAGAAGCGGGCGTTGCAGTCGCCATAGACTTCCATGTCGTATTTGTGGGCGATATCGCTCAATCCTTTGAAGTAGGAAATGATCTCTTCTTTTGAACCTTCCACAGAGAAAAGAGAGGTAAATACTTTTTTAAAACCGTATTCTTTTGCCGT
>CADAHV010000139.1:0-5187 GCA_902787775.1 uncultured Erysipelotrichaceae bacterium | reverse complement strand
AGAAGTCAGTGAGTATATGGCAAAACAGTATGGCGATAAACCGGAATTCCTGTGGAAGAAGTATCCAGGCTATGCCATCTATCGCAATCACAATTCCAATAAGTGGTATGGCATCATCATGAATGTAGACGGTTCAAAGATCGGTTTGGATAAAAAGGAATATGAGATCCTAGACGTCAAATCTGATCCACATACGATCGAGTCCTTAAAGAAAGAGAAAGGCTTTCATGAAGCCCACCATATGGACAAAGATAAATGGATCACGATCGTATTGGATGGAAGTGTCGATATCGAGATCATTAAATCCTTGATCGATTATTCCTATCAGATGGTCGATACGGCCGATGCCTGGATCGTTCCGGCCAATCCGAAGTATTACGATGTCATGCATATGTTTGATAAAAAGGGCGAGGGCATTTGGAAACAATCCAGTGATGTTCATGTCGGTGATATTGTTTATCTCTATGTTGCCGATCCTTATTCCTGCGTGATGTTTCAATGCACGGCAACAAAGGCCTATATTCCTTATGAATATAAAGACAAGAATGTTTCGATGAACTACGTCATGTCTTTGAAACTTCTGAAACGATACAAAGAAGGAAAGATAAACTTCAAATATCTCAATTCCTTGGGCATCAAGGCCATAAGGGGACCGAGACGTTTGAAGAAGGAAACAGCTGAAATACTAAGCAGCATATAAAAATAAAGATGGTGATATCTCTCAGATCAGGAAGCATTGACACTTCAGCGGCGCTTTTTGCCGAAATGGATCATGAGACATGTCGCCATCTTTTTAATTGGGTATTGCCTGCATCGGGAGTGATTGTGATCTGCTTTTCTTCTCCTTCTAAATAAACAGATGCAGCTAATACCGCTTTTTAGTAACGGATCTTAAACTTTACGATCTTGTTGGGATCTTCGGTGCCTAAGATCTTCATGAGTCTTCCCACGCATGCCAGAGTCATGTTGCAGCCGTGCTTCATGCGGGAAAGGGTAGCAGCTGAAATTTCGTATTGGGTCTTCAGCTGATTCTGAGAGATACCTGCTTTGGCCAGAGAACGGTAGAAAGGCGCGTAATCAAGATTGATCTCATTCAGTTCTTCTGTTTCAATTGTCTTTTTTGATTCAATTACTTTTTTCATTTCTTTTTTTCAAAGCGGATCCTATTATTGCTCCCAAACTCATAGTAGTTGACCTGACAATCTAAAAACAGTTCCAAAAGTGGACCTTGCGGATTTGCCGAAAACGTGATGAAAGCATATTCGGACATGCCGATATCCGGATATATGCAAGGCATTTTTTCGGAGCGAAAATGAAGGCGTGATCGAAAGGAGAGTTATGAAAAAACTGATCTTCCTGCTATTATGCTTATTCATTTTATCTTCCAAGAATGTCATAGAAGCTTCACCTCTTGTCATGGTGGAGGCGGAAGGGATCGTCGATGGTTATGTCGGTGAACGAATCGCTTCCAAGATCATCGATCTGAAACTCACAGACGACAATTACTATTTCGAGATCGATGACTATGAAGAGATCACCGACTGGTTCGAGAACATACCGGAAGGCCTGGAAGCAATCGTCGTCGGCCACATCCCTACAAGCATTCATGTCAGCTTTGAAGGAGTACCGAAAGAAGAAAAAGACGAGTTTATTAAAGTCAAGGTTCCGGATGGGTATATCATCGATTCCAACAGTGAAGATTCCATCGGTGATCTGGAAAACACGCCAAGTGAAAAGGCAGTTTATCAGATCACTGTGAAGCAGCCGCTGGCAGAATATGAACGGGAATCGATCGTGAAAGGAACGGTCGGTGAAACTTTAAAAGCGCAGAACGTCTATGTGCAGCTGTACAACACGACCTGCGAGATTTCGATGATCGGCCATGAATTCCCGATTCATAACGGTCTGACCGGCAAGGTCAAGGATATCCTGGCGAACAACGTCATCGTCATCGAATATAACGGCGTTCCAATTGAAGCCGATCAGAGTCTCATCCATACATTGCTGTTGAATGCAGACCTCAAGTGTGATCAGGATCTTCCTGTGGCAGATCACGAAGATGTCCGCTTCGATATCACGGAAGCAGAAAAACCTGAACCGACCCCGGAGCCAACTCCGGAACCTACACCGGAACCAGTCCCGGAAAAGGAAGTCATCATCATCGAAAAACCGTATATTCAGCCTGTTACAGGCGTTGAATAGTCAGCCTTTCCTCCTTTGTCTTCAGGTCAGCCTGAAGAAAACCTGAGACGATACAGATCTTGTTTCAATATCCTTTCTGCTGTATCGTCTCGCTTATTTTGTCTCCTTTCCTGCTGTGACCTTGTCACAGACTAATCCTGGGCTTGGCCGGTCAAAGGCGGATGGGCTTGCGATCGGCCTTTCTTATTGCGGATGCGGAAGCATCTTTTTTGTTTAAAAAATGTGTAAGAATCAAAAATGTAATAAAATAAGTGTATAAATGGAGAATCAAGATATGGATAATGAAAAGACCTGCAGTCTGTGCGGTGAACCGCTCAGCAGATACGGCAATAAGAAGATCCTTGACGGGATGCTTTGCAGAAACTGTATCAAGGCTGCCTCAGACTGGCTTAGCGATGAAGATTTCGAAAAGATGAGTCTTGAAGATTACAAAGCCCATCTGGATTACCGTAAGCAGAACGAAGAAAAAGTGGAAGCTTTTGAATCAGACAAGACGATCGAAGGCAAATATACCTTATACCTTGATGAAAAGAAGAAGGAATTCGTCATTTCAAAACGCAAGGATTATAAGAAAGACAATGCCGATGTCGTTTCCTTTGACGACATCAAAGAGATCTGTGTCTATGAAGAAAACTATCCCGATAGTGAAGATGTGGATATCTGCTTTGAAATGAAATTAAACAATAAGCAGATTGAGAATATCCGTTTCAGAGTCAATGAATTCCCCGGCCTGATCAAGGAAAGTGATCAGTATAAGGAAACCATCGAACTTGGTTTGCGTTATCTGTCTGCCTTTGAAGAGGAAGAGGGAATCGACTTTGAAGAGGTGAAAGGAGAATGAAATGAGCGAAAATAGAAGCGGCAGAAAAAGACATGTCGTTGAGGGTACAGTCAACGAAATAAAGAAAACAGAAAGAGCCATTGGCAGAAGAGTCGGAGAGAAAAGCTCAGCAATGACTTCGTTCCGGCGCTTTTTGAAAGGAATGTTCAAAAAATGAGAAGGAAAAGATTTTCAATCGTAAAGTTTCTGATCTTTGCGGTCATTGCCTTTATTGTGATCAACTTCCTGCTGTCGATGTTCAAACCTGCCCAGCAGGAGACGCCGGCAGTGGTCGACAATACGCCGGCTCAGCCGGCAGAGAAACCTGCTGAAGAAAAAGATGAGAAGAACAGCTACGAGGGTGTCAATTCTCTTTCGACGGTTTATTCCAGCGACTGGCAGTTACAGTCCAATGTCGGCAAACTCGACCTGGCTGTACAGCCGGGTGTTCGTTCCAAGCGCACAGAGATCTTAGGCAATCAGAAAGACAGTGTTACCATCATGGTCTACATGTGCGGTTCAGACTTGGAATCACAGGCTGCAATGGGAGTTTATGATTTGCAGGAAATGTCCAAGGCCAAGATCGCCGATAACGTCAATGTCATCGTCTATACGGGCGGTTGCACAAAGTGGCACACCGATATCATTTCCAATAAGGTCAATCAGATTTATCAGGTCGTCGGCAACGGCCAGATCGGCTGTCTGGTCGACAACGCCGGTACCGGTTCTATGGTTGACCCGAACACGCTCGGTTATGATGAGAAGTATCCGAAGAGAGGTTCGATGTCTCTGGCTCAGATTGACCAGGCTTTAACGGAAGCAGATGTCAAATTCGATTTCATCGGTTTTGATGCCTGCCTGATGGCAACGACCGAAACAGCTTTGATGCTTTCGGAACATGCCGACTACATGATCGGTTCTGAAGAATCCGAGCCGGGTATCGGTTGGTATTACACCAACTGGTTAAGCAAGCTTTCAAGCAACACTTCCATGCCGACTGTTGAGATCGGCAAGAATATCGCTGACGACTTTGTCTCGACCTGCTCGGCCAAGACGCCGAAACAGATCGCGACCCTTTCCGTCATTGACCTCGCCGAGATCGAAGGCATTCTTCCTGGTGCATTGACTGCATTCTCCAATGCAACCAATGAACTGATCGATACGGATTACCGCAGTGTGGCGATTGCCAGAAAAGGCTCAAGAGAATTTGCCAGTGAATCTTATCTGGATATGGTTGACCTGGTCGACCTGGCTTCCAAGATCGATACACCGGAAGCTACGAGACTTTGCCAGACTCTGATGTCCGCCATCAAATACAACAACACATCCAGAGGTATCTCCAATGCCTATGGTTTGTCGATCTTCTTCCCGTACCGTTCGACAAGATATGTCAATACGGTATTGAATACCTACAGCAACATCGATATGAACGAGGAATACTCCGAAGTCGTCAGAAACTTCGCAACGTATTCCGGTTCCGGTCAGGTGTCATCCGGCGGTTCGCATTCCGCTTACCAGTCCTATAACACTTATGACTATTCCAACTACTACGATGCGCAATCATCGGAAGAACTGATCATGGATGTCCTCAACCTCTTCTTGAGCGGCGGTTATTCCGATCAGTCAAGCTATGACAGCTATTACGGCAGTGGTTTGGACTTCCTGTTTGGCGGCAGATCGCTCGATAAGGTCTCCAGGTATATCGCGGAGAATCACTTCGACGGCGATCTCAACTGGAAGGACGGCAAGATTACCCTGACAGATAAACAGTGGTCTTTGATCGATTCCCTGAAGATGAATCTGTTCATTGATGACGGCAAAGGCTACATCGATATGGGCAAGGATTCGCTCTATGAGGTGACAGACGGTTCCTTGTTGGCACCGGAAGAGAAGACCTGGATGGTCATCTCCACCGATAACGAAAACTGGCACTTTGTCCCATACTATGAACTCTATCAGACAGTCGATGGTGACAATACCATCTATACCGGCCGCATTCCTGTCTTAGTCAATGGTAAATACGCCAACCTGATCACGATGATCGATGATGAGGAAACAACGGTTGTCGGCATCTCCTATGATTATAAGGAAGACGTCGATGTGGTTGCCAAGAACCTGAGTGAATTTGCCGAAGGCGATGTCATTACATACGGTTCTTTCGGCAA
>CADAHV010000138.1:0-3916 GCA_902787775.1 uncultured Erysipelotrichaceae bacterium | reverse complement strand
GGCATTATTGTACCTCCCCCTTTGCGAGACCTGTCGCATATTCCCAGAGCCTTTGCTTCACATAGGGATGATAATTTCTTTGCAGATGTTTATCCAGAAGATCTCTATCCATATAAAGGACGCTGAATCTAGCCTCCCACGATGGAAGAAAACCTTCTTCTCTGTCTGCATCGTCATCTTCGCACATTTTCGAGTATATCTTAAAGAAATAAGTTATCCCGTCTTCTCTGATCGGCGTTTCATTGTAGCCCCCGACCTCGTATTCGAGAGTACAGCCATCAGGAAGCCGATAAAAATGCACAGTCATTTCCTTGTTATGCAAAGTGGAAATCTCCAGTATGGTGGCTATTTCCGGCAGAGAACCGCTCGTATCGGTTCCGTTTTTGTTTACAATTCTTTTCACTTTTTGTCCCTCCTGTTTTTGTTGAAAAGTAATAAGTCATCAATCCCTTTGATGCCGTATTTTTCGTATTCGTCATGCCATTGGCAATCGTAGATACTCAAACCGGCATCCAGGATCTTCTGTCTTGCGTCCATCAGAGCCTTTTCGACGTTTTCGTTGTTCTCGTAATCCTGATCAAATGCCAGGATTATTTCTTCGGTCTGATATTTGCGCTTCAGCAATTTGAACGCGTCTTCAAGCATCCTCTGGTTGTTTACGCCAAGAACGGCAATGAACGGCCAGTCATCAGATAGCGCAGATGCCACATCCGCTTTCAGACAGCCTTCCGTCAAAACGACCTGTTTAAGTACAGGCCGCTCGAACAGAGAACTTTCCGGATCGTATGTGGAATCAGGTAACCTGAAATGAATGCTCTCGTAACCGGCAAATCCGCAGCCTGTTTCTTTTTCAAGCGACGTATAGTACGTATAGCGCTTGTCGCCTTGATCATAGCGGATCTGAAATCCTGAAATCAGATCCTCATCTTCAAAGATTCTACCGTTGATGGCATCATCAGATCGATGCGGATTCTTGATTATGATAGGAATCAGAATGCCTGACTTTCTGGCAACAGCCATTGGTTTTGCAGCCTTCAGATCGTAAAAACCGGCAATTCTGACATCGTGTTTTCTGAAGTAGGTCCTTATATCTATGTTTTCTGCACAAACGGCAGAAATTACGTCAGATATATCGGAATCCTCTTCCGGAACGTCTTTATATGACAGTTTCCCGATCGTTTGATCGTCTAGCCCGCGCCTGTATAAGGCGACCCTGTGCTCAGATGATAATGGCAGAGTTTCAAGCCACTTTCTGTAGATCGCAGAACGGATCCAGAGCGGCGTTATCTCCTCTTCCCTATACGAGCTTGCAGGAGCTTCGATTTTGATCTTCATCTTACTGCTGAGCCCCTTGTATCGTTTCCACAGATCATCATAAGCAGCAGAGCCATCAACTTCACACAGTGCAGAATGCAGTTGCAGGGAATTGAATCCTCTGCCACATGCGTTGCACCGTGCAACGTTTTTTCCTAAGTTCACATCAAACTTGTGTTTGGTGTTGCCGCAGAACGGGCAGTCGATCACATAGCCGGTATAAGTCTTGTATTTCTTAATGCCGGGCAGATCCTGGTCAATGACCCAGTCAATCGGAAAGTTCTTCACCTTTTAAACCTCCTTTCTTTCTTCTTAACGGAATCTTGCTGCCATACTTCTGAAGAAAACAAAAAAAGCGTAAAAAAAGAACTCGCCGGTTCATTTACGCAGGAAGGAAAAGCCTTCTAAATTGTATCTTCAAAAATATGTTAGTTTAGACACCTCTATTATATCGGCTGAAATACCGAATATCAAATTTAAAAAAGGTACCCGAAGGTACCCACAGATTGAACATGATCAGAAAAGGTCAGATCAGAAAATAGTCTGATCCGGGCATGCTATAGTCTGCAAGCCTCGCCATGTTGAACTCGTAGAGCGGATAATCGCAATAACCTGAGCGTTTGTACTGGTTCAGGGGTGTTGCGATACCCTCTTGCTCAAGAATGTTGCCAATTTCAGGAAAATTGTTTGTGTCTATAAAGGCACAGCCAGGTTCCAGAAAATAAAAATTGACAGTAACATCAGCAAATGGCTCACCATTTTCTTCATAAGACAATACAGCAAGATTGCCGTTTTGCGCATACGAAGTGGTCAAGAAGCAGATCCTGCGTTTTCTTCCGTGCGTTTCAATACTTAAATATTTCATTTTGTCCCTCCTATTAGTAAAGATGACAATCCAGAAATGCGCATTGAAACACCCCGGATTGTCGCGAGCAAAGAATTAAGGCTTACCTAGTGGCAAGCCTCGTATTCTTCAAGCAACTGAAGACAATCCTCGTAAGAATGTTCCAGTTTCAGTTCGTAGTGGCCATAGTTTTTCATGGATCTTGGCAGGTAGATCAGATGGTTGTTCTGATAGTTTGCCATGTCTCTTCCGTATTTGCAGAAAAGATACAGATTGACCTGCCAGGTTGTTTTAAACAGGGCGTTTTCATCAAGCGAGTAATAGGTTTTTATATCACCTACACAGCCATCTTCGTACAGCAGATCAAGTGTTCCTGCGAGTCTGTTTTCGAAACAAACAAGCTCCTCGTTAGCGACAACTTTCGGCATCTTGCCTGCCATGTCGACAAAAGCCGTAATTGACAATAATTCGGTCGGATTCTTGACTGCCGGCAGTTTGCCGGTTTTGCAGTACTCTTCGATCAGTGCGTGGATCCTTGTCCCGTAAGCGGCTTTCGCCTCAAGGATTTTTTTCGGCACATCTTCGTATCCCGACCCGAACTTCCAGCTTATCAGCTGGGTGACAGACGGAATAATGATTCCGTCGTCGTTCAGATAGGTGTGGGTTTTCTCCAGAAACTTCATAGATGCCTCCAGACTTACTTGATTTTTGTAGTTCTGTTGGCATTCAGAAGTCGGAGACATTTTTCGAGCTCTTCCTCGTTTTCAAAAACGACGGAATACTCACCCGCCTCATTCTCCTCCTTTTTTGCCTGAATGAGCATGAGTACACCGATGATTGCCAAGACCAATCCGAGAACAACAAGGATCATCGCCAAGATGATTTCCAGTTCAATGTTTAAATCCATATTTGTCCCTCCTTTTCTTTTGGAGATAACGAAAAAACACAAAAAAAGTACTTGAAAAAGTACTTGGTCGTGTTTTTAGATTATCTCATTCAAAAATATGTTATTTTAAACAACCTTATTATATATGGCTGTTCTGTTTACTGCAAGGATACCAAAAGAACGGTTTTTCTTATTCTCGTGTAAGTTTGTCAGATTACAATTAATTGACTTCTTCCCCCATAGCAGAAAGTGTAACTTTCCTGTAAGCATTTGATTTGTCATCCGGATGAGGCTCGAGTCCTATGATCGTAATGTCCTTCTTGTTTGGGCCATATACCCAGAAAATTCTTCCTGCTTTAGGTGTATTGTTTTCAAGATAAGACTCGAACACCTTCATGCCGTATCTTGAACTCAAAGAAGTAATCTCATGGGAATTGAGACCCGGATGCTTGGGATTGCTGCTCAAAAGAGCCATCGCTTTTCCCAACTGTTTGTACAGCTTAATTTCGTTCTTTTTTGCGGAACCGTTATGGACCTTCTCCAAAAGAGAATTCCACAGTGCTTCCATCTCGGGAATGCCTAAATGGATCTCAAACATTTTTTAATCCTCAAACTCGGAAAGATCCAGTTTTTCAGATACTTTTCTATTCTTTAAGTTTTTAACGGCAGTATCCATCATGGCGAGAGTGTTGGCAGATACGCTGAAAGGCTTCACCAGTTCCCTGGGCTCAAGAACGATCCTTCCGTCTTCCATCTCGGAAACATGGAAATAGTCAAAAATCGCATTACGAAGTGTAATCCTTTTCTTGGAATCGAGTTTTGCGTCGTATTCTCTTACAGCCATCTCGGACATGTTCTAACCTCCTTATAAA
>CADAHV010000137.1:0-4192 GCA_902787775.1 uncultured Erysipelotrichaceae bacterium | reverse complement strand
ACACGGAACTTCTGAATTCCCTCAAGGAAGACGATCTTCTCTTGGTCTGTTCGGTGACCGGCAATTATGCCTTGGCCATCAACGACCAGTTACAGGATATCAAGGTCAAGAAGTGTCTGATCACTTTGAATCATACGACGGTTTTCGAAAAGACTTACCGCTTCATTTTCTATCTTTCCGAAAACATCGCCCTGTCTTCCAACAACATCGTATCCGCCCGCAATGTCTACAATAATTACGGTCTGACCTTCTTCTTCGACCTCTTCTTCCATGAGTGTTTTGTCAGATACCAGGTCAACAAATAAAAAACCTTTATCGCGAAGATAAAGGCATTTTTTTCAATGGCGCTGACTACAGGATTCGAACCTGTGGTACCTTGCAGTACGCCACCTTTCCAAGATGGTAGGATAAACCGCTCTCTCAAGTCAGCTTATTGACAATATCTATTTTGTCCTAAACTTCATTTTTTTTCAATATCGAACTTCAAAATCTAAACCAAAGCCCGTCAAATGACGGGCTTGTATTCCATATAGACTTCTTTGTTTTCCAGATCCTTCCACTTAAAGACGCCATCCTCCAGCACCATGTAGCTGTGACGGGATCCTTCTTTCGGGATAGAGACGGAACCCGGATTCAGATAGGTGAAACCATCGCACTCTTCGATCTTTGGCACATGGGTGTGGCCGCAAAGAAGAATGCCCTTTGTGCCGGGCAACGGCTTTTTCTGGTTGTAGACGTGGCCGTGGGTGGCATAGATCGTGATACCGTCAATATACAGCAAGGCATAATCGGCCATGATCGGAAATTCCAGAACCATCTGGTCGACATCGCAGTCGCAGTTGCCGATGACACAAAGCAGGTCATCCTTGATGCCATTCAGTAAAGCGATGACCTTTTTGGGATCATAGAGTCCCGGCAGGTCGTTGCGCGGTCCATGATACAGAAGATCTCCCAAAAGAAGCAGCTTGTCCGGCTTCTCTTCCTTAAAGCGCTCGATCAGTTTTTCCGCATACATTCCGCTGCCATGGATATCCGAGGCGATCATCAGTTTCATACACGATACCTTCCTTCAGAATCATTCTATCAAAAAAGAAAGCCGCTCGCTTTCTTCTTTCCTATGCCTTTGCCCGCAGTCTTTGCAGGGTCGTCTTACTCTTATCTTTAATTAAGAATAAGAGCTGGATCATCGCGCCATTGGCTAAAGTCACTAAGACGCCCTTGATCGCCGGACCCAGACCATAGACCGAGATCGTCAACACGGAAACCAAAGCTCCTAATAAGCCGATCATCATGCCGCTCGAGGCATGAAGCTTTCTCGCCAGAACTTCCGCAATCGTGTCCAAACCCCCGGAGGTCGTATCCAACGCCAACATGATGCATTGGCCATTGGTCAGTAAGACCAGGAACAAGAGACAATTTATGAAAGGGGAAGAAGTCAAGAGAGGCTCATACTCCGGTATCAGGGCCATCGCCAGAGGTAAAAGAAGGGAAATATAAACACAACGCAAGCCAAACTTCTTCCCCAGAAAACATGTGCCGATCAAAAGACAGGAAAGATTCATCAAAAGTGTCAACAAGGATGTATCGATACCAAAGACCTCATTGAACAGTAAAGCCAGACCGGAAACCGAACCGGTCACGATCTGACAGGGGATCAGATACTCCTTCACAGCCAGGGCAATCAAAAGCGTCCCGATGCCTAAGAGGATGTAATCTCTGATCACTGTGCTCTTTCTGCCACTATAATTCATAGTTCTATTGAACCACCGGAATACTTGCCTGTTAAGGGCCAATTTGCCATAATAAAATAAGAAAAACTTATACTATGAACATTAACCAGTTAAAATACTTCGTCACCCTGGCCGAAAAGCGCAGTTTTACCGCCGCGGCCGAAGAACACTACATCACCCAAACCGCTATGACCCAGCAAATCAAGGCTTTAGAAGATGAGCTTTCCTTAAAACTGGTCAACCGCTCCAGCCGGCCGATCTCATTAACGCCGGCCGGAACCAGCTTTTTGAATGATGCCAGACTCATCCTTCGCAGATTGAACGATGCCAGAGAGCGGGCCTCCGAAGCCGCCAGCGGCATTTACGGGAGTCTTCGCATCGGCTACATCAAGGGCTATGAGCGCTCCTTCCTCTCCGATGAACTGCGGTCCTTCCACCGCTCTTTGCCGGGTGTTTTGTTGCTGTGCTACCGTGAAACCTCCGATCAGCTCGCTCTCAAGTTACAAAGCAACGAGTACGACATCATCTTCACCTGGGACTCCACCAACCTCAAAGCCAATCCGGATTTTGAAGCCCTGGAGATTGAAAAGGCAAGACTGACCGCCGTCTTATACGCTGCTCATCCGCTTAGCCAGAAAGAGGCCTTGGAAAGGATCGACCTAAAAGGTGAATCGATCATCTACATGTCCCCATCCGAACTTTCCGACAACTACGGCGATTCTCTGTTCATGGACCTCTACCATGCGGCCGGCTATCATCCCGACATCTTGTGCCGCTCCACCGACATCGAATCGATCTTGATCATGGTGGCCGCAGAAGAAGGAATCTCCATCATGCCCGACTACTGTGTCAAAAAGATCAACAACGCCCAAGGTTTGGTTTTCTTACCGATGAAAGGCAAGGAAGAAGTCGAAGAGATCCACGCCATATGGAAAAAGGACAACGACAACGTTGCCCTCAAACACTTCATTGAACAGTTACAGAATAATATGGATTCCAATAAATAAGGTGCCCTGGGGCACCTGCTTTCTTATTTAATAACTTTCTGGCCTCTTGTCACGGTCTGCGGATCGACGAAATCCAATTCCTTGTCATTGGCGTTGGTGATGATCAACATCGTGGACATGTCATAGGTCTTGGACAGTTTCTTGATGTCGACTTCGACGATCGGATCGCCGGCCTTGATGGCGTCACCCTGCTTCTTGCCTAAAAGCTTGAAGCCGTCGCCCTTGGCATTGACTGTATCGACGCCGCAGTGAACCAACAATTCAACACCGTTGTTCATGGCGATGCCATAGGCATGACCCGTCGGGAAAAGAACAGCCAGAGTACCGTTGGCTGGCGAACATAAGACGACTTTATCCTTGTCGAACTTGAACGCTGTGGACTTGCCCATCATCTGCTCGGCAAAGACCGGATCGGAAACCGTGGAAACATCAATCAGTTCGCCGTCAGCGATTGCCACGATGTCCTCATCGGCGACGTTTTCCAGAGCCGGTAAAACTACTTCTTCTTCTTTTTTGAATAATTTGTCAAATAAACCCATCTTAATTTTCCTTTCTCAACAAACAATCTTTGTCTTATTTACTACATTGTACATTTTTGTTTCCCTGTTCGTAAATAATTTTAAGAGCCATGGAAACCGCAGCCGCGGCCGCCGGCAGCCTTGACCTTGTATAAGGCCTCATCGGCATCCAAGAAGATGTCCTCACCCGGATCCTTGCGGTCCGAGAAAGCCACACCGACACTCAAAGAAACAACCGGCAGATCATCCTTCGGATCGGAGAGAACTTCGTTGGCGGAAGAGATCTTGTTTTCCACCAGCTGGCGCATCGAGGAATTGACACGGGTCATGACGACCACGAATTCGTCACCGCCCAGACGGCAGATGATATCGACCGAACGGAAGGAGTGGCGAAGGACCTCGGCAACGCGAATCAATACCCTGTCGCCCACCGCATGGCCATAGGTGTCGTTGATCTGTTTGAAGTGGTCCACGTCGATGATCAACAAGGCCATATGATCGCGGTCGACATCCTGTATCAGCAGTTCGTAGGCACCGCGGTTGAGCAAGCCGGTCAAGGCATCATGAGAAGCCTCATGCGAGAGCTTTTCCTGAGTGTTCTGGTTCTGTTCCAGTGTTCTGGTTCTGTTCCAGGATCTCGTTGTAGGTTCTGGCAACGAAACGCAGTTCTTCAACGCCCTTTGGCTCGATCTTCTTCTCTTCCCGCATCTTCTTGACCATCCGTAACAACGGTGTACGGATCTGCGTGGCGATCAAGGCGACAAAGGCACAGATGAAGGCGAAGAACAGTAAAGTCACAAAGCTCTGCAGGTTCACCAAGAAGGAAAGGTGATCCGAAGCTTCTTCCAAAGCCACGGAAGAGGTATCGATCAGCTCTTGCGTACACAGCGATACATTTTCCCGTATCCGTTCCTTGTAGTCCATATAGTGGTCATTG
>CADAHV010000136.1:0-6680 GCA_902787775.1 uncultured Erysipelotrichaceae bacterium | reverse complement strand
GGAACGCCGGTCTTTGAAGTGGAGGAACTCTATGTAAAACCGGAATACCGCAGCAAAGGCATTGGGAAAATGCTGTTTGCCTATACTGAGTCGGCTGTTCGGAATGAGGCGGATTATATCATGCTCAGCACAGCAACAAAGAACTGGAGAGCGATCTTTCATTTTTATCTGGACGAACTTGGGATGGAATTCTGGAGCGCTAGGCTGTTTAAGAAGGTGACTCATGATGAGACGGTAGTATTGATGTCACGTAAGGACACATAGGGTAGTCGAAAGTGCCGGAAATAAAGGCTTTCCGGGCATCCGGCCACCTTCCCAAAAGGATGATTGTGACCGCATAATATCCTCCTCGGGAATATATCAACTGCTCTGTTCGGAGGGTTGAGACTGTGATTTGGATGTAAGGGTAGAAATCGGGATTTGTGGAGATAAAGAAATGAAGAAATATGCAATACCGATCATAATGCTAGTTATTTTTGAAACGATTGCAATAACTTTATGGCTGACAAAAGACAATCTGTTTTATTTGTTTAATTTCAGCTATATTGGACTGTCCATTTCGCTGGGAGTCGTCCTGTTTATCAAAAAATTCAAACATGCCAGACGCATTGTTCAACTGCTTGTCGGTCTATACATGCTCGTCTATCTGGGATTGATCTGTAACGAAAACATGCAGATTGAAGGATTCTGGTATTATCTGTTCACAGGCGTGTTTGAAGCTGCAACAATCCACTATGCTGTAGCCAAGATATTCGGGCCGCTGATCTTTGGACGCGGATGGTGCGGATATGCCTGCTGGACAGCCATGGTGCTGGATTTACTGCCATATAAAGTGCCAAAGCAGCCCCGAAAGAAGCTCGAATGGATTCGATATATAACTTTTGCGGCCTCATTGATCTTTGTGGCTGCTTTGTTTCTCGCAAAAGTCGGGAATATCGAGAGAATCATGTTTTGGGCGTTTATAGCAGGAAATGTACTCTATTATGCGGCAGGAATAATGCTGGCATATGTATTTAAAGACAACCGGGCTTTTTGCAAATACATCTGCCCGATTACTGTTTTTCTGAAACCGATGAGCTATTTTTCGCTACTGCGTATCAAATGCGATAAGGAGAAGTGCATTTCCTGCGGAAAATGTAAACGTGTTTGCCCGATGAATGTGGATGTGACGGATAATTCAAGGAAACGTGAAAACGGAACGGAATGCATCTTATGCATGGAATGTGTAAAGAACTGTCCGAAAAGTGCATTATGACAAATTCGTGTTTATCGGGATCTTTTATCAATCGTCTTTTAGAAACGCGTCACACATAGTTCGATCGCGTTTTTTTGCGAACGATGAACCGATAATCTATAATAAAGGTGTTTAAAATAACATATTTTTGAAGAATAATACACGATATCAGAGTACTTTCGGTTCAGGTACTTTTTTTGTGCGTTATTCAAACAAAGAGAAGGGAGGACAACTTGATGCAGATTGCAGTCAAGCACTATCGAACCGTTTATACAAACGGCGACTTTGTAATTGCGATATATCTGCAATTACAGGAAAAGGGCGAGAGATTTGTGACCTGCAAGGGTTACGGACTTCCGCAGAATCAGAACTGTTTCTATTTATTTGATGGCGAGGAAGTTGAAGATCCTAGAACCGGAAAGAAAGTCTTCAAGGTTTCCAACTATATGATGACGGAACCAAAAACCGGACAGTCACTCAACATGTTTTTCAGTGGAGACGACTTTTTAGGCATTGGTAAAGACATCATCAGGAGGATCGTGAAGGAATTTGGATCGGACACTTTCAGAACCATCGAGGAGGATCCGGAAAGGATACTGTCGGTTTCCGGCATGAACGCTGAAAAGCTCAGAATCCTCGTCAGAGGATACCAGAACGCCAGCTCATTCAAGAAACTGACGAAATTTCTGTCACCTATGGGCATATCGTCCAGAGCCATAAGGCTGATCAACGATGCAAGATATGATGAAACAGGGATCAGAGATGATCCTTTTTCGTTGCTTGATATCAAGGGGGTCGGCTTTAAAACCTGCGACACGATCGCCAGATACCTTAATACGGCTCTTGATTCTCCATCAAGGATCAAAGGCAGCATTATTGAGGCCATGCAGGAGTTTACTCTTTCCGGCAGCACTTACGTGATTGATTCTGAACTGATCGAAAGAGCTCTGTTCAAGCTGAATGACGGACTTTCTCAACCGGCAGTTTCTGGCTCACTTGTTATCGACTGTATCATGCAGCTGATCAACGACGAGCAGATCCATGTAGATGAAGGGCATAAAATGATGCTTTTTTCCTATTATGAAGCTGAAGAGAAAACGGCAAGACAGCTCTGCAATCTAAACAAAGCTCCGGTTGATGGTAAATACGATCTGCTTAATGCTGCATCGCGATATCATGACAGGCAGCTATCGGATTGTCAGAAAAAAGCAGTTGAATGTTCGCTATCCAACAAGGTTTCAATCATTACCGGTGGAGCCGGTACTGGCAAAACAACGATCATGAATGCAATTATTGCTGCATATCGAGAGGTTTTCCCCAGTCGGGAGATAGTGCTCTTAGCACCTACCGGGAAAGCGGCTCGTCGCATATCGGAAGTGACAGGAATTGAGGCATCTACGATTCATTCAAGACTGAATCTTTATGAGGGATCAGAAGCGCCGGGATCCTATATCCCAAGCGGTCTGATTATCGTCGACGAATTCTCAATGGTTGATATGCTGCTGTTTGAAAAGCTTATGGAGGCCGTCAGTTTCAGTTGCCAGATGGTTTTCGTCGGTGACATCAACCAGCTGCCGTCTGTCGGTGCAGGCGCATGCCTGAAAGACATGATAGAATCCGGCGTAATACCTGTTTCTCACCTGACCGATGTATTCAGACAGGAATCCGGCGGAATTATTGATAACTGCCGAAAGATCATCGCTAAGAACTGCGATCTTCATTATGATCAAACCATGATGAATGTCAGAGTCAGCAACGAGAATACAGCGATCGATGAAATCCGAAAGATTTACAGCTACTATGCGGAAAACGAAGGCGTCAGCAATGTCGCTTTGATCTGCCCGTTGCGATCTACGCAAGAGGGACGATTTAAGGCGGTTGCCGATGGTCTTAATCCGATCATCCAGGAGCAGATGTCGTCATCTGACGCCGTTTCTTATCAAAACGGAAACACGACCTTCAGGGTCGGCGATCGGGTGATGATGTGGAAAAACACCGAATTCGTCAGTAATGGTGATGTCGGAACTGTCGTTGATATCGACCTCGATTCGGAAGAATGGGGGATGGAAATGAAGATCGTTTGGGAAAACGGAATAACGTTTGTTTATCACAAGCCGGATCTTGGATCGATTACGCTTGCCTATGCAATGTCGGTTCACAAGAGTCAGGGTTCTGAATATGATACGGTCATTATTCCGATCCTTAAGGAGCAAAAATGCCGTCTGTTTCGCAACGAGATGCTCTATACAGCGATCTCCAGAGCGAAGAAGCGGTGCATCCTCGTTACAGATGATGAAAGTTCGATCGACTTCATGATCAATCATTCCGATGCAAAAGAAACAAGAAAAACACTCTTTAAAAACAGACTGATTAAAAACGCGTGATGACGTTTTATCAGAACGATAAGAAGGATCTTTGCGGTCCTTCTTTTTTTGTGTGTACAAACGACACAATATGTTATAATAATCACGGAGGTAATCTCATGGCTGTTTCATTAAAAAACAACAGGATCGATATCAGGGTCGATGACATAAACAAGGAAACGCTTGAACGTGCAGCACAGATCAAGAATCTTTCCTTAACCGCCTATATCACATCAGTCTGCCTGAATCAGGCCAAACTGGATATTCAGGAAAACGAAACCCTGTTTCTCTCTGGAAAGGACAGGGAACTTGTTTATCAGCTGCTGGTGCGGAGTTGAAGCTCTGAATGACTTTTTTAAGAAATATGCCATTCAGAACGACAGGAAAAACATAGGCAAGACGTTTGTCTGCAGCAACGAAAAAGAGATCGTTGGCTTTTACACTCTGTCCAACGCTCAGATCGCTTTTAACGATCTTTCCGGATCATTAGCAAAAGGCTTGCCCCGATACCCGATACCCTGTATCCGGATTGCCAGACTTGCAGTTGACAAGAAGTATCAGAAAGAAGGCTGCGGCTCCTTTCTGCTAAGAGACGCACTTTTAAGAATCGTTAATCTGTCTTTTCAGACAGGCATATATTTTGTAATTGTTGATGCCAAAGAATCATCAAAAAAATTCTATGAACACTACGGCTTTATAAAGCTCGAAGGTGCTGACCTGACATATCTGTTGAAAGTCGAAACAATCAAGAGGGCTTTGTAATATGGAATACAGCAAAGAAAAACTGATTGAAAGAGCTGAGGAAGCTTTAAAGGAAATCCGCGAGGAGATCAAGATCGCTGAATCCTATCTTTACTGGAAAAGGAAAGACGCCTACAGGGAAAGACAGCACGTCAAACATGAACTTGAAAGAACCAAAACCGATCTGATCGAAGAAGGCTATGGCGAAGATCGGGCTGATGAAATATCTGCCGAGCATGATCTTTTCCTGACCGGCAATCTTTATGAAGAGTACTTCAAGGATATTGATGAAGCGGAAGAAGATCTGAAAACGCTGCGGATTGACAGAGAAATCTACAAAAAATTCTTAGAGTATATCAGGCAAGATAATTGAGCGTCCGCTATTATTTCCGCGAGTCAAGTGTTCCTTTACAAGAAAAATCGTTCAATTTATAATTAAGTTGTTTAAAATAACACGTTTTTGAAGATGTATCCGCAACACTGACTGCGATACAAAACAGATAATCCATATGAGATTAGACATAATCTTGATATGTCTTTTTTTACGTGTTGTTTTGCTTTGAAATACTGGCATATGTAAGGAGGGACACAATATGTCAACATTTGATCTGATTTCATACAAAGCTGAAAGCGGCACTGAAGTATCTCTTAGCAAAGAGATTGTCAAAAAGTATCTTTGCGACGACAAGCAGATCACCGATGAGGAGTTTTTTCTCTTTGCATCAATGTGCAGAGAACTGAAGCTCAATCCTTTCACCAGAGAAGCCTACATCGTCAAGTACGGCAACAAGGCAAATATCTTTGCCGGTAAGGACTTCTTCATCAAAAGGGCTGCAACGAACCCTGATTTCGACGGAATTGAGGATGGTGTCATTGGCATCGCTCCGAACGGAGATATTAAGTATCTTGACGGTACGTTTGTACCTTCTGGATATCAGCTTGCCGGCGGTTGGGCAAAAGTCTACCGCAAATCGCAAAAATATCCGAAATTCGTAACGCTCAATCTAAGAGAATACGCAAAGACGGATAAGGACGACAAAACCAAGTTCATCTCCAACTGGGCAACCATGCCTGCGGTCATGATCAACAAATGTGCCAAAGTAGCTGCGCTTAGAGAGGCATTTCCGAAGGATTTCTCCGGCTTATATACCGAAGAGGAGTTCAACGGAAACTATGAGAAGCAGCAGGAGATCGATAACGACAACGTTATTGATGCCAGCACGGCCGTTGTCAAAGAACCGGCGGATGAATTACAGGTTAAAAAGATCGCCGAGATGTTAAAAGGCAACCGTGACATGGAAGGCAAGATTCTTGCCTATTACGGCGTTGGATCGTTCAAAGATCTGACGGTCTCTCAGGCATCAGAGGTAATCAAATCCCTGGTACGCAAGGAACAGTAAGGCCGTTTTCTTTTCTGCTTTAAGCAAACCATTATCTGTAAAATTTTTTTATTCAGTATTTCAAATGAGGAACCGGAACGCTACATGGCACCGGTTTTTTTGATTCTTCGCAATGTAGCTTTTCCGGACACGGACGATTAACATATTAAATTTGATCGAGATAAATTCAGATAGTACATAAATATATCAATAATATGATATAATTTTGATATATCAAGGAGGAACAGGCAATGGGCGAACTCATCAGACCCTCGTCAGAACTCAGAAACAGATATAGCGAAGTTATTAAAGAATGCAAAGAAAGAAACGCCGCAGCAATCCTTACTGTCAATGGTAAAGGCGATTCAGCCATTATGAGCTACGAAAAGTACAACGAGCTAATGGATGAGCTCCAGCTTTACAGAGACCTGGCCGAAGCCGAAGCCGATGTCAGAGAAGGAAGAGTGTCTTTGGCATCTGACACCTACGATTCTATCCGGAAGAAAATCGAATCAATGGAGCTGTAAATGGCTTATGCAGTAAAGAACACCGATAAGTATGACGATGAAATTTTTGAGATTGTCTTACATATCGCAACAGCAATTTTTGAGATTGTCTTACATATCGCAACAGCATCCGGAGACAGGAAAACTGCTCTGAACTATCTCGACGAGATACAAGAAAGAACAATGATGCTTGCTGAGTTTCCTGAAAGCGGATCGCTTCCGAGGAATGCAACACTCAGAAAGCAGGGATACAGAGTTCTTGTAGTGGCAAAACACCACTCGGTTTTCTATAAAGTTGACCATGAAAAAAAAGAAGTAATGTTATATCACGTTGTTGATACAAGAAGAAATTACATCAAACTGATTAAATAGAAACCAGCAGAGGAGAACTACGGCTTGGCTATCAGAAATTTTGAAGATGGTACAAGCGTAGTCTGCGAGTATGTCGCACCTACCA
>CADAHV010000135.1:0-3953 GCA_902787775.1 uncultured Erysipelotrichaceae bacterium | reverse complement strand
CGCGATTCCCATGAAATTCATCAGATCGCTCTTGCCCTTGAAGTACAGAGTAAGATAAGCGGCCAGAAGTTCGAGCACACCGGCGAAGCACAGGATGCCTTTGGTATTGAAGGTGATCCCGAAAAAGCCGGCAATGATATTGATGCCCGGAATGATGTAGATCGAAAGACGAAGAAGCGTTGCTTCAAAGTCGGTATATGGCAAAATCTTCATGATAATCGGATCGTTGTCAAACTGATAAGCCACCGCAAAATACATGACAACGGCCACGATCAGTTCCAGAACCGATATGATTTTTGCAATCTGTTTGTTCATATGTCTTATTTTAATAGAAAATCTTTACCAGATAAAGGCCGTTGGGATCGGCGTTGTATCGTCTGGTGGACTTGCATGGATGTTCCAGCATGTCTTTGATATCATCGAGACTCTTCTTGCCTCTGCCCAGATCGATCAATGTGCCGACCATAATGCGCACCATATTTCTCAGAAAACCGGAGCTGGTCACCCTGATCTTAAGGATGTCTTTTTTGCGGGTGATCGAGAATTCAGTGATATTTCTGACCTGATTGGGGTATTCCTTTAAAGAGGAGGTATTGAAGGAAGAGAAGTCATGTTCTCCCAAAAACAGCTTTGCCCCTTCTTTCATCAGATCGACATCCAGTTTGTAGAAACATTGAAAAGCTCTGCCCTTTAAAAAGACGTCGTATTCTCCCAGATTGATCAGATATTCATAGGTCTTTTTCTTGACCGAATAACGGGCATGAAAATCCCGGCTGACTTTTTTTACTTCAACAACATGGATATCATCCGGCAATAAGGAATTGAGAGAAAACTTCAGTTTTCCTTCATCCTTTTCCTTGTCGGTATCAAAGTGAAAGACCTGGCCATACGCATGAACGCCGGCATCGGTCCTCGAAGACATGATGATGCGGATCTTTTCCGAAAAGACCCGTTCGATCGCCCCTTCCACGATATCCTGTATCGCGGTGGCGTTTTTCTGCGACTGAAAGCCGGCATAATTGCGGCCGTCATAGGCCAGGATAACCTTATATCTCATAGATAAATCCGCGAAAGGATGGAGAAGGCAAGGATGGCCATGCAGATAAAGATGAACAGATAATCCATGAAGCGGAAATGCAGGACATGATAACGGGTTCGCTTTTCGCCCGGTACATAACCTCTGGCTTCCATGGCATCTGCCAGTTCATAAGCCCGTTCAAAGGCAACCGAGAATAACGGCACGATCAAAGAAAGGATGGCTGAGATCTTTTCGGCCAGCCTGCCGTTTTCAAAATCGACGCCGCGCGACTTCTGGGCATTCATAATGCGCATGGTCTCTTCAATGATCGTCGGAATGAAACGAAGGGCAATGGAAACCATCATAGCCACTTCATGTGCCGGGAAATGAATGACTTCCAGCGGTTTGAGCAGCCATTCGATGCCTAAAGTCAGATCTAACGGATTGGTCGTTGCCGTCAGCAAGGTCGTAATCGAGATCATTAAAAGAAGTCTCGTAATGACAAACAGAGTATTGAATATGGCATCCTTGTATACCGCAAAGGTGCCGATCGTAAACATCACGTCACCGGTCTTGATGGTCAAAGAGTTGATCACCAGCAAGAAGATCATCATCATGATCATCGGCTTGAAAGACTGCACGATCATCTTGATGCCGATCTTGGCAAGAAGCAGAGCAACCGCCAGAAGCAAGGCAATGACTAAGAAGACCCACCAGCTTTTCGGAATGAAGACTGCGGCGATCATCAGGAAAAGCCCGATCAGCTTTGCCCGCGGATCGAGTCTGTGCATCAGGGAATCGATCGGAATGTATTTACCGAAAACTAAATTATTCATCGTTTCACCTGCCTTGCGACCTCGTCAGCGATCTGCTCAAGAGTACGCGCATTCCTGGAAAGCGTAAATCCTTTTTCGATAAGGGCGTTTCTGAAGACGACAATCTGCGGTTCCAGCATATTGTATTCCTTCAGCTTTTCCTTATCGGCAAACAATTCATCCGTCGGTCCATGGTAAACGATCTTGCCATGAGACAAAACAACGGTTTCATCACAATAGTTGTAGACCATCTCATTGTCATGGGAAACGATGATGATCGTCTTTTTCTCCGTCTTGTTGAGATTGATGAACAGATCAATGATCTCTTTGGAACCCTTCGGATCCAAACCGGCTGTCGGTTCATCCAGAACGATGACCTTCGGATCGCAGGCGATGATGCCGGCGATCGCCACGCGGCGCTTCTGACCGCCGGAAAGTTCCAGCGGTGAAACTTCAAAGAGGTCTTCGGAGATCTTGACCATCTTCAAAGCCTTTTTTGCCTGCTCAAGCGCTTCCTGCGGCGTAAAGCCGAAATTGAGCGGACCAAAGGCGACGTCTTTGATGACCGTCTCCTCAAACAGCTGATATTCGGAGAACTGGAAAACCAGACCGACATCCTTCCTTAACGGCTTTAAAAACTTCTGTTTCTCACCGGCCTTAATCGTATAGTCCAAAACCTCAAGGCTGCCTTCCGAAGGAAGCAATAAGGCATTGAGATGTTCGACCATCGTCGATTTGCCCGAACCGGTCTCACCGATCACGGCAGTGATGACACCCTCAGTGATCTCCAGATTGATATTGTCCAGTGCCTTATGAGCATAAGGCATGTCCTTATTGTAGATATAACTTAACGCTTTGAACTTGATCGGCATAATTCATCCACCATTCCTTCCAGATCATCAGCTTTAAGTTTGATCTTCTTTTTTCCAAACACTTCTCTGACTTTTTCAATAAACGGCACATCCAGTTCGATCTGTCTGAGCTTATCCGCATGCATAAAGACCTTTTCCGGTGTATCGTGCATAAACAGCTTTCCCTTGTTTAAAACGACGCAGTCATCCGACTGTAAGACCTCTTCGATATCGTGGGTGATCGAAATGATCGTGATATCATCCCCGCCGGCCAGATCGTACATCAGTTTCTTGATCTCTTTCTTGCCCTTCGGGTCCAGCATCGAAGTTGCCTCATCAAAGATGAGGATGCTCGGCTTCATCGCCAGAATGCCGGCAATCGCCACACGCTGCTTCTGTCCGCCGGAAAGATTCTGCGGTTCATAGTTCAGAAAATCATGCAGGCCGACCTTATCGGCATACTCGTTGATGATGCCGTCCATGTCTTCCTGTTTCACCTGTTTGTTTTCCAAACCGAAGGCGATATCATCCTTGACGGTGGAACCGATAAACTGGTTGTCGGGATTCTGGAACACGATGCCGAGTTTCGTGCGGATCTTGCCGATGTTTTCTTCGTTGACTTCCAGACCATCGGTGATGATCTTGCCTTCTTTTATCGGCAATAAGCCGGCGATCAGCTTGGCCAGTGTCGACTTGCCCGAACCGTTATGGCCGATGATCGTAACATAGGAACCCTGTTCCACTTCAAAACTGACGTCATCGACCGCCTTTTTTGTCTCGTTATAAGAAAAACTTACATTTTTAACTTCTATCAAACTCATACTACTAGATTATACTATGAAAGCTTAAAAAAGCACTGTTTTTATTGCACCGTTAACTTGCCGGTCTGCTTTCATTAATCAACTCTATCTCCCGGTTTTTGCGTTATAATGATTGTAGAAAAAGGAGAATAGTTTTTATGCCATTGGTAACATCTAAAGAAATGTTTGAGAAAGCATATAATGGCGGCTACGCGATTGGTGCTTTCAACGTCAACAACATGGAAATCATCCAGGGTATCACTGAAGCTGCTAAAGAATGCAACGCTCCGGTTATCCTCCAGGTTTCAAAAGGCGCAAGAGCTTATGCCAACAGAACTTATCTGGTAAAGCTGGTTGAAGCAGCAGTTATCGAAACCGGTCTTCCAATCGTCCTGCACCTCGACCATGGTGACAGCTTCGAAACTTGTAAGTCTTGTATCGATGACGGTTTCACTTCCGTCATGATCGA
>CADAHV010000134.1:0-4435 GCA_902787775.1 uncultured Erysipelotrichaceae bacterium | reverse complement strand
CAGAGAATCCGCAAAGTTTTCGGTCAGATCATAATCCTCGATCATATGCCTTCTGAACTGTTCAAGAGAATCATAGTTTCTCGCTTTGCAGGCATAGTTGTTTTCATCACAATGTTCATAATCCGGATCCAGATCCTGATGCGGTGTGCTGTAATAGAAGTTGTAGTGAACATAAGAAAAACTTCTTTGGAATGACTCATAGATCGCATCGATATCGACATCTTCAAAAGATGCGCCAGGACCGCTTTCAACTTTAGTGCATCCGGTAAGAAGTACTATCAATATAAGTGTTATCAGTTTTCTCATATACCATCTCCAAAAAGGTCTGCTTCTTATCAAACTTCAGGTATTGAACTCGCAGACATACAGTTTGTTTTCTTTTGTATCGTATATTGCAAATGTGAAATTAAAGGATGCCCTGTCATATAGCTCTGCATCGTCGTAAGACAGGGATCGGAAGATCATTGGGGAAATGATAATCCTCATAAAAGAAACGATGCATATTCTCGGAAAGAGGAAGCCTTTTCCAGTGTTCATCGTTCATGATATCATTCAGTACGCTTTCATCACTGCATTCCAGCTCCGACAGGATATATCCATCACCAAACCAGCCGATCGTATCCGTTTCATGCAGAAGCACAGTACCGTCGTTCATCAGATCGATGCCAAGCTGCCTGGACAATCCTCTTCTTGGATCCTTGACGCTGCAGGCGGATAAGCAAACTGCCAGGATCAGAAATCCAAACAGAGTAACGATCTTCTTTTTTATATTCTCTTTCATATTATTTATTCTAAAACTTATTCAGCCAATTGTATTCTAATCTGGCCACTTCTCAAAGCGATACCACTCGCCTTCTTCTTTATACAGATCGATGAATCTCCTGAACAACTTACCATTTTCTACCCTTCTGTCAAAGGAATCGATCGTCGACAGATTGACTCCCTTAAACTGCAGATCGAAATACTGATCACTGCTTTCATCTGTCCTTATGATATATACGTTTGTCGGAAACATCGTAATATCAGAGGGGGCAGTATATCCCAGACCATGGAAACGGTATAGATATAATTCAAAAGTATTCTCATCAGTTTTAACAATGTTTTTAATGTGGTATGTAACGCTATCAGTCAGACACCCGGTCCATTGATGGATGCTGTAATTGATTCTGTCACTCATCTGATGGATCTCGATCATGATCTCTGAACAGTTCTGATTCAAAGGATCATGGTTTTCGGATTGCCAGTGATAATTTCCTTCATACTTTGCAAGGAGATCCGAAGCTTCTTTTTCATCCAGCACTCTTGGATACTGACCATCCTCAGGCATATCAACGTAGAACGATCCGTCACCGTTTCCAAAACGATTCAAAATCGGAAGAAAGGCCGTATACTCTTTTGATACTTTGTGTTTCGTATCGTTTACTTCAAAACGGATCTCATAGCCCCAAGGATTAAAGACCAGCGTTCCGTAGACGCCTTCTTTTATATATAAACTTTTTGCTGCAGGATAGATAGCTTTCTCGATCCATTCCAGCTGATATTCATTTAACAATTTTTCTTTGAATTCCGGAAGCAGAAAATCCACTTCACTTGGAAATTCTGAGGGAATGAAGATGTCCTCGCTATCGACATATGTTCCCCCTTCGACATAAGGACCATTGATGTCTTTTCCGCTGCCGTTGGGACTTACAGATAAGATATTGACCTCGTAGTCATCCTGTCTCGTTCTGTAATAAAGGACTGAAGACAGAATAACCAGCAACGTTATTACAATCATGCCCATCTTCAAAAGCTTCTTCCTGTCAGAAACAATGGCTTCTTTCTCTTCTCCCAGGGACAGTATCGTCTCTTCTGCCTTGCCGATCTTTGTATCCTGGTTTTCGATCTTTTCTCCGTTCAGCAGTTCTGTCAGTGTTACATCAAACACGGTACACAGTTCATTCAGATGCTGAAAGGAAGGAACGGCTTTCCCGGTCTCCCATTTGGAAATGCTCTGAACAGAAACGCCGATCCTCTCAGCGAGATCGGCCTGTGTCATCTTTTTCTCACATCTGCACTGATAAATGAAATCATCGATCTTCTTGTTTTCCATACCCTTATTCTCAATAACATAAGCTTAAAAGGCAATCAACTTTCAGTTTAAATGATCATGAAGTTCCACATATTTTCTTCACCAGGTCCATGTCAATACCTTACAAAATAGACAACAAGGACAATTAACAACGAAAGAAACGGCCGAACAAGCATCAGCCTTCTGTTCATGTCCTTATTGATAATTAAATAGCTTAGTGTCTTCTGCTTCCCGACTGTCTTTCATCGGTAACATCGTAGATAATAAGTTTGTATTCTTCAGTGTACAGTTTCCTGTAATGATAAGCCAGATCGCGGATACGGTAGAGTTTTTTACTATCCGGGTTGCCATATAACGCGGCTAGTTCTGTGAAATCCGGGAAGGAGGAATAGTACTTTTCATCAAGTTCTTCAATTTCGTGCAGCAACGAAACACCGTCCATCTTTTCGTATCTGTCGATATTGTCGTAACGAAGAGAAATGATAATTGCTCTTCGTGATCCTTCCGAATACTCATTTGCCAGCCATTCCGATTCGGTCTTGTAGATCTTGCGATTCATCAGCTGTTTCGACTCATTCGAAAGCAGAGACAGATCATCTTCTTCCAGCCTGACATTGGCGAGTGCTGCTCCTCTTCCTTCTTCGTGAGGAATAAACAAGGAGATCCTGTTGCACCCGTTCTTTTTCAGAACATCAATCAATTCATCCGCTGTTGCAACGTTCTCTTTTGTAAGCGGAACACCAGCGCTGACATTCAATCCGCTTTTGATCGCGGAAGCCATCATCTGCATCATCAGATCAAAGTCGCCATTCCTGCCGGCAAAACGGTCGTGATATTCCTTCAATCCATAGAAAGTAAAGTTAAGATTTCTGACACCCTCTTCTGACATCAAGCTGGCAAGCTCTTCACATTCCTGCTCGTTGCGCATTCTCAAACCGTCACATTGCAAATATTCGGATTGTATGGAACCGATGCTTTTCAGGAAATTGATCGCTTCTCTCAGATCGGGATGTTCCATTGAATAGCCAAACGTGAACGACAGATCCAGATCGGGATATTCTTCCTTGATTTCTTTCATTAAACGTAGCCCTATCGCCTTGCCTCTTTCCCAGGACGTTCCAACAGGCTTGCCGTTCCATGACAAAAGGCAATAACGGCAATGGCAATTGCAAGGAACACATAGATTTTGTATCATGACAGATTCTGTTCTTACTTTATCATTCATAATTAATAGCTTTTATTGCGTTTTATGCCGTTTTCAATTGTTCTCCTGATTTCTATTCTTTTCAAATTGTTTCCTTTTATTCAACAGCAACGACGACATGATGTTCATACGTTCTGCCATTATATTCCGCATAAGCCGTCGATCCTATTCTCCACGCATTTAAATCGGTTTTGACAAGACGCTGATCTTTCAGATAATAGGAACCGGGTTCATCTTTCCTGGTATAGATCAGCCAGATATGGCCCTGATCGTAATGGATCACAATCTCTTTTTCTGTCCCTTTTTCATTCACCGATCTTTTGCAGACGATCATATCAGAGATATAGTCCTTCTGATAATCTTCCATTTCATCAGAACCATTACAGAGAATATACATATTCGGATTATGCCTTGCTCCATCGGAAATGATGGCATAGATATTGCCTCTACGATCAAGCCAGTCAGCCAGAGTCGCCAGCGAATTGACCTCATCAGTATAGAATTCACAGATCCTGTTTTTCTTATAGGACAGAAGTTCTTTCTGACTTTCTTCATCTGTGATCAAAGCAACGCCTATGATATGATCCTCGTCAGGAACAAGATGCTGTATAGGGTCAACGAGCATATGGCTTTCTTTATAAGTAAAAGGCTCGATTTGCGATTGCTTTATCTCATTTACAAGTTCACACAATTTATTAAGCTTATCGTTATTCACCTTATAAACCAAAGGCCATCCTATATCTGATTCAGGATCATTAGTACCGATGTATCCTTCTTTTTGATAAACGGTAATATTAACTTTTTTCGAATCAAATATGACCAGTCGAAACTCTGATCCTCCTCTGATCTCTTCGCTGGGAACTTCTTCAAATTCTTCATCTGTCAGTATCGTTTCGATCTGCTTCATTATTCTTTTTTGATCAGCTGGATCCAGATCAGAAAGGACTGTTTCTTTGCAATAAACACGATAAGTTGATTGAGGGGCCGATTCAGAATAGTCAAAATCATAATCGATCGTTATGCCATCAATGTTTTTCCGATCAAAGTTCTCTATTAAGTAAGATGCATCAGGATTGTGCTTCGGGTTGGTCAGAAAACAAACCCCTGTAACGACACAGATAACAATCCCTGCAAGGATGATCCAGAAGGATGGTTTCTTG
>CADAHV010000133.1:0-3991 GCA_902787775.1 uncultured Erysipelotrichaceae bacterium | reverse complement strand
ACCGGCAAGGAATACGGCAAGATCGAATTCACCGAAGTCAGAGGCAATGATGCCGGTATCAGAGAAGCTGCGATCGATATCAACGGCACTGTCGTCAATATCGCTGTTGCTTCCGGTATGAAGTCAGCTAAGGTCTTACTGGATGAAATCAGAGAAGGCAAGTCCAAATACCAGTTCATCGAGATCATGGGTTGCCCGGGCGGCTGTATCAACGGCGGCGGACAGTCTTATGTCAAACCTTGCTTCTTACCGAATGAAGACGACGACATCCTCGATACCTACAAGGCTAAGAGAGCGAATGCCCTTTATTCCGAAGATGAAAGACAGGTCATCAGACAGTCTCACAACAACACCCAGATCCAGGAACTCTATGAAAAGTTCTTAGGCGAACCGAACTCTCACCTTGCACATGAGCTGTTGCACACAACTTATAACGCAAACAGAGAAAGATTCAACTAAAGGATCACAAAATTAATACCGAGAACAGGCCGGTTTCAACCGGCCTTTCTTGTGCAATCTGTTATACTTTTGTATATGAATTATTATGATGAGATCTTAGACAGGATCAATGAACTGATTGAAAAAGGGGACAAGGACTATGCTGTCCGTATGATCAAAAATGAACTGGACATGCCTTATGTTCCCAGAGACCTGGAAGAAAAATTAAGTGAACTGTTAAGAAAACTGGATGATGAAGAACACAAGCGTCCCTATGTGAGTGATGAACAGATTGAATCCTTTCTGTTCAAGGATGAGCAGCATCAGCTTCTGGCGGTATCCGCCTTGGATAAGAAAAATCTTAGAAATGAGATTCCTTTGTGCAAGAGGTTCCTTGCCTCAAAAGGATCTGCCAATGCCAAGGCCTTGCTGATCGATTCTCTGATACGTCAGGAGGTTGACCACCAGTTCCTTTATGAAGACGACAAGCGTCAATTGTTCTTCAATCCGAAAGACTTGCAGGAAGTCACCAAGACGGAATGCTTTATCGGTACCAATAAACGATTGACGGAATACTATCTCAAGGAGCCTTCCAAACTCAAACTGGCCCAGCAGTTGTTGTATAAGGAACTGCTCTTATTCTTGCCGCAGATCGTTGACCGTAAGGAGAGCAAGAACCTGGCAAAAAAGATCGAAGAATTCATTGATCAGGCCTTTGCTTAGGGCAAGTGACAAATCAGTGCCATATAAGGCTTTTATATGGCATTTAGCAGATTTAAATGATAAAATAAGTAAGACTTTAAAGGAGTAAGGAATATGTCTGAATATAAAAAGATTGAAAATGCCAAAGCCGAATTAACCTGCACGCTGGATGGCGATGCATGGGCCAAGGCAAAAGAGGCTGCTTTCAAAAAGCTGGCTGCCAAAGTAGAAATTAAGGGTTTCAGAAAAGGACAGGCGCCTAAGCACCTGGCTGAAAAATACATCAACCATAACGAAGTCCTCATCGATGCAGCAGAAGCACTTGCACAGGGTACCCTCGATGCAGCAGTGAAGGAACATGATGTAACTCTGATCGACAGACCGGAGCTCAAGATCGACGAGATCAATGATGACAAGTGTGTCATGACCTTTGTCTGCCCGGTTTTGCCGGATGTCAAACTCGGTGACTACAAGGCCATTGAATACAAGGTCGAAGAAGTCAAGGTTGATGACAAAGAGATCGACGATCAGATCGCAGATCTCTTAGACCGCAAGGCGGATCTGGAATTAAAGGAAGACGGCGAAGTTGAAGACGGCGATACTGCTGTTATCGATTTCGAAGGCTTCTTAAATGATGTACCGTTTGACGGCGGCAAGGGTGAAAACTATGACCTGGTCATCGGTTCCCATTCCTTCATCCCGGGCTTTGAAGAGCAGCTGATCGGTATGAAGTCCGAAGAAACAAAAGATATCAATGTCACTTTCCCTGAGAATTATCAGGCTGAGAACCTCAAAGGCAAAGAGACCCGTTTCACGGTTACCGTTCATGAGATCAAGAAGAAAGTTCTTCCTGAACTCAATGATGAATTCGTCAAGGAACTCAAGTATGACGGCGTCAATACAGTCGATGAACTGAGAAACTATACAAAAGACAATCTTGCCAAGAGAAAAGAGAGCGAAGCTGCTAACAAGGCTGAATCCGATCTGATGGATAAGATCGCCGAGATCACGGAAGTTGAAATTCCGGAAGTCATGGTCAAGAGCGAACTTGACAACATGATCCAGAACTACGAAGCAAGAATGATGCAGCAGGGTCTTTCCCTCGCACAGTTCCTTAAGATCACCAACCAGACTGTCGATCAGCTCAGAGATTCCATGAAAGATGATGCCAACAAGCGTATTAAGATCAATCTTGCTTTAGACCAGATTGCCAAGAGCGAGAATGTGACAGTAAATGACGAGGATCTGAACAGCGAATATGACAAGATGGCCGAGATGTACGGCATGCCGGTCGATGATGTCAAGAAGTATGTTCCGGCAGATACTCTCAAAGATGATCTGAGAATGCAGAAAGCTTTGGATTTACTGAAGAAATAATCAAAAAGACGCTCAGCGTCTTTTCTTAAATAAGGGAGGTTTTATATGAGCAAATATTCTTATCCTTTATTATGTACCAGAGGTGCGGTCATTTTCCCGATGCAGGATCTGGCGGTAGAAGTAGGAAGACAGGCTTCGGTCGATGCGGTAAAATACGCGAACGCCTACCAGTCCAATATCGTTCTTGTCTCGCAAAAGGATCTGACGGTTGATGTACCGGGACCGGACGATGTCTTTAACATCGGCACGATCTGCCGCATCAAGACAAGCAGGGAAAGAGATGATCATCTCAAGGTCGTTTTTAACGGTCTGACCAGATGTCATATAACCAAACATTTCATCAAGAACGATGTAAATTTTGTTGAGATCGAAGAGATCAATGATTATGTTGAAGACGAAAGCGTCATCGAAGATCTGACCAAGAGAGCCTTGGCTGAATTCAACGTCATCGCTCAGAAATATGCCAGACCGGGTTTTCCGATCCGCCAGTTTACGGTCTTTGATTCTTCTTTAGCTTCCGTATTGGTCGATACTTTTGCCCAGATCTACATTCAGAATGTCGAAGAAAAACAGATGTTCTTGGAAGAAGAGAATGTCAATCTTCGTCTGAACATGATGCTTTCCCACATCGAAAAGGAACGCAACATGGACATGATCGAGCAGGAGATCAATGAGAAAGTGAAAGAGAGCATTGAAGACGGCCAGCGCGATTACTATCTGCGTGAAAAACTCAAGGCGATCAAGGATGAACTCGGCGGCAAGGACGGCGGTTCGGATATCGACGACTTAAGAGAAAGAGTCGAGAATGAACCGTTCCCGGAGAATGTCAAAGCCAAGGCCAGAGAGGAATTCAAGCATTACGAGATGCTGCCGCCGACAACCGGCGAAACCGGTGTCATACGCACCTATCTTGAATGGTTATTGAATGTTCCATGGTATCAGAAATCCGAAGATAACGATGATCTGGCAGAAGCTTCACGTATCCTTGATGAAGACCATTACGGTCTGGACAAGGTCAAGGAAAGAATCCTGGAGTATCTGGCAGTCAAGCAGATGACAAACTCTTTGAAAGCACCGATCATCTGTCTGGTCGGTCCTCCTGGTGTCGGCAAGACTTCTCTTGCCAGATCGGTTGCCAGGGCACTGGACAGACATTTCGTCAAGATCTCTTTGGGCGGCGTGCGTGATGAAGCAGAAATCCGAGGCCATCGCCGTACCTATTTAGGCGCTTTGCCTGGACGTATCATCCAGGGTATGAAGAGAGCAGGCACTTTGAATCCGGTCTTTTTGATCGATGAAATCGATAAGATGGCTTCCGATTACAAGGGCGATCCTTCTTCTGCAATGCTGGAAGTCCTTGATCCGGAACAGAATTTCCAGTTCTCGGATCACTATCTGGAAGAACCATACGATCTTTCGGATGTTCTGTTTATCTGTACCGCCAACTATCGGGACAATATCCCGCCGGCACTTT
>CADAHV010000132.1:0-4006 GCA_902787775.1 uncultured Erysipelotrichaceae bacterium | reverse complement strand
GACCGCTTCCTTGCCATCCGGCAGGACACCGGCAATGACATGATCGACACCGGCGGTTTGCCCGATTGCTCTGGCCGTCTTTTCGTTGTCACCGGTCAACATGACGACTTCAATACCCATGTTCTGTAACTGCTTGATCGCCTCTGGCGAATCTTTCTTGATGACATCGGCAACAGCGATGATACCTAAGAGTTTTTTATCCTGGACAAAGAAGAGCGGTGTCTTACCCTGATTGGATAAGGCTTCCGACTTTGCGATGATTTCTGGATTTAAATGGACAAGTGATTTGATATATTTTTGCGATCCGCCATAGAGGATCGAATCGCCTAACTTCGCGGTTAAACCATTGCCCGGCAAGGCTTCAAAATCTTTTACTTCAAGTGTATCGATCTGTTCCTCGTTTGCCTTGGCAAGAATCGCTTTAGCTAGAGGGTGTTCCGACTTGGCTTCTAAGGCGTTGGCCAGTTTAAGCAGTTCTTTCTCACTTTCCGCTTCTACAGGAAGGATGTCGGTCACCTTAGGTTCGCCACTGGTGATTGTACCGGTCTTATCCAAGGCGATGATCTGCATCTTACCGGCCTGTTCCAAAGACTGGGAAGTCTTGAAGAGGATGCCGTTTTTGGCAGCCATGCCGTTGCCGACCATGATGGCAACCGGTGTGGCCAGACCTAAGGCACAAGGACAGGAGATGACTAAGACGGAGATACCTCGCTCTAAGGCTGTTGCGAAATTGACGCCAGTCAATAACCAGCCAATAGTGGTAATGATGGCAATCGTGATGACACTAGGCACAAAGATACCGGAGACCTTGTCGGCGATCTTGGCAATCGGCGCTTTGGTAGCTGCGGCATCGGAGACCATCTTGATGATCTGGGAGAGCGTCGTATCTTCACCGACTCTCGTCGCCTGGCAACGCAGATAGCCTGAGGTGTTGATGGTAGCAGCGGAGACGATGTCCCCGACCTGTTTGTCGACCGGAATACTTTCGCCAGTCAAAGCCGATTCGTTGATTGCGGAGTTTCCTTCCAAGATGATGCCATCGACCGGAATGTTTTCACCCGGTCTGACGACAAAGGTGTCGCCGCTTTTCACTTCATCGATATTGACTTCGACTTCTTTTCCATCTTTCAGCAAGACAGCGGTCTTAGGTGCCAGTTTCATGAGACCCTTTAAGGCGTCGGTCGTCCGTCCCTTGGACATGGCTTCCAACATCTTGCCGATGGTGATAAAGGCCAGAATCATGGCAGCCGATTCGAAGTAGAGCTGGTCATGATATAACGGCATCAGGTCCATGTTGGAGACACCGTTGGTGATCTGGTAGGTCATCTGCAATAAGACGTAGGTGCTCCACAAGAAGGAGACACCGGAGCCCAAGGCGATCAGGGTATCCATGTTTGGTGCCCCATGTAGGAGCGAAGAGATACCGGAAGTAAAGAATTTCCTGTTGATCAGCATGACAACAATCGCCAGTAACATCTGTAGAATGCCCAGTCCGATGTGATTATGTTCTAAGAATTTCGGTAAAGGCCAGCCTAACATGTTGTGGCCCATCGTAATATACATTAAGACACACAAGAAGCCAACCGATAAGATCAGCCTGCGTTTTAAGACCGGGGTCTCCCGATCCTTCAAGGCGTCTTCTTCGGCAGCAAGACGCTGCGAAGCGGAAGCCTTCTTGGTTTCTTCTCCTTTGACAGAGGCGCCATAGCCAGCATTCTCCACTGCCTTGATGATATCGGCAGAAGCAGCGCTTCCTTCAACACCCATGGAGTTGGTTAACAGAGAGACCGAGCAGGAAGTGACACCCGGTACCTGGGATACGGCTTTTTCGACTCTGGCCTGACAAGCGGCACAGCTCATTCCTGTAACAATATACTGTTCCATAATTCCCCCTGCTACTTCATCATTTTATGCAAGACTTTGATCAGTTCATCGAGACTCTCGTCCTTACCGTTGGCGAGGTCTTCTCTGACACAGCCGTTGATGTGCTTGCTTAAGAGTTCCTTGGAAAAACTGTTGAGGGCGGAATTGACGGCCGATACCTGAATCAGGATATCGGGACAGTAGACGTCATTTTCCACCATCTTTTCCAGACCGCGTATCTGTCCCTCAATGATCTTGAGGCGTTTCATCAGATTTTTCTGTTCGCTTTCCGAACGGGAATGGTGAGCCATATCCGTCATGGAGCGAAGATTTTCTTTTTTATTCATCGGTTTCACCTTCTTCGTTAATAGTATACCCCAGAGGGGTATATAGGTCAACGGATGTGCTTCATTAAAAAAGGAAGGCTTTTGCCTCCCTGAGTTTATTTGACCTTTATGCCTTTCAGAATGGAAAGTGCGCTGTCTCTGACCTTTTCTTTGTCGGCCATACGCATCGTAATGTAGACATCGTAGATGCCATCGGCATCATGCATCAGAGAATAGAGGGCATTGTATTCCGTACCGCTTTCTGTGGTGAAACTGTATTCAACGTATTTAAAACCATTTCCCAGATCGTGCATTTCTCTTCCTTCGTAGACGGAAGCCTCGATGGATTCAGCGTCATAGCCGGCAGAGGCAAGGGTTGCGTTGTCAGAAAAGTTGATGAACAGCAATTGGGAACCATCTTTTGAAATGATGCCGTAATTGAAGTCACCCGTACTTTCCGAGAAAGAAAGTTCCGCCGGTGTCTCAATCTGCAGGCTCTTGAACTGGAAGACATCATTTGTCTTGACCGGTTCTTCTACGGCAATGGAGGAATCGATGGCAGCACTTAAGACAATGCCTTTGACTTCTTCAAGAAGTTCGTCGGTCGCTTCAACGCCGCTGATGCTGCCGACCAGCAAATAGTAATAATAATCATTGTTGATAAAGCGTAAGAAGACATTGTCGGCAGGAACGCCATAGGTGATGCCGTTTTCTTCTTTTATAAGATCTTTAGAAACAAGTGACTTGAGTTCTTCGACCGGATCAAAGTTTTCTGTCATTTCATAGCGGTCGATAGAGACATTGGTACCTTTTTCCGTATTGAAGATCGAATGCATGAATTCGTTGTCTTGCCTTGCGGTATAAGCTTCTTCATCAGGATAGGTGATCATAAGGTTATCGATCAGGTAGGTCTTTGTCGCTTTAGCGGGTGCCGGTGCACTTGAGGAACAGCCGCAGCGAAATAAAAGAATGGCAAGTGTCAGAATGGTTAATAATTTTTTCATGCGTGAAATCTCCTGTTTCTATTATATCAATAGGACCGAAAGTCCCGTACCGTATCGTTTGGGAAGATGGCGGATGAATGAAAAAATTGAAATTCTTTGTTTCATCTCTTTTTAAAAGAACTAGATCGAAATTGTTAGAAGGTGTTCATATATGAAAAGAACCGCTGGAATTTTGAAGGCTTTAGCAACGATTACTGTAATCTTTGAAGTCATCGCACTTGTGATGATGGCAATGACACCATCGCTGAATGCTTCCATACGTCCTTTGTCCATAAGCTGATCTCCTTGCGTAATTGTTATACTGTTTTCATTTTACTTCAGCTCAGAAGTGCGGGACCGTCAAATGTGACTTATCGGGATTTTGACAGCGTTTTTGTTAGAATAGAAGTAGAGATATCAATCGGAGGTCATCAATATGAAAAAATTATTGTGCGCATTGTTGGCGCTGTTTATGGTTATAAGCCTGTCAGCCTGTTCGTCAAACAAGAGCGAAGAGACAGCAGCGAATACGGCAGAAAGTGCGGAAACGGCACCGGCAGAAACGAGTGAAGCCGAAACAGAAGCGGTGACGGCAAGCAATTTCACAAGAGGCACCTGGGATGAAAACCGCAAGAACTTCGTCAATGAAGTGACCGGCATCAAGCTCAGGATCGACACTGCCGATACATATATGGCATCGACCGATGAAGAGCTGGTGACAAACTATCTGAATGGCGCATCGACCGATCTGTCTTCCTGGGGAAGAGAAGAATATGAAAAAGAGATCAGTATTCCTGAGCTGCAGGTCATTGATCCGTTCCGCGGCTGCAATAC
>CADAHV010000131.1:0-4063 GCA_902787775.1 uncultured Erysipelotrichaceae bacterium | reverse complement strand
AGCGGCGCGTTGTCATTGCGGAAATGATAATAGGTCCTTTGCCATAAATCGGTATGCGGCATCGTCGTGATCTCAATGCGTCCGTTTTCGATCCTGTATCCCTTGGGCTGCCTTGTCCATTCAAATCGTTCCAGTTCCATCTTCACCCTCCCTCAATTTGTTCTCACTTTCATTGTATAAAAAAGATTGCTTGTGCCTGAACTCTTTTTTTCTTAAAATTCCGTTACAGGATCCCGCAAAAAGACGCTTTATTTCAAAGCCTCTGAAGATCTTTTGTTCGTAAAAGAGGGATGCCTTTTTCAGTCTTTGCCAAACAACAGATCGCTGTAGGTCGGCATCGGCCAAATTTTACGGTCAGTGACCTTTTCTAAGGCATCCGTATTTTCTCTGATCCTTGCCATCAACGGGAGGATCTTTTCATGATAATAATCGGCTATCGCCTGGGCCTTTTCCGGCTTCTTTGTTAGAAGCTTTTCCATTTCCTTGATGTCCTTGCAGATTGCTTTCTTGTTTTTCTTGATCAGCTTTACGGTCTGATATTCATAGGCATCCTCATCCAAAAGACCGAGATCCTCATCTTCATCCAGTGACTTTTTCAAAGACAGTTCAAAAGAAGTGACCGCCGGAAGGATATCCTTTTTCAGCATGTCGATCAACGTTAAGGCTTCGATGCGGATACTCTTATAGTACTTTTCCAGGTAGATCTCATGTCTTGAAAGAAGTTCCGTTTTAGAGAGGACCTTGTTGTCCATGAAGACTTTCACATTCTTCTCATCAAGATAATGAGACAGGGCAGCCGGGGTGGACGGGTAATTGCTTAAACCGCGCTTCTTTGCTTCTTTGATCCAGCTTTCATCATAGCCGTTGCCGTTGAAGATGATCCGCTTGTGTTCTTTTAATGTTCTCTGTATCAGCTCGTGTAAAGCGCTGTTGAAATCTTCCTTGTTTTCCAGTTCATCCGCAAAGACTTTCAGTTCCTGCGCCACGATGGTATTTAAGATCGTGTTCGGTGTCGCAATCGAAGCGGAAGAGCCCGGCATACGGAATTCAAACTTGTTGCCGGTAAAGGCAAAAGGCGAAGTCCGGTTGCGGTCGGTGTTGTCTTTTGGGAAAGCCGGTATCGTATGGACCCCGATCTGCATAGCCTCTTTTTCTTTGCCCGCATAATCTTTTCCTTCTTCAATGGAGCTTAAGATCTCCGTTAATTCATCACCAAGGAAAACCGAAACGATGGCCGGCGGTGCTTCCGAGGCGCCCAGGCGGTGGTCGTTGCCGGCGGAAGAGATCGAGATGCGAAGAAGATCCTGGTACTCATCGATCGCCTTGATGATGGCCGTCAGAAACAAGAGGAACTGAGCATTTTCTGCCGGTGTATCGCCCGGATCCAACAGATTGATACCGGTATCGGTCTTCAGGGACCAGTTGTTGTGTTTGCCCGAACCATTGATGCCGGCAAAAGGTTTTTCATGAAGCAGACATTCCAAGCCATGGCGCTTGGCGACCTTTTTTAAGATCTCCATGGTCAGATTGTTCTGATCAGCCGAGACGTTGACGGTCAGAAAATTGTTTGCCAGTTCGTGCTGCGATGGGGCGACTTCGTTGTGTTCGGTCTTGGCCTGTATGCCCAAAGCCCAGAGCTCTTCATTGACATCCTTCATGAAAGCGCGGACTTTGGTGCGTATGGATCCGTAATAGTGGTCATTCATCTCCTGGCCTTTCGGTGCCGGCGCTCCTAAAAGGGTTCTTCCGGTCAGCCGTAAATCTTCTCTCTGTTCAAAGAGTGCCTTATCGATCAGGAAGTATTCCTGTTCGGCACCGGCCGTTGCCTTGACGTGGTCGACCTCCTTGTTGCCAAACAGTCTTAAGACGCGCACCGCCTCTTTGTTGAGGGCTTCCATTGACCTTAATAACGGTGCCTTGTGATCCAGCGCCTCTCCCGAATAGGAGACAAAAACCGTTGGGATACAAAGGACTCCGTCCTTGATGAAGGCGTAGGAAGTCGGATCCCAGGCAGTGTAGCCTCTGGCTTCAAAGGTGTCCCTTAAACCGCCGGAAGGAAAGGAGGAGGCATCGGCTTCACCCTTGACCAGGTTGGATGGTGAAAACTCCAGTGTGATCTTGCCGCCGCCGGCTGTTGATACAAAACTCTCATGTTTCTCTGCCGTAGCACCCGACAACGGATGGAACCAGTGAGTGAAATGGGTGGCGCCGTTTTCCACCGCCCAGTCTTTCATGGCGTTGGCGACTTCTTCCGCGATGTCTTTATTCAGATAGGTTCCTTTTTTGATGGTCTGGTTGAGTTCTTTATACGTTGATTTGGAAAGTCTGGCCTTCATTACTTCGTCATTGAAGACCTTGCAGCCAAATGTTTTCATGATATCAGTCATGGTCTTTCTCCTTATTGGTAATGGCTTGTCTTACCAAGCCGACAAACAGCGGATGCGCGTGGTTGGGTCTTGATTTGAATTCCGGATGAAACTGCACGCCGAGAAAATAGTCACAGGCTTTATTTTCGATTGTCTCGACGATGTAGCCGTCCGGCGAAGTACCCGACAGAGTTAATCCTGCCGCTTCCAGTCTTTCGCGATACCGGTTATTGAATTCATAGCGGTGGCGGTGACGCTCTTCAATGAGGTCTTCGCCATACAGTTTTTTAATTATTGTATCCTTCTTTAAGGCGCATTGGTAAGCCCCAAGACGCAAAGTTCCGCCCTTATCGGTCTTATCACTCTGATCCGGCAGGAAGTCGATGACCTTATAAGGAGAATCCTCATCAAATTCTTTGGAGTTTGCGCCTTTCATGTGAGCAACGTTTCTGGCAAATTCGATCACTCCCACCTGCATGCCCAGGCAGATCCCCAGATAGGGCAGATTGTTTTCCCGGCAGTATTTTGCCGTCACGATCATTCCTTCAATGCCGCGCCTTCCAAAGCCGCCGGGAACGATGACACCATCGAGCCCTTCCAGTTTTTCTGCGGCATCTTCTTCTTCAATTGTTTCCGAATCGATCCACTTGATCTTTACCTTGGCGCTTAAGGCGTAGCCGGCATGGGCCAGGGCCTCCGCAATAGAAAGGTAGGCATCGTGCAGCTTCACGTATTTGCCGACGATGGCAATATTTACTTTGTGACTTGGATGCCTGGCGTTTCTCACCATCTGTTTCCAATCATTCAGATCGGCCTTCCGTTTTCCCAGCTTCAGTTTTTCGCAGACCGTATCTGCCATCCCTTGTTTTTCCAGCATCAAAGGCACTTCGTAGAGAAGGGGGATGGTCCGGTTTTCAATGACGCATTCCTTCTTCAGATTGCAGAACAGAGCGATCTTTTCAAAGATGTCTTCTTCCAAAGGCTTGACGCAGCGAAGGACGATGATGTCCGGCTTGATGCCCATGCCCTGCAGTTCCTTGACCGAGTGCTGGGTCGGTTTGGACTTATGTTCTTTTGAACTTTCAAGATAGGGCACCAGCGTCACATGGATGTAACAGGTATTTTCGCTTCCCTGTTCCAGACCGATCTGACGTATCGCTTCAATGAAGGGCTGGGATTCAATATCGCCGATCGTACCGCCGACTTCACAGATCAAAACATCCGGATCGTTTTTCTTTGCCGCTGCATAGATGAATTCCTTGATCTCATTGGTAATGTGCGGTATGACCTGGACGGTCTTTCCCAGGTAATCGCCTCTTCGCTCTTTATTCAGCACATTCCAGTAAACCTTACCGGTCGTCAGGTTGGAATATTTGTTGAGATCCTCGTTGATAAAACGTTCATAGTGACCAAGATCCAGATCCGTCTCCGCCCCGTCGTTTGTCACATAGACTTCACCATGCTGGTAGGGCGACATGGTGCCGGGATCGACATTGATGTAGGGATCGAGTTTTTGTGAAGCGACCTTCAAGCCTCTTGCCTTTAACAACCTTCCCAAAGAAGCAGCGGTAATGCCTTTGCCTAAACCGGACACCACACCACCGGTAATAAAAATGAATTTTGCCATAATGACCTCCGAAAAAACAAATAAAAACAACATCGTCAGCGATGTCGTCTATAGGGGTTTCAAAACCATC
>CADAHV010000130.1:0-4075 GCA_902787775.1 uncultured Erysipelotrichaceae bacterium | reverse complement strand
CTTTTTCATTCATACAGTCGATAAAATAATCCACAAATGGAGACTGCTGACGGAAATCGATCACTTTCAGATCGCTCGCCAGTTTCTCATCCATCGCATCATATGCTGTTCTCAATAAATCTTTCATTCTTTACTTCTTTAATATACCTTTCAACATCTTTTTCAAGCATCTCATATGCTTTATAAAGATCTTTTTCGGCGATTTCCACAATGCCGTCATCAATCTTGCGCAAAGGTTCTCTCTTATCCGCAATATACAAGATCAAAGAGAGCTTGTCTCTGGAATTGCAGATCGTGTGATTGTAGATCGCATTGAGGATATCCTTGTCATGAAAATTACATTTTTCCCTAAGATAATACTTGCCCACCCAGCTGTGATAGACACCAAGCGATCCGTTTAACTTGTCCGGATCGTAGTGACGCAGGTAGTCTTCCAGAACCGCATCATAGGAGTGATCCGGGAACTTGCACACATCGTGCAAGAGGCCGGCCATATAGGCCTTTTTCTCGTCCACTTTATGAAACTTTGCCAATTTCTTGCATAACGATGCAACCGATAAAGAGTGTTCAAAGCGGGAAGACTTCATATTTTTAGCAATGAGCGGCTTGAGAAGCTCCGGATCATTGAGGATCTTCTTGCGAAGCTTATGATCCAGCTTCATGAAATTATCAAAGGTAATGTCTTCAAAATTCATGGCAAAAGGATCTTCTTCTCTCTTGAAGGCTTGTATAAGACAAGGGTCTTGCCGATCTTCTGTACCAGCTGTGCACCGGTATTGGCACACAGTTCAACGGCAATCTCATTCATATCGAGTTCGCAGGTCTTCAAAACCGAAACCTTAATCAGTTCTCTTGCCTTCAAGGCTTCTTTTACCGATGTATACAGATGATCGCTGAGACCATCTTTGCCGATCTGGAAGATCGCGTTTTCATTGACCGCGAGGCTTCGCAGATAGCGTTTCTGTTTTCCGTTTAACATTTAAATATCGACCTCACATTCATATAGACGGCAATTGGCCAAAGAGTGTACATAGGCCAGACATTCGCCGTTGATCTTGATCATGCCCAAGCCCTTGATCACGATGAGCTTTTCCTTCTGGATGCTGTAATCCGTGATGCCGAGAGGCTTTACCCTCAGGACAAATTCACAATAGTGTTTCTGGTAGTAATCATCACCGTTTTCATAGCGTGTACGGTGGATCTTATTCTGGTTGTTGATATAGAAAGTCACGCTGGCCTTGTCTTTCGGAATGATGTCCACCCGCAAGAGTCCGAAATAGAAATAGGACTGTGGATCCTTAACCTGGAAGACCTGCGGACGGATCATCTTGTCGATCTTGGACAGCTTGTATTTCTCAATATTGAGATAGGTTGCGTAATTATCGACATCGACCAAACCCGGTGTATCGACAAAGCGGTAATTCTTATAAGCGATCTCCACTTCTTCCAGGGTCGTGCCCGGATAAATGGAAGTCGTTAAAGATTTTGAGTTAAGCAGTTTATTGATCAACGAAGACTTTCCGGCATTTGCCCGTCCGGCAAAGACGATCGTATCGCGGCCGAGTTCCTTCAGAAGCTGGAAGAACTGTTCGTTGAAACGCGATTCGAATTTGTTTGTCAGCAAAGCTGCCCTGATGTTGCCATAGCGGGAATTGAGATCGAAAAGAATCTTGGAAAATAGACGGTCGATCTTTCTTTCCGTCATGTTTTCCGGCAAGAGATCGGTCTTGTTGATGATCATCAAAACATCCCTGCCCTTGAAAAGCTCGAGAAGATCATCTTCCTTCAAACAGAAAGCATCCAGAATATCGACGATCAATACAAACAAGGCATTGGAATAGCGGTTGTAAATATTGATGATCTTTTCGTTGGTCACATAATTTGTCTTGAAATGACCGGTATCCCCGTAATGCGACAGACGAAAACAGCGCTGGCAATAATCCTGCTCCAAATCCACGACGTAACCGACGCCTTCTTTATCTTTTGTCTGTAATGGTATACCACAGCCTCTACATTTCTTCATGAAGCACATTTCTCCAAATAAATTTTTCGATTTTTCTGTTAAAAGCGGTCATCTTCGAATCCTTTTCCTGTAACTGCCGGCAATAGATGCCATGACAGCCGCTTAAGTTAGCACCCAGGATGTCGGTGATCAGCTGATCACCCATGACGATCGTTTTCGACGGGGTCGTATTCATTTTCTTACATACGGCCCAATAGGAAAACGGCAAAGGTTTTAAGGCCAGATGCCAGTAATCGGTGTCCATATCCCCTAAAAACATCTTAACCCGTTTTTCGTTGTTGTTGGAAAAGATAACGACCTTAAATCCCGCAGCCTTGAGATCTTCGATGAATTTTCTGGCTCGATCATCGCAGGATCCGGTATTGGGCACGGCGATCGTATTGTCAACGTCCAATAAGACCGTGTCAAAACCCTTTTCCCTGTAAGCCGGGATATCCAGGTCGGTAAAGATATTCAATTTCTCTTTTGGTCTAAAAATCGACATATCAATCAAATAAGGTTGTCTGTTCGCTTTCCTGCTGGCTGGAATAATAATCCTGAGGGATATCGATGATCTCAACATCAGGAATATCGCTCATATCCTTGCAGACATAGAAATAGTTTTCATTTAATTCCAAAGGCATCGAGAGTGACTGTTCCAGTTCCATGAACGGAACTTCCGATACCGACATCTCCTCCAGTTTGCCGTCATTGTAGACATAGAGGGAATTATAGCTGGATGCCATAAAGCCTCTGACGATGCTATGCGGTTTGGATTTGATCTGGCGGAAGATGCGGTAGCCCTTGGTGTTGCGGGAAGTCAGTTCCAGTTTATCCGTATGGATGCGTTTGAAACCGCCCTTGTCCGTATTGATCAGCAGTTCTTTCTGATCATGGTGGTCGGCAACAGCACAGACCAGTTCATCGTTTTTGACATTGATGCCCATGACGCCCTGTGCCTTGGCCGCCAGATCGGAAAGAATCTTGGAAGAATACTTGTTGCAATAACCATCCTTTGAAATCAGGATCAGTTCATCGTCGTCATAGGCGACACAAACCGATACAAGTTCATCATCCTTTTTCAGCTTCATGCCGGTCAGATACTTGGAAGAGCGATCGACATCAAAGCGCGGCATCGAGGTTTTCTTGATCATGCCGTTCTTGGTTGCGGTGATGATGAAGGCAAAGGTATCAAAGTTCTTGACGATAACGGCACCGACGAACTTCTCATTGCCTTCCATGCGCACATAATGGGAAATGTGCTTGCCGATATCCTTGAACTTGCATTCATCGATGCGGTAGATCGGTACATAGGCATAATTGCCTCTGGATGAAAACAGAAGCAATGTATCAAGCGTATCACAGGACTTGATGCCAAGCAAGGCATCCCCTTCCTTGACGGAAGGAATCGTATTGGCATTGGCATTGAATGCCCTCTCCGAGAAACGCTTGAGATAACCATCGCGGGAGATGGAAATATAGCAGGCTTCATTCGGAATCATCGCCATCTTGTCGACGACGATCTCTTCCACTTCGTCTTCAATTCTGCTGCGGCGTTCGCACACCTGCAGCTCATTGACTTCCTTCAATTCATTGACCAGAACAGAATCCAGTACTTCCTTGGAAGACAAGATCGCATTGAGTTCGCTGATCTCCTTGACCAGCGTCTTGTTTTCTTCTCGTAGTATCGTGATATCCGTTGAAGATAAACGGTATAAACGCAATGAAACGATGGCTTCCGCCTGTTCTTCGGTAAATAAGAAAGCTTGTTTCAGACGCTCTTTGGCATCTTTCTTGTCTTTGGATTTACGTATTAAGGCAATGACGTCATCGAGAATCGAAATGGCTTTGATCAGACCTTCGATAATGTGCAAGCGGGCCTGTTTCTTGTCGCGCAGAAATCTCGAACGGTTTAAGACGACATCGCGGCGGTGCTCGATAAAGGCATCAAGCGCTGCCGGCAAAGACATCAGAACCGGCTTGTGATTGACGATTGCGACATTGTTCTAGGAATAGTTGATCTGAAGATCCGTATTCTTATAAAGGTAATTCAGGATCTGTTCGCAATTGGCA
>CADAHV010000129.1:0-4106 GCA_902787775.1 uncultured Erysipelotrichaceae bacterium | reverse complement strand
GATGACGAACTGGCAAGCGATGATTTCATGAAAGAGGTACTTGCCTTAAGTGCGCCAAGCGGTGTCAAGGTTGAAGTTCGAAGTGTGGAAGAGACACTGTCGGCAATTGGTGATAGCTCATCAGACGAAAATACTCTGCTGTTATTCAAGGAAGTGAAATTTGCATATGAGTTGTATAAGGTCGGTTACGACATGAAAGAGCTCAATATCGGAAATGTTGGCTCTTCCCCGGTAAGAAAGGCTGTGACGACACAGGTTTATCTTTCCGAAGAAGAGAAGAAGATGTGCCGCGAGCTCAACGAAAACGGTGTTTACGTCTACATCCAGAAACTGCCGCAGGATTCTCAGGTAGACGTTATGACAAAAATTTAAGGAGGACAAATAATGTTACTGATTCAAGCTTTGATTATGGCCACTCTGGCAATGCTCAGCAAGTGCGGTATGCCGATGTGGTCAAGATGGTCCCTGGGTATGGGTGCTCCGCTGATCGCCGGATTCCTGAACGGCATCCTGATGGGTGATATCGCCTATGGCCTGCAGATGGGTGGTTCCATCATGCTGGTTTACATCGGCGTTGCGATCATCGGCGGTGCGATCTCCGGTGACCCGATGCTGGGTGGCTGGCTTGGTGTTACAGCTTCTATGATGGCTCACGCAGAACCTGAACTTGGTATTACGGTTGCTTCCACACTTGGCATCATCGGTTCCCTGCTTTCTCCGCTTGAGAGAACACTGAACTCTGCCTGGGTCGCAAGAGCTCGTGCGTATGCTGAGAAGGCGGATACGAAGGGTGTCATGAGAATGGCTACACTGGCTCCGATTCTTGTTGCTTTCGTTCTTTATTGGATCCCTGGTTTCATCCTTCTGTATTTCGGCGCTCCGGTACTTGAAGGTGTACTGGCAAACTTCCCGCCACAGATCACAAAAGCACTTTCGACTGTTGGTCATCTGCTTCCGGCTTTAGGCTTGGGTATGCTGATCAATCTCTTATATAAGAACTCGCTGGTCCCATTCCTGATCTTCGGCTTTGTCGCAACGGCATACCTTGGTTTAGGTACGATGCCTGTCGCGTTCCTTGGAGTAGGTCTGGCGATCCTGCATTATATGTACACGAGAAAGGAGACTGAATAAAATGGCTAAAACATTAAGTGAGAAAACTTTAAGAAAATCCTGGCTGAACTGGGTCTCTTTCGGACAGCAGTGCTATAACTACGAGATCATGCAGGGTCTTGGCTTTGCTTCATCGATGATTCCGATCATCAATGAACTCTATCCTGATGATGCCGAAGCAAGAAAAGAAGCACTCGAACGTCACCTTACCTACTACAACACAGAGAACAACTGGGGTGCAGCTGTTGCCGGCATCGTCGCTTCCATGGAAGAAGAAAAAGCCAACGGCGCAAACATCACTGACGGTTCGATCAACTCCATCAAGGCAGCTCTTTCCGGTCCTCTGGCCGGCATCGGTGATACAGTCACGCAGTCCTTGGTCAAGACGTGTCTGCTTGGTATCTGCTGTGACATGGCCTTAAAGGGCAATGCCTTAGGTCCGATCCTGTTCTTTGTACTCATGTCCTGCTATACGCTTGGTCTTAGCAAATACGTCTTTGATCAGGGCTACAAGCAGGGAAAGACTTCTGTCACCAAACTTCTTGCCGGTGGCAGAATGACTTCTGTCACAGAAGCATTAGGCGCTTTAGGTCTTATGGTCGTAGGATCAATGATCGCCTCCAATGTCTCAGTTGTGACTCCGCTGGTATTCAATCTTGGCCAGACTTCTGTAAACCTGCAAGCCATCTTGGATACGATCTGTCCGAAACTCTTATCTTTGATCACTGTCTTTATTACTTACCGCATGGTCAATAAGGGCGTCAAACCGATCCGTATCATCATCGGAATGTTTGTTATCGGTATTATTGGTGGTTTACTGGGCATCATCGGATAGAAAGACAAGTCTGAAGATTATGCCTAGAGACCTGATGGCCGAACACGTAAAACGTTTCGGTAAAGAAAAACCCATTATTGGCTGTCTGCATTTGAGAGCTCTGCCGGGTTCTCCTATGTGGGACAGGAATTATACGATTGAGCAGCATATTGCCGATTTGAAAAGAGAAGCACAGATCCTGATGGAACTGGGTTTTGATGGAGCGGTATTTGCCAACGAATGGGACTATCCATATGTTGAGAACATCGGCCCGGGCGCATTGGCTGCCTATACGCATATCGTTTCAACGGTATCAAGAGATCTTACGATCCCGTTTGGTGTCGGTATTATGAATGATCCAATCTCGGCAATCTCCGTTGCAAAGGCTGTAGGTGCTACCTTCTGCAGAGGTTTCTTCTGCGGACAGCAGGTCGGCAATTACGGGCCGATCATCAAGACGCCGGGAGAGATCTTCCGCTATGCCAAATCGATTGGCGCAGATGACATTGGCGTGTATACGAGTTTTGAACCGCATAACGGTTCTTCACTGGATGACAGAACATTCGACGAGATCGCCGCTTCCCTGTACAAGGATGTACCGGTCGCCGGCTACTCTCTCAACGGTCCAAAGAAAGGACAGCCGTTGTCTGAATCCAATATCGCCAGATGCAAAAAGAACAACCCGAATGTTCCGATCTCTTTCAATAACGGCGCAAATCCACAAAACATCAAAGAGATGCTTCAGTATTGCGACATGGTCGTTGTAGGTACATCTTTGAAGAAAGATCACTACCTCTACAATCCGATTGATTACGATAACGCAAAAGAATTCATCGAAGCAGCTAGAAAGTGAGGAAAAGGCCAGTGAAAGCTGGCCTTTCATTGATTATGAACACGAAAATCAAAGCCTGCATATTTGATATCGACGATACACTTTTTGACATGAAAACGAAGACATTTATTCCGTCTGCCTTAAAAGCTTTAAAACAGCTGGAAGAGAATGGAATCAAGATCATATTAGCAACCGGTCGTCCGCCGCAGACTGCCAAAGCGATACGCGAGTATGATATTCAGCCGGATTATACCGTATGTACCAACGGGCACATCATCCTCGATAAGGACGGCAGCATCCTGATGCAGAAGACGTTTTCTTTTGATCTGGTTCAGGATGTGTATGATTATTGCATCCGCAACGGACTGGGGCTTCTTTGGAAGTATCCGGATCTGACGTATGAATATATCCATGCGGACGTCTTTGAAAACTTCTACAACAAGACGAAGGATTCAAGAAAGAAAGTGGTCTTCGATGATCAGAAGCAGCACTATAAAAGACTGCCCAACGGAGGTTGTATTGCATCAAGCGTAAAGCAGGCTTCTGCATTCAACGCCAGTTTTGCGAAACGCTGCGTAGCGATCAAAATTGATGAGCTTTCATCGGATCTGATGCTATACGGTGTTAACAAACTTAGTGGAGTCAAAGAGGTACTGGACAAAGAAGGAATCAGATTTGATGAGTGTGCCGGATTCGGCGACAACAATAACGATATCGAGATCCTTTCAAAAGTCGGGGTGTCGGTGGCTGTCGGAAGCTGTTCCGATCAACTGAGGGAAAAGGTTGACATGGTGACAGCTGATATCAATGACGACGGCATCTACAAGGCTTTGCTAAAACTCGGATTGATTTAATCTTCAGGGTAAACCTGGAGATTTTTATTAGTGTAATGACAGATTGTTGTCAGAAATAATGCGGAAGGGAAGGTAATGTGCTATAGCGCCTTTAGATAAAAAGTGGCAAGATATATTTAAATAAAAGGATGTTATCCCATGGAAGATCTTATCGAGTTTGCAAAGAAAAAACTAAAGGAAATAGAGTCAAGAAAAGCGATCGTCAGAAGCAATCTTGAGACATACCGTCGCCTTGCGCAAAGAGATACCGCGAACAAAGAAAAGATGATTGCCGAAAGAAGAGAGACGATGAGAAAAGAAAGGTGCAGCAGACATCAGATTGAACTGGCATGCAAATATATTGAAGATAACTATAAAAAAACCGCAATGGAAAAAGAACACGAAGATGCGATTGCAATGTATGAGAACAATCTGAAAGATTTGGAAAAGGAAAAACAGATTTATACATACTTTCTTGAATCACATAAAGAATAAACCGATAAGAATCGTCTCAGAA
>CADAHV010000128.1:0-4123 GCA_902787775.1 uncultured Erysipelotrichaceae bacterium | reverse complement strand
CATTTTACAATTAATTCGCATGCTTAAGGGTTCTTATGGCCTCTTTTCCAAAGAAGTTCTGTTCTTTGTATAGAACGCCATGTTTAAAAAACGAGAAATAAGAAACGAATGATGTTTGAACTGAAAGTAAAGAAAATCGCTTGACACAGCATAGGAAACAAGAGACCGTATTTATGCACCGACGTTGAGTAGGTGCATTTTTTTGCCCAAAATGACGAAACAAAAGCTTTCCGCGATGGAAAGCTTTTTAAATAATGTTCTTTATTTCCGCAAGGCTTCGGATCAAAACATCGGTTTCTCCCAGATCCAGGCCTTCCATGCGGCATAAGCCGATGACCGGAATGCCTGCCCCTCTGGCCGAAGCGACACCGGTCCTGGAATCTTCGATGGCTGCCATTTCCTCTTTCTGATAGCCATACTGCTTCAACATGAAGCGGTAAGGATCGGAAGAAGGCTTACGGGCACCGGAGATGTCTTTGCCGACGATGGCGTCGAAGTATTGAATGATGCCCATCTGTGTCGTGATTCGCTTTACTTTACTGGAATCGGTGTTGGAACAGATGTAGAGAGCATAACCCTGTTTCTTACAATAGTCCAAGGCATCTTTGACATCGTTGAAGATCAGATGAGAACCATCTTCCGGAAAACGTTCCTGATTCATCTTGCGGAATGTCGCAGCGATAGTGACACTGTCGAGTTTGACCTGATACTTCTTTTCCATGATGGCGACCTTTTCGTCTGGTCCATAGCCAAGGGTCGTGACGCGATCTTCCGCATCACAATGAATGCCATATCCTTCCATGACTTCAAAGAAGTTGTCGGCATAGAAGCCCTCGGTATCGGCAATAGTGCCGTCAAAGTCAAAGACGATCGCTTTTAATTTTTCTTTTTCCATGCGCGCTTATTATAACAGGCAACAGAAAAATAGAAAAAGAGCTATTCATTCGATAGAGAATTAAATATAATAGTTAGTGAAAGCTAACTACATAGTGATATTAAACAAAATAACGTAGCGAAGATACGGATCCTGTCCCTCTTTGCTACAAAGTTCTCAGATGAAATGCTTTTCCCCATTGCCGATCGCTTGATCGGGATGAAAACCTGAAGATACCATACGTCTTCAGGTTTTAATTTCCACTGTAAAGAACCGTATAATGAAAGAAAAGAACTGAGGGAGAAAAAATGAAATATATCAGAAAAGGCAACACGATCGTTGCCCGGATTGACCGGGGTGAAGAGATTGTCGAGGAAGTCAAGAAGATCGCAAAGGCAGAAGATATTCAATTTGGCTATATGAATGCGATCGCGGCAATCGATGATTTCTGTGTCTGTGTCTACAGCGTCGAAGAAAAGAAGTTCTATGATCACAATTATGAAGGACCTTATGAGGTGGTCTCCTTAGGCGGACCGATCAATAAAATGAATGGCGAACCCTATGTTCACTTCCATCTCTCCGCTGCCTCAGCCAAAGGCGATGTGGTCGGCGGCCATCTGAAGCACGCCAGAGTATCGGGTACCTGCGAAATGTATATCAGCCTGTCGGATATCGAAGTCGGAAGGATCTACGATGAGGAAACCGGCCTCAACATCTTTGACATTCAATGAAAGAAGAAACCATGAAAATTATCGGCCTGATCGGTGGCATGAGCTTTGAAAGTACACTGACCTACTATCAGATCATCAACGAGACGATACGGGAAGAACTAGGCGGACTTCACAGCGCGAAGATCATTGTCGATTCCATCGACTTTGCGCCATTGGCCAAAGCGCAGGAGAAAGATGACTGGGACTTCTGTGCTAGGTTGATGATCGATTCGGCAAGACGTCTGGAAAAAACCGGAGCGGAATTGATTCTGATCGGTGCCAACACCATGCATATCGTGTATGAAGAGATGGTCAAGGTCATCAATGTGCCAATCCTGCATATCGCCGATGCGACGATCTCCCGCTTAGAAAAAGACGGAATCAAAAAGGTTGCCTTATTAGGCACGAAATATACGATGTGCAAAGATTTCTATAAAAAGCGGATTATCGATGCCGGCATTGAAGTCTTGCTGCCTAAGCGGATCGATGAAGTCAATGCGATCATCTATGATGAGCTGTGCAAAGGCGTTGTTTTGAACCAATCCAAAGAAAAACTCTTGAAGATCATTGCGGAACTGAAGACACAGGGTGCACAGGGCGTGATCTTAGGTTGTACGGAACTGGATCTGCTGGTCAAGCCGGAAGACAGTGATCTGCCGGTTTACGATACCACCTTCATTCATTCACAAGAAGCGGCCTACCGGGCCTTAGGAAAAGAATAAGCGAGCCATCTGGCTCGCTTTGTCTTAGTATACACTTTGGATTGTTTCTGCTTTGGCAATTGCCTCATTTAATGACAGACCGCTGTAATCCTGGGCGGCAAAGAGGCGACCGGAATGGCGATCGTCAAGAAAGACGCCGACGACAACACCCGGTAAAGCCGATGCTGGATCATTTGGTGCGCCTGGTCCGCCAAGGTCCGTTCGGCACCAGCCCGGATCAGTCAGGTTGATCATGATGGTTTCTCCATACTGCTTATAAATTCATTATATGAAAGAAGGAAGAGGTAAGAAGCGGAAACGATATAATAGAAGAAGAGAAAAGTTACAGATCATCAGGAGGATAGAGTCATGGAATTCAAGAAAGTCATTCAAGAACGTTATTCCTGCCGCCGTTATACTGACAAACCGGTTGAGAAAGAAAAACTGGATGCGATACTAGAGGCCGGCAGAGTAGCACCAACCGCCAAGAATCTGCAGGAACAGCACGTCTATGTCGCATGTACGCCGGAAACTTTGGCCAAGGTCGATCAGGTCACGCCGTGCCGTTATGGGGCACCGGTCGTATTGATCGTCGCCTACGATAAGAACAACGTCTTCACCTATCCGGGTGAACGTGTTGATTCCGGTCGGGAGGATGCCACGATCGTCGCAACCCACATGATCTTAGCGGCAACCGATGAAGGACTTAACAGCCTTTGGATCAACCGCATCGATCCGGATGAAGTCATCAAAGTCTTTGACTTGCCGGAAAATGAGGATGTCCTGATGGTAATGGATATCGGCTATGGTGATGAAAACTATGGTCCAAGCACCAATCATGAAAATCGCAAAGATCTGAGTGAGACGGTCACCTATCTGTAAGGAGCACATATGAACAGCATCTATCATCGTGTTTCCATTCGTAAATATCAGAATAAGCCGATCGAGAAGGAAAAGATCCTGGCCATCTTGAAAGCGGCGATGCAGGCCCCTTCGGCAACCAACCAGCAGCCTTGGGAATTCTATGTCGTTACCAATCGGGAAAAGCTGATCGCTCTTGCCGACAGTAATCCCTATGCTTCCGCTTGCAAGGAAGCGCCTTGCGCCATCGTGGCGGTCTATCGCAAGGACTGCCGGATTCCTGCCTTTGCGCAAATCGATCTTTCGATCGCCATGGAGAACCTGTGGCTGGAGACCGATGCCCAGGGACTGGGTGGCGTGTGGATCGGTACGGCACCATTAGAGGATCGCATGGCAGCCGTAAAAGAGATCCTGGATCTGCCTGAAAATCTCGAGGCCTTTGCCCTCTTTCCACTCGGTTATCCGGCGGAAGAAAAGAAGCAGCAGGACCGCTTTGAAGAAGAGCGGATCCACTATGTTGATTAATTTCCTTTCAATATGATTTTTATTATCCGGCATGGCAAGACCGATCTGAATCAAGCCAATGTTTTACAAGGACGAAGCGATCATCCGTTAAATGAAGAAGGGATCGATCAGGCAAGGAAGGCGGCAGAAAAATTGAAAAGTATCTCTTTCTCTTATGTCTTTTCCTCGCCTTTACAAAGAGCCTTGGAAACGGCAAAGATCATTGCCCCAACGCTTGAACCGATCAAAGACGAGCGCTTGATTGAGATGGACTATGGGCCTTACGAAGGAAGTGATTTGAATAAACTCGATCCGGAACTTCTTCGTTTCTTCTCTGACTTCGTCAACGAGAAAGCACCCGAAGGGATGGAAGAACTCTCCGATGTCGTGAAACGGACCGGCGAATTTTTGAAAGAGATAAAAGACCTCGAGGGAAACATTCTGGTTTCCACCCACGCCATTGCCATGAAGGG
>CADAHV010000127.1:0-5676 GCA_902787775.1 uncultured Erysipelotrichaceae bacterium | reverse complement strand
CTTCACATCAAGTCGATGTCTGTTCCGTCCGACCTTTCCTATCAGATTGCCGAAGTAGAAAAATGTGTTTCCGAAGAGAAAAACGAACAGTGCAGGAACATGGGTGTTGAGTATATTCAAAGACTCAACTTTGCACAGCAGCACGGCGTTTCAAGAAGATTCTTCATTTCGTTTCCGTACATCGAGAAACAAAGCGGTCTGGTTTCAAGAAGCCTTGATGACATCGCTCTTTCGTTAAACAACGATGCCAACAGGATGGCGGTTGCTTTGGCAAACTGCGGCAACGAAGTCATTCGGGAATATCAGGATCCGGATAAAGATATCCTGAAGGCTCTGTATATGGTCTATAACCGTGATTCGTATCTAATCCAGCCATATGACAAAAGAGAAAACGAGATCAAAAGAAGATATCTTGAAGCGATGGGGGACAACTATTTCTATATCCCGGCAAGAGACTATATCGCTCCTTCAAGGATCTCTTATACATCAAAGAAGTATCTGGTGATCAACAACACCTATTACGCCTTCCTGTATTTTCCAAGCAACGGCTATGCACCGGTACAGTATGCCGGCTGGCTGTTGAGATTTATTACTGCCTTCCCAGGTGTAGACGTAGACGTATTCTTGAAAAAGCAACCGAAAGCTTTTGTCGTAGAAGCTTTGAAACGATCGATCGCCCATTCCAGAGCAACAGCTCTTGATTCAAACGATACATCCGATTCTTATGAAGAGTCTTTGAATACATTGACTTCTGCTCAGTATCTGAAGGATGGCCTATCCCGCGGTAATGACTTTTATGATATGTCGATCATTGTTACGGTATCGGCTCCGTCTCCTGAAGAAGTTGCTCATAACGTGAGTGAAATTGTCCAGCTTGCCAGACAGAGAGACTGTCTGCTAAAAGAAAACATCTACAGGGCTGAGGAAACATTCAATATGGTCCTTCCGACTGCACAATGGGATGATAGTATCTTTACCTTCAAGAAATCCAAGAGAAACGTTCTGACCGAGGGTGCAGCAAGCCTTTATCCGTTTGCTACGTTCCAGCTGATCGACAAGGAAGGGCTGCTGATCGCAGACGGCCAGTATGGTTCGCCGGTCGTGCTCGATCAGTTCAACAGAAAGAGAATCAACAACCCTCATATGTTTATCGCTGGTGAAACCGGTGCTGGCAAGACGACCACGCTGATGCTTATCGCACTCAGAGCAAGGGTCAAAAACATGCCGGTGTATATCATCGCACCGGAGAAACAGGATGAATATAAGAGATTGACAGCGGCGATCGGCGGCCAGTTCATTGATATCGGTGCAGGATCTCCTGATCGTATCAACATTATGGAGATCTTCCCGGCAGACGAATCCTCAAGGGATAAGATGGCCTATATCGATGGAGATGAAGGGGTTGCGGAATCCTATCTGATCAGGAAAGTCTCAACCTTGTCGGATTTCTTTGCTTTGCACATTCCGACGATCTCTTCTACCGAAAGGTTCGATCTGGAGGAGGCAATTATCTCTACTTATCAGAAGAAGGGCATCACATCTTCCAATGAATCGTTGTGGGCAGATGAGAAACATACTCACTATAAGAAGATGCCGATCATTTCCGATCTGGTGAACGAACTTGAAGCCAAACCCGACACTGTAAGACTGGCCAAAACGATCAAGCTTCTTACCAAAGGAAACGGTGAACATTTCAACGGGCAAACGAACGTCGACATCAACAACAACTTCGTTGTCATTGGTTTACAGCATAACTCAGAAGATATGCTTGGTCTTTCGATCTTCATGGCCATGGACTTCATTACTTCAAAGTGCATGGAAAACAGGATAAAGAACAAGTTCTTCATCATTGATGAAGCCTGGAAACTCCTGATGAACCCGATTGCTGCCAACCGTTTGATGGCATCGAGCAAGCTTCTTAGAGCCTACAGCACCGCTATGGTCATCGCTTCTCAGCAGTTATCGGATATCCTTGCCTATGAGGGAGGAAAATACGGTCTCGCAGTTTTGAATAACTGTGCTACCAAGATTTTCATGACCATGAAAGAAAAAGATGCGCAGATCGTTCAAGACATGATCGACCTTTCGGACAGTGAAGCCAGCAATGTTACAAAGTTCAGAGCAGGACAGGGTTTGCTTCTGGCCGGTGAAACAAGAATGTATCTGATGATGACTCCAACCGAAACAGAGAAACTGCTGACCTTTACCGATAAAGAGACTCTTGAAAGATATGTCGGCATCAAGAAACAGAAAGAGGAACAGGAACGACTGCAGGAACTGTATCCGGATGCAGAAGATCTTGACGATCTGTTTGATGTATCTGAAAGTTCTCAGGAGGCATGGTACTTATGATAGAAAACTATGAAGAGTATGAGGACTTTGTAAAGCACGTCACCAGAACCGCTCCGCTTCTTAAAACCGAACAGTTGAGAATCATGATCTCCCGCTATTTTGGTCAGACCATGGAATCTATAGATGAAGTCCTGTTCGCGCTGCAAAGAAATCAAGCCATACTGATGTCATCCGATGGCTGGACAATGACCGTCGGTGAGTATATCAAGCTGACCGGAGATAGATTTCTCAGAAGAAGAAACAACTATGAAGCCTATGGAGAGACGACGGACGAGTACAACCGTCTGATCGGCATGGATGACAAATGCAGCGATGTGAACAGACCCCTGTCTAAAGCCTTGTGGCTGGTTGCAGACATGATGCCGGATTCGATTGACTTTGCAATCTGCGAATCACCGTGGGTCGTTGCTTTTGCGACTCCTCCATATACTGCGGAAGAAAGTCCAAACGGAAAGGAAATACCATCTCTTCTCTATGAAATAACCTATATTGCCAAAGGCTATGAATCGACGAGGACGGAACTCCTGAGAGTTCTTCCAAAGATTCAGTCGAACCACGCAAAAGACGGAATCAGAAGGATCTGTATTCTTGATGATCCGGAATATGCGTTCAGGGTCCCTTACATCGGCTTTAGCCATATTGTTACTATGGATCCGACAAGCCCCAGACACTATAGGGTCATTGAGACGCGAAAGAAAGATATCCGATGGAAGGACGACCCGTATCATGACTAGAATTCTTGAAAAGACATTCGCCAACAGATCGGACATCACGAAAGATAATTTGATGAAAGCCGTTGATGAAATCTTGGAAAAGCTCGAAAGAGATGTCGATCCCAATGATACAAAAGTCCGCCTCATGCGAAACTTATCGCTGTTGGATGATTTGGAGAACAGCTTCCTTTATCTTTATCTTCAACTATGCAATGCCAAACAGGAAAGATTGCATGATCTTCCGACCTCAAGAAGAGAGGTGCCAGACGAAAGTCTTGCCTCTCTCCCCTGTGAGGTTTTCTTTTCGGAAAAATACAAGGCTTTGCTGATTGATACTCCGGTAAATCTTGGAAGCAACAGGAACTATGCCAATAAGATGCAGGAGCATATTCTCAAAACGCTGGTTGCAACAGCTGTGGAAAAGTTCAAGGAAGATAACGATTTCGACCTTGCGTTTTCAATTAAAAAACCATTCTCCTTCTGCCTTTACAGAAGGTGTCTGGAGAAGCAATCCAGTTCGGTTGTTCCCGACATCGACAACATAGATTCCAGGAACATCATCAACACGATCGTTTCTGAACTGTCTCTTGATGACTCCTATTCATCTCTGATCTGCAACGTCAATTCCATCGAATACGTTGGCTGCAAAGAAGAACGGGGATCGTCAATTTTGATCGTTGAAGAAAGTAAAAGAAATGCTTTAGAAAAGGAATTTCTTTCAAAAAATCGATCCCTTTCTTTTTTGAGAAACCGTTAATTTGTTGCTTTTGTACACATTGAGTCACATTTTTGCGGTTTTTCACGCTTGAAAGGACGATAAACAAAGGCTTTTTTGAATGTTAAACCGTCCATATTCTATTTCTTTCGCTCACTACGATAGACCGAAGATGATAGAGATCACTTGTGATCGATATCATCGAAGCCCGAACGGAACGGTTCCTGCTTCAGCAGGAACGGTGAAGGGAGTGGTGGCGTTCAAAGTTTATCTACAAGAAAGGAGGACCATGAGCGAGAATCCGAAAAGGGTATATAAAACGAAGAGAAGTATTATGAGAGGCACCACCCTTGATGCTTTGAGGTTTCTGTATTATTACGGCCCATGCTATAAAGACGACTTCATCAAAACGTTAGGCAAACGGGGAAGCGAGAGTTTCGACCGCTTGACGAAGAAAATCTTAGAGGAGAGGAAAACAGAGGGGTTTGTTTTCCGCGAGATAGAGGCAGATGGTAAAAAGCGGCAAGCGGGTCAGACAGCGACGATGGTCGCCTTGTCGCCAGCCGGCATCGCTTTCTATAAGGATCATGAGAAACCTGGTATTGATCGAATCGATGCTGGAGAGAAGCCTCCATTCAACACTACAAAAGTCTCAAAACTTCTCTGGCCTCATCTGACAGCGGCAAAAGTGGCATCCCTGTATCTTCGCGCCGGCGTCCGCTGCTTTTGCTTCGAAAAGCCTTCTCTGGGTTACCTCCTATACAATCTTTCGCCAAGAAGGATCGGGCTAGATGCACAGCCTTTTGATCCTCTCTACGGAGATCCCCAATTCGAAACGCTTTCTGTCGATAAGAAAATGGAAGCTCTCAGAAGGTTCATAAAAGAAGGCGCATATTACTCAAAAAAGGAAGTGATGGAGTTTTTCACTCTTCACGGGGAAAATTACACGGACTCCATAAAGTCGGTCAACTGGAACGGCATCTTTCTTTCCGACACAACCTTGCTTGTAAACTTTGTCCTACGTTACGGCGACAATAAAAGAATGTATTTGCCGTCTGAAGAAACCTCAAGACTTCTCGAAAAGCTTGAAGCTAACTGCAAAACCGCGACAAACATTTACCGTACAATATTTGAAATTGACGATGTCCCTGATGGTTACAAGCATAAAGCTGCCGCCGTGACGATCGGAATCGTGTCATCCCACACTTATTCAGAGGCGATGGGCAATAAAAACGGCATCATCCGAAAAAACAACGACATGTCAAAAATGGAGAGCGACGCCAGACAATACGATATTCTCGATTGTACCTGCAAGAACTTCGACCGGATCTATTCCATCAGTGATTCAGATCTGGGGATTCAGATGCTCGACTATATTACAACCTATTCTCTGGAAGACTACCGCAAAGAAGAGCTTGCCCTATTTAACGAAGATCCAAGGTTTTCTCTCAGCAAGGGCATCAGTCTCTTCCCGGCAAACTACACTCCAAACAGAGTCCGAGCAATCTATTTGCCGGTTTATGATATAAAGTTGCTCAAAAGAATTGCTGACGACGCCAAAGACCATAATTACCCTGTCATGATTGCTACAAAAAGGGAAATGATGGACACCATCTCACACTGTGTACATATCGAAGGTATGAAAACCGGTGACAAGACAAACCCAGTAAAGTCGGGGCTGTTCTTTGTTGAACTTAAGGAAACCGAAAACAGCATCTCATTGGACACCTTTATAAACGAGGACTCCGGCGTTTTTAGGATCTACACACAAAGAGGGCGGATCAAAGGAAAATCCATGATCTATGTCTATCTTTCGGAAAAACATGGAATTGAGCTTAAAACAGAAGGCGAATACACAAAACTCGCAAAGCTCTGTATGGGCCAGCCATCAACCGC
>CADAHV010000126.1:0-4173 GCA_902787775.1 uncultured Erysipelotrichaceae bacterium | reverse complement strand
TTAAAGTGGACAGGCACCGTCTATCCTTCTTTGGAGTGGGCTAGAAAAGTCTATCCGGAATGCGATGATGAAACTGCCTATAAGAATCTGGAAGATGCCATCTGCAAGATGATGCGTGTCGACGAAGATACCGATCCTGTGGAAAACTGGAAGAAACACTGCGAAGAACTTTCCGTTCGTTCCAAGAAACTCAACGATTACAATTTCAAATCTTTACATATCACTTCCGAATTAGGCACCGATCTGACGATGGATCTTGTCGAAGATCACACCTGGAATTCGGCCGGCGAAATGGGCTCACAGAATGTCAATGCCCCGTACGTCGCCAATATGCCGACCGAAGAAGTCTTTACCGATCCGGATTTCCGCAGCGTCAACGGTATCGCGTATGCTTCCTTCCCGTTATTTATTTCGGGCAAGCTGGTCACCGATTTCTCGATTACCTTCAAAGACGGCAAGGCGGTCGACTGCAACGCCTCTTCCGGTGTCGAATTCTTAAGAGAAGCATTATTCAGAGATGAGACGACCAGACAGCTGGGCGAAGTTGCCTTAGTATCCAAGAAGTCACCGATCCGTCAGATGGGCAGAATCTTCTACAATGGCTTGATCGATGAGAATGCGGCCTGCCATTTGGCCTTTGGTTCAAGCTTCCCGGATTGTGTCAAGAACGGTACATCCATGAGCAAGGAAGAACTGATTGCCCGCGGCGTCAATTTCTCCGTTTCTCATAACGACTTCATGATCGGTACGGATGACATCAAGGTTGTCGGTACGACCCATGACGGCAAAGAAGTGACCATCATGGAACATGGCGATTTCGTCATTTAGGAGGTCTATGATCTCGAATCAGGAATTTCTGGTCAAAGACATCCCAAGCACCGATTCACTTCGTTCCAAGATCTTGAATTACCGCCAGAGAGAAAAACTTCTCGACAAGTGGCTGGTAAAGCGTCTGGACAGCATATTACCGCAGGTGATGAAGGAAGCGGGAATCGACTGCTGGGTGCTCATCAATAATGAATACAATGAAGATCCGATCTTCTGGACCTTAACGACCTACAATCAGATCACAGCCAGAAGACTGACGATCATGGTTTTCCGTCTCAACAAGGATGGTTCGGTCTCCCGTTATTCGGTGACCCGCTATCCGATGGACAACTACAAACAGCTCTGGAACGACCAGTCGATCTCCCAGATGAAGACGCTGGCGGATACGATCAAATCCTGGAAGGTGAATAAGATCGGTCTCAACTTCTCCGATGACTTCGCCTATGCCGATGGTCTGTCTTATTCTTTGTACAGAGACTTTGTCAAGGAACTGGATGAAGAAGAAAAGGCCAAGATCGTCTCTGCGGAAAATAATGTCGTCGGCTGGCTGGAAACTCGAAGCGAAGAAGAGATGGTCGCCTACAACGACATCGTCCAGATCGCTCATACAATGATCGCTGAAGCTTATTCCAATAAGGTCATCCATCCGGGTGTCACCTCGGCGGATGATGTCAAATACTGGATGATGCAGAAGACCACCGACCTGGGTCTTGAACCTTGGTTTGACTATGAAGTCTCGATTACCCGCAACGGCAAGGAACATTACGAAGGTGATGAGATCATCATGCCGGGGGATATGCTGCACTGCGATGTCGGCTTCCGCTACCTCAATCTGTGCACGGATACCCAAGAGCTCTGCTACATCTTAAAGGCAGATGAGCTGGATGTGCCAGACGATCTCAAGGAAGCGATGAAGGTCACCAACCGCTTACAGGACATCGTGGTTGAAAACATGATCCTGGGAAGAAGCGGCAACGAGATCTTGAAAGCTTCGATCGAGCAGGCGAAAGAGGAAGGCATCCGTCCTTGTATCTATACCCATCCGTTAGGCTTCCATGGCCATGCGGCCGGCCCGACGATTGGTCTCTGGGATCACCAGGAAGGGGTGGAAGGAAGCGGTGATTATCCGCTCCACGACAATACGGCCTATTCTCTGGAACTCAATGCCACAGTCTATTCCAAGACCTATGGCTGCGATATCCGGATGGCGATGGAATCGGATATCCTCTTAAAAGACGGCAAAGTTTACTTCCTTGCCGGACGTCAGGAAAACTTCCACGTTGTCAAATAATCAAATATCATCAAAAGCCCGTTAACAGCGGGTTTTCTTAAGCAAATTACAGGTTTTTTAGACCTTCGTATGTTAAAATCTTTCTTGTATGTTTAAACGATTCATTTCTTATTACAAACCCTATTTAAAGACCTTTGCGTTGGATATGAGCTGTGCCTTAGGCAATTCCGCTGTGGCTGTTTTGTATCCGATTTTGACCAGGTACATGTTGAATGATTTAATTCCCAATCGGAAATTCAATCTGATCCTCATCTTTGGCGGGGTATTGTTAGTGGCGTATGTGCTGAAGATGCTGATGAAGTATTCAGTCGACTACTTCGGTCATATGGTCGGTACCCATATGCAGGCCGATATGCGAAAGGAGATCTTCTCCAAATTGGAGAAGCTGCCGTTCTCGTACTTTGACAACAATGAGACCGGCCAGATCATGTCCCGTATCACCAATGATTTACAGGAGATTTCGGAACTTGCCCACCACGGTCCGGAAACCCTGGTGATGACTTCCTTCTCTTTGATCTTCTCGCTGTTTTATCTTTCCAGTATCAACATCACGCTGGCGCTGATCGTCTTTGCCTGTTCTCCATTACTGGTGATCATCACGGTCATCGTCCGTAAGAAACACCTGGAATCTTCGAGAAAAGCCAGACGGTCTTTGTCCAAGATCAACGGCGATGTCAACTCCTCCATCTCGGGTATCCGCATCACCAAGGCCTTCAACAACGCCGATAAGGAGATCGAGAAGTTTGAGACCGGCAACAAGGCCTTTGTGGAAGCCAAGAGGGGACAGTACTTCACGATGGCCATCCAACACGCCTCAACGGTCTTTGTCACCGATATCTTCAACGTGGTGGTGTTGATCTCCGGAGGAATCTTTCTTTACAACGGACAGATCACCTTTGGTGATTATTCGACCTTTATCGTTTCGGTCAATATGTTTACTTCGCCGATTCTGCAGCTGGTCCAGTGGATGGAACAGTTTGATGAAGGTGTGACAGGTTTTGAGCGCTTCTGTGAGATTCTGGATTTACCGATCGAGGAAGACAAGAAAGAGGCGATCACTCTTGAGAAAGTCCATGGCGATATCCGTTTCGATAATGTCAGTTTCTCCTACAACCACGATGAAGACAGAGAAGTATTGGATCACATCAGCTTTGTAGTGCCGCAGGGCAAGACCGTTGCCTTAGTTGGTCCTTCAGGTGGTGGCAAGACGACGATCTGTCATCTGCTTCCGAAGTTCTATCATCCGGATGCCGGCGTCATCAGTATCGACGGCACTGACATCGAAGATATTACGATGGAATCCTTAAGAGAAAACATCGGTATCGTCCAGCAGGATGTCTTCTTATTCTCCGGAAGTTTTGCCGATAATATCGCATACGGCAGAAATGATGCGAGCTTTGAAGAAATCGTAGAGGCGGCAAAGAAGGCCAATATCTACGATTACATCATGTCCCTGCCGGCTGGCTTCGACACCCAGATCGGTGAACGCGGTGTCCGTTTATCCGGTGGCCAGAAACAGCGTCTCTCGATTGCCAGAGTCTTTTTAAAGAATCCTTCCATACTTATTCTGGATGAAGCGACCAGCGCCCTGGATAATACGACCGAAGCACTGATTCAGGAAGCTTTGAATACGTTGAAGAAGGGCCGTACCACAATCGTTGTTGCCCATCGTTTATCAACCATTAAGAATGCCGATCAGATCCTGGTCGTTGCCAACGGCAAGATCAGAGAATCCGGCACTCACAATGAACTGATCAAGGATGAAAAGGGGATCTACAAGAAGCTTTACGAATCCCAGTTCCTTGAATCCGATTTCGGTATTGATTCAAAGATGATGATGTCCTAGTGACATCATCTTTTTTATTGGGAAAAGCGAAAACAGTACTATAACTGGTATAAAATAGAAATAAGGGATAAATATAGAAAATATGAAAAAGAAAACGAAAAAGATCATTGGGATCGTTGCATTGTCAATTCTTTTACTGTTTTCTTCCATCGGTTTAGTCGAACTGATCAAGAGGGAACGGATTCGCAGGGCAGAGGAAGAAGCGGCC
>CADAHV010000125.1:0-6621 GCA_902787775.1 uncultured Erysipelotrichaceae bacterium | reverse complement strand
CCCGATTCCGTCAGTTTGATATAGAGATAGTTTTCCAGGAAGGCACCGGATACTTCGACCATCTCTCTGAATTTTTTGTTTCTGAATTTGAGACGGTTTTTCTCGTCAATGGTAAACAGTTCGGGTGAATTCTTATAGACCATGTCGGTCATGATGTTGTTGCGGTCGTGCTCATCCAGCTGGTAGGTGTTTGCGCCCAGGTACCGGCAGCTGTTGACGATGGAGTTGACCTTGGTGATGTAGCGGGTGAAGCTGGCGTAGTTTTCCATGTTTCTTTCCACCAAAGAGACAACCGCATTCTTTGTTTCCCGGTCGGTAACCGATTTATGCATGTAGCTTAAGATCTTGCCGCCGCCCAGATTGAGGACGTCTTCGATCTCCAGTTTGAAGACCTTTTTGGTGATGATGGTGTGGGACCGATAGTCCTTGATGCAGCCTTCATCATCGTCGTAATACAGCAGCTTGTTGTCTTTTCCCGCCACCATCTCAAACAGAAACAAAGAGAGGTACTTGGCACCGCCGATATCGATCAGCAGATCTCTGTTTTCTTCCAGGATCTGTTTCAACTGGTATTCATCGTCGATCAGTTTGATGAAGTTGATCTTTGTCTCGGGATCATATTTGCCGATCACTTCCCTGATCGAAGCGACCGCTTTTTTGGGAATGTCATGATGGTAGACAAAGAAGATCTCATCCACTTTCATCGTCAAAGCGCTGACGACGTTATTGAGCGGATCGACATCATCATATACAGTAAGCAGTTTACTCATTTTCGATCTTCCTTCTGTTGTCCAGCGCCTTGATCAGCGTCAGATCATCTGCATAATCCAAAGAAGCACCCATCGGCAGGCCGTGTGCCAGTCTGGTGACCAGCACTCCTTTTTCTTTTAAGACTTTATCAAGATATAAGGCTGTCATCTCGCCGTCCATCGTAGGGGAGGTGGCAACGATGACTTCCTTGATCGAATCATCGATCCTGTTTAAGAGTTTTTCAATATTGATGTCTTCCGGATAGATTCCTTTGGAAGAAGAGATCAGTCCGCCTAAGACGTGGTACATTCCTTTATAGGAACCGGTCTTTTCAATGGCCGCTACATCCTGCGGATAGGCAACGACCATCAGTGTTGAACGACTGCGGGTCTTGTCTTTGCAGAAGATGCATTCATCTTCGTCACTTAAAAAACCGCAGATGCGGCAGTGTTTGATCTGACGCATCCCTTTTAAGGCTTCCACCATCTCATCGATCTGTTCGCTGTCTTTTTCAAGCATGGTAAAAGCATAGCGCTGGGCAGTCTTGCTGCCAACGCCCGGTAACTTTTCGAATGCCGCAACCAGCTGTTCAAATCGTTTCGGATACATCCTATTTCATCGGTAAGATCCTATTTCATCGGTAAGCCCATGGCAGATGCCATAGAGCCGAATCTTTCTTTCTTTAAATTGTCTGCTTTGGCAATGGCGTCGTTGACCGCGATCATCACAAGATCCTCAATCATCTCGACGTCTTCCGGATTTAAAATATTGATCTGTTCGTTTGCTTTTTCAAGCTGCTTCTGCATGGCTTGTGCCTGCTGCATTAATTTATTGATATCCATATTATTCCTCTACTTTCAAGGCATCACCGAAGAGGTCTTTCAGTTTCTCTTCCGGTGTTTTTTCTCTTGGTTCTTCGATATTGTATTTTTCAACGTAGACTTCCCGTCCGCGCATTTCTTTCGGCGTGCGCTTGTAAGCCTCGATCAGTTCTTTCTTCTGATCCGGGTCGATCGCAAACAACATCTTGTCGATGCCGAATTCTTTATTCACAAAACGGTAAAGATCTTCGTTGGCACCTCTGGTGTTGATCTGCGCCGCCTGGCTGTGGGTGCCGCTGATGATGATCGCATCCTTGCAGGAGGCAAACAGCTCAGTACCTTTCAGAAGCTGGTAGAACTTTCTTTCTTCCGCTTCATAGGCATAGAGTTCAAGCTTGTTGTAGATGATCTGGTCGGCGATCTTCTGGTCTTTATTGGCACTGAGCAACAAGGACAAGAGGAAGTCCATATCCGTTTCGATGAGCTGCATCTTCGGATCCGGTTTTTCTTCTTCTTTGACTTCTTCTTGAATTTCTGCTGTCTCTGCTGTATCCGGCTTCGTTTCTTTTACTGTTTCACTTTCAGCCGGCGCTTCAACTGTTGTCTCAGCTACTTCTTCTTTCGGCGCCTCTGTCGCTTTTACTTCTTCTTTTTCAACAACGACCGGTGCAGGCATCTTGACCTGTCTTCTTATTTCGCTTTCGGACATCTTGATCAGACACAGCTCAAGATAGATCATGAAGCTCTGGCTTTGTTTTTCCCGGGAAACAAGATGTTCCAGTTCGCTGACATCTTTGAAGAGGGTCTCCATAGGAACGGCATTGATGATCCTTTGTGCCTCAGCCGCATTCAAGCGGGTCAGCAGTTTTTCATTCGCCTGATCGGAATAGATCAGAACATCCTTGACGAGTTCCAGAAGATCGACAGCCAGTCTCTTGGTGTCGATGCCGGCGGCATACATGTCGCGCAGCTTGCTGATGACTTCCGAGACTTTCTGATCGTGGATCTTCAGATAGAGATCGACTTCTTCTTCCACGGAGGTCAGACCGAAGATGTGTTCCACGTCTTCCAGTTTCAGTTCGCTTGGATCGTAAGACAGACACTGTTCCAGAAGGGAGAGGGCATCTCGCATGCCGCCTTCTGCCATTCTTGCCAGTTCGGCTGCTGCCTTCTCGTCGTAAGGGATGCCTTCTTTTTCCAGAACTTCCATGAGTCTTTTTTTGATCTCATAAGGAGAGATCTTGGAGAAGTTGTAGCGCTGGCATCTTGAAAGGACGGTCGGGATGACCTTTTGCGGATCGGTCGTCGCCAGAATAAAGATGACATGTGCCGGCGGTTCTTCCAGGGTCTTTAAAAGCGCGTTGAAGGCCTGGGTCGTCAGCATATGAACTTCATCGATGATGTAGACTTTATATTTGCCTAATAACGGGGCATAGGGTACCTGTTCGATGATCTCACGAATGTCGTCGACGCCGTTGTTGCTGGCGGCATCCAGTTCGATGATGTCCGGATGGTTGCCCTCCAGGTAGGCTTTGCAGTTAGGACAGTTGTCGCAGGCTTCATCCTTGAAATTCGGACAATTGATCGCTTTGGCAAAAAGCTTGGCGACGCTCGTCTTACCGGTACCTCTTGGTCCGGCAAAAAGATAGGCATGGGCGATCTTGTTGATGCGGATCGCATTGACTAATGTTTTAACGATATATTCCTGTCCGACGACTTCTGAAAACTTCGCCGGTCTGTATGTTCTGTAAAGTACCTGATACGCCATACCTTCATTATACCTCAAGGATTCCTCTTTTGTTTTCCTAAGAGAAAAAGTCCTTGCGGACCTTTATTTATCGTGTTTTATATTTGCCTGGGAAATAAATTAACGCTTATTTTTGAAGAAATCCTTCAGGATCTGCGAACATTCTTTTTCCATGATCCCGCCTTTGTATTCCGGGTAGTGGTTCAGGTTTTTGATCCGTTTGAAGCGGATATTGGAAACAAGGGCGCCGCCTTTGGGATCCTTGCATCCGAAGTATACTTTATCAATACGGGAATTGACGATGGCACCCATGCACATCATGCACGGCTCCAGCGTGACATAAAGTTCGCAGCCTTTCAGGTTCCAGTTATCCAGTTTCTTAGTTGCCTTGATCAGGCATTCGATCTCCGCATGAAAGACAGCACAATTTTTCTTTACTTTTTTATTGTGTGCCTTAGCAATGACTTCCCCGTCTTTGATGATGACACAGCCGATCGGGACTTCATCTTCCTTGAACGCTTTGACTGCCTCCTTATAGGCAATTTCCATATATGTGTTTTTCATAAGAAAAATGGTACACACAAACAGAGGTTCGTATGGCTGCTTGCTTCCGCACCTGACCAAGTTAGAAACATGAGTGTTGTACCATCCTTATTTTAGCTTAAACGATCTTTTCTTTCAATCTTCGCTGTTTCGATAGCGGATCAGCAGCCAGATCATTTGAATGACATTGACCACCATGACAAAGGGCAGGACCAGATGGATGATCGGCAGTTTCTTTTTCCTCACATAGAAGAACGTGTACATGGCGCAGGAGATCTGAATAAAACTGATCGTTGCCACCGCCAGCATCGCTGCGCTGTTGATGTCGTTGGTAATCGAGGCAACCGCCGCAAAGAAGTATAAGACGAAAAGATAGAAGGGGATCGGACCGAAGGTGCAGACTGCCATTGCCGTCTTCATCTCTTTTAAATTATCTTCGTTGTTCAGACGAAAAGCATTGATCATATTGGCAACTGCCATGATCAATAAAACAACCAGAAAATAAGCCAGGTAGCCGGGATGGATCAGCGTCCCTAAGGACAGGGCTGTCACATACATCATGGCTACATAGATAAAAGGTATTAGTTTTTTCATTCCTTATTTAATATAGTACGGTCGAAGAAACGGAAATCATCAATCTGAGCGAGGATCTCTTCAGAAGCGGGAACTTCATTCTTTCCGATCACCACCACGTTTCTGCAGCCGGCTTTGATCGCCTGGGCGATCGATCCGGGGGAATCTTCAAAGACCAGACACTCGGAGATGTCACAGCCAATGCGCTTGGCAGCAGCTTTATACATGGAAACTTTGTCATAGAAAGTACCATCATCGTAGGCGATCTTGTCTTGATCAAACCAATTTCCCAGCTTCAGGTAATCAAAATAGAAATTGACATTTTCAATCAATGAGGCAGTACAGAGATTGATCGGGATCTTCTTTTCTTTTAAATAGTCCAACAAATCCGCTGCGCCCGGCGCCAGTTGATCTCTGTGGTGTTCACGGCAATAGCTGTGATAGTATCTGGTTTCTTTGCGTTTGGCCCACCAGAGGATCTCGTCTTCATTCAGCGGTTTGCCCAGTTTTTTAAACATCGCCTCGATAAAGAGATAATTCCGGACGCTTTTATACTGCGGATAGACTTCATCAAAGTCGATGCTTCCTTGTGACAGTTCTTCAATCGTCTGCCGCCAGGCGATCTCGTTGATGTCGGAATCAAAGAACAGGGTACCATTATAATCAAAAATGACTGCTTTCATAGTTTTATTCTACCGTAATAATGTTTCACGTGAAACATTTTGAAAAGCAGGGGAACTGTTTCAATTTCTGTTTCAGCTAAAAAAGAGTGTTTCACGTGAAACACTCTTGTTATATTACTTTCTGACGATCTTCTTCTGGCCGCCCATATATGGCTGTAAAACTTCCGGGATATCAACTGAACCGTCTTCGTTGTAGTTGTTTTCCAGGAAAGCGATCAGCATTCTCGGTGGGGCAACAACCGTATTGTTTAAGGTATGCGGCAGATAGTTGCCGTTTTCACCCTTGACTCTGATCTTCAGTCTTCTGGACTGTGCATCGCCGAGGTTCGAGCAGGAACATACTTCGAAGTACTTCTGCTGACGCGGAGACCAAGCCTCGACGTCACAGGATTTGACCTTCAGATCAGCCAGGTCGCCTGAGCAGCATTCCAGTGTTCTTACCGGAATATTCATCGATAAGAAGAGGTCGACGGAATACTTCCACATCTTGTTGTACCAATCCATGGATTCTTCCGGCTTACAGATGAAACTGGTGAATACGGTAGACACCTCTCTCTTCGATGCCGTGCGCACCGACTTCCTTACGGAAACAAGGAGAGTAGGAGGTGAGAGTCATCGGCAGTTTGGACTCATCGTTGATCGTATCGATGAAGCGGCCGATCATGGAATGTTCGGATGTACCGATCAGATAGAGGTCTTCACCTTCAATCTTGTACATCATGTTTTCCATTTCCTTGAACGACATAACGCCGGTAACAACTTCCGAACGGATCATGAAAGGCGGAATGCAATAGGTGAAGCCTTTGTTGACCATGTAATCTCTGGCATATGCCAGGATGGCAGAATGTAATCTGGCGATGTCACCGGTCAGATAATAGAAGCCGTTGCCGGATGTCTTTCTGGCAGAATCCAGATCAATTCCTTCAAAGCTTTCCATGATCTCGGTGTGGTAAGGGATCTCATAATCAAAAGTTCTCTTGGTACCGAACTGTTCGATCTCCACGTTTTCGGAATCATCTTTGCCGATCGGGACAGATGCGTCGATGATATTCGGAATGACTAACATCCTCTCGCGGATCTGTGCTTCCAGTTCCGGTTCCTTCTTTTCACATTCTTCGATCTCTTCGCCGATCTTCTTGACGTTGGCTTTTACTTCTTCCGCTTCCTCTCTCTTGCCCTGTGACATGAGAGCACCGATCTGCTTGGACGCACTGTTGCGCTGGCTTCTGAGTTCATCGGCTTTGGTACGAAGGGCACGATACTCTTCATCCAGTGCCTTAACTTCATCGACCAGAACCAGTTTCTCATCCTGGAATTTCTTGCGGATATTTTCTTTGACCAGTTCAGGATTTTCTCTGATAAGTTTAATGTCGATCATAATTACCTCCAAAAAAATAAAAAGGTGATAGACAAGGGCGCTGCTGCGCGGTACCACCTTTACTTATAACTCTCTCCTTTAACGCAGGAATACGTGTCGGATTGGGACATCACATAAGGTAGATTC
>CADAHV010000124.1:0-4235 GCA_902787775.1 uncultured Erysipelotrichaceae bacterium | reverse complement strand
GTTTCCGGTTCGGCCAACAACGTGGCGGCCATCACATCTTCCGATATCGAAGTCTTCTTCGAGATGCCGGAAGAGCCGGGTACCTACACGCTTCCGCTGACTGCGCAATTGTCCAACAATCCGTTTGTCACCTTGGCTTTGGATCATTCCAGTGTCAATGTGACGGTAGTTGAGGCCAATCAGTAAACAATCATTCACCAAACAAGGGGTTATGCAGCATAACCCCTTTTGTTTTATAATGGGGGTATGAAAAAGATCATCAACATCGTCGAAGATGAAAAGGACCTCAATGAACTGGTCAAGTCTTATCTGGAGAAGGAAGGCTATATCGTCAATTCCTATCTGACTTTTGATGCAGCATATTCCCACATCGATGATTATTGCGATCTGTGGATCCTGGATATCATGCTGGATGACAAGTCGGGCTTTGATCTGATTGAGATCATCAAGAATAAGAATGCCAATATTCCGGTGGTTTTCATGTCGGCCCGCGATAAGGAATTTGACCGCATCATCGGTTTGGAAAAGGGCTCGGATGACTATATCACCAAGCCGTTTTCGCCAAAGGAACTGGTCTTAAGGGTCAACAACATCATCCGCCGGGTCTATAAGGAAGATGACCGCATCGAGATCAACGGCTACGAGATCGACGAGAATCAGCGCAGCGTGACAAAGGGTAAGGAACAGATCGAATTAACGACCAAAGAATTTGATTTATTGATGCTGTTTGTCAAAAACAGAGGAACCGCTTTTCTGCGCGAACAGATCCTGGAGAAGGTCTGGGATGAAAACTACTACGGTTCCGATCGGGTCGTCGATGATACGTTGAGAAGGCTTCGCAAGAAGATGCCGGATATGAATATCCAGACGATCTACGGTTTTGGTTACAGGCTCGGATGAAACGTTTAAGGATCTGGCTAAGCAACTTTACTCTGATTCAGCAATTTCTCACCATCGTATTCTTTACCGGTGCGTTTTTGCTGTTTTTTGTATTTACCTTTCTCAACCGAAACATTGACGCTTTCGTCAATTCGCAGATGTATGTCTTTATTCATCGTTCGCAAAACGAGTATCTGGAGACCAGAAGTTTTTCTTCGGAATCCAATGTCCTGCATTTTGTCTACAACACGCAGTCCGGACGCTATCTCAATTCGGTTTCCGATCAGTATGAACTGATTTTAAGACAGATCGATCCGGATCCGGAAGGCGGCAAGATCGATTCGAGCTTTGAAAGCGGCAATATGACGATCGTCTATTCGATCATCTCTTTCGGCGACAACAATGAGAACCGTCTGATCTCCATCGTCAAAAACAATTTCCGTGACGAATTCCGCAGTGCGCTGTCCAATTCGATCATCAATATCACGTTCTACGTCTTTTTTGCCCTGATCGGTCTGATCGTCATCTGGGTCTTTTCTCTGATACGGCCTTTGGATCAGATCATCTCCTATATCAATAAGATCAAGGCAGGGGAGAAGGCGACCTTAAACGTCAACCGTTACGATGAGATCGGTGAAGTGGCGGAAGCCCTGGTCTCAATGAATCAGGAGCTTTCCGAGCAGCAGCACATCCGCGACGAGATGATCCAAAACATCTCCCATGATTTGAAGACGCCGATTGCCACCATCAAGTCTTATTCCGAATCGATCAAGGACGGCATCTATCCTTACGATACTTTGGAGAAGAGCGTCGATGTCATCATCGAAAATGCCGACCGTCTGGAAAAGAAGGTTTACTCCCTGATCACCTACAACAAGATGGGCTATCTGGTCGATAATAACGAGGGTATTTTGAATTTGGAGATGGCGCCGTTGATCCAGAAAGCCATCCTGGCCGCTTCGGTCATCCGCAATGACGTCAAGATCATCACGGAACTCGATGAAAAGGTCTTGTTCCATGGCGATGAGGAACCTTGGCGCGTGGTCATCGAAAACCTTTTGGACAACGCTTTGCGCTACGCCAAACACAAGATCGTCATCACTTTGGAGAATAATCTTCTGGAAGTCTATAACGACGGCGAAAACATCGAAAGCGACCGTCTGGATAAATTATTCAAACCATATGAAAAGGGCAATAAGGGCAAGTTCGGCCTTGGCCTTTCGATCGTCAAGAAGGTCGTCGAGACTTATGGCTACAATATCACCGGTGAAAACCTCAATGACGGCGTAGTCTTTCGTATCTATTCTTCCCGCAAGATGAAAAAGGCGCCGAAGAAAAAGAAGAAAGAAGCTGTCAAGGATAAGGACATCCAGAAAGAAAAGAGTATAATTGAGTCATGAGTCAGATACAGATCGACGACATCGATCTCCATTATGAGTCTTACGGTGACAAGGGAAAACCGGTCATCCTGCTTCATGGATGGGGACAGAATACGGAAATGATGGCTTTTATCGGAGAATTCCTGAAGAGCCATTTTATTGTCTACAATCTGGATATGCCGGGCTTTGGCAAATCGGGTGATCCCAAGGAAGCCTGGGGCTCTTTTGACTATTGTCAGTTTTTAAGACATTTTTGCGAAACGATGCAGATCGAAGATCCGATCATCATCGGCCATTCTTTTGGCTGCCGCATTGCCATACAGTATGCCGTTCATTATCCGGTTCACCGCATGGTGCTGACCGGGGCGGCCGGCATACGGGATAAAAGAGGCATTGATTACTATGCCAGGACATATACCTACAAGTTAGGCAAGAAGATCCTTTCTTTGAAGCCTTTTGAAAAATATAAAGAGGAGCTGATGAAGAACGCCGGCAGCGAGGATTACCGCAATTCCAGCGGTGTCATGCGCCAGACCTTCGTCAAGATCGTCAATGAAGATCTGAAGGACCTGCTGAAAGACGTCAAGGCCGAGACGCTTCTGGTCTTTGGCGAAAACGATGAGGCAACGCCTGTGGAAAAAGGCAAGATGATGGAGAAGCTGATGCCTGATGCAGCCCTGGTCATCTTTGAAAACGATGACCATTATGCCTACTTCCATCAGCCGCAGCGCTTCTGTCTGGTCCTGGATGCATTTTTAAGGAGAGATTATGAGTGATTTTTTAATCCTTTTATTATATCTGGCTGTCTTTTTGGGCTTGAGTTTTGTCTATGTTAAACAGGCCTTACAGATGTTCCAGCAGAACCATTATGAGCTTTACCGTTATTCCAAGTGGCTCTTCAATAAAAAGAACCTCCGCTTTACGCCGACGCTCATTTTTGTTGTCCTGATATTAACGATCGGTACGCTGTTAAAACAGAACCGCAATCTGATCGTCTTATTTCTGACCCTGGCTTTTGCGGTTTATATGATCTATCAGGAAAGCAAGAAGGTCTACATCAAGGACCTGGTGGTCACGGCCCGCGTCAAGCGCCAGATCATCGTCTTTGTCATTCTGATGTCCTTGTTTATCATTTTGGGAAGAGTCCTTCCTTGTGATATTCTGGCGGTCTTATGCATCATCATGTCCTACCTCTTTGTCTATCCGATGGCTTTGATCACCATGCCGATGGAAGAGGGGATCAAGAACCGTTATGAATCTCAAGCCAGACAGATCTTAAAGGAAGACAGCAGACTGATCAAGATCGGCATCACCGGTTCCTATGGCAAGACGTCGACCAAAAACATCATCAACGACATCATTGCCGACAATATGTACACCTTGATCACACCGGCATCCTACAATACGCCGATGGGCATCACCAGGACAGTTCGCGAGATGTTAAAGCCGACCCATGAAGTCTTTGTGTGCGAGATGGGCGCCGATAAGGTGTCGGATATCTCTTATCTGATGGACTTTGTCAAACCGAAGTACGGCGTCGTCACTTCGATCGGTCCCCAGCATCTGTCGACGTTCGGATCACAGGAGAACATCACAAAAGAGAAGATGCAGGAGATTGAACTGCTTCCGGAAGACGGGTTCGGTGTGCTCAACGTGGATAATGACTTTATCCGCAATTACCAGATCCAGTCAAAGGTGAAGACTGCGACCTACGGCCTGCATCATGAGGCGGATTATACAGCGAAAGATATTTCATACAGTCCGACGGGGATGAAGTTTACGGTAGTGTTCCATGGCGAGGAGTATCCGATGGAAACCCATCTGCTCGGCGAGCTTAATGTGCTCAATATTCTCTGCTCGATCGCTGTCGCAAGACATCTCGGCATCGAGTGGGAGGCGATCCGGCGCGGTGTCCGGCAGATGAAGCAGGTCGAGCACCGGCTTGAACAGCGCATCATAAACGGCCGGATGTTTATC
>CADAHV010000123.1:0-5525 GCA_902787775.1 uncultured Erysipelotrichaceae bacterium | reverse complement strand
ATCATCCAGTTAGGAAGCTTTGCCTTGCTCCACGATGTCATCAAGCTGACCTGGTGGCCTTCCTACCTGATCTCTTTGATCCTGTCGGTCTTGTGGAACTTCACACTGAACCGCAACTTCACCTTCCAGTCGGCATCCAATGTGCCGATCGCCATGCTGAAGGTCTTTGCTTACTATTGCGTGTTCACGCCATTGTCGACATTACTTGGCAACTATCTGACCTCGACACTTGGCTACAACGACTATCTGGTCACCATCTTAAACATGCTGATCAACTTAATTACGGAGTTCTTATACCAGAAATACTACGTCTTCAAAGATTCCTTACAAAAAGATCGTTAAGATCTTTTTTGTTTAAAAAGCTCTGCATCACTGCAGGGCTTCTTTTTTGATTGATATCAGTTGTTCAAATCCTTTGGCAAAACGCCTTCCTTGATTTCCATCGTGTACGTGATGTCCAGTTCCTTGGCCCACTCCACGTACTGTTCGACCTGTTTTTCATCCAGCATATCGGAAGAGATCAGGCCCTTCTGAGAGATCATGTCATTGACCAGCAGCTTTGTGTACAGGAAGGCTCCCTGACCGGTCAGATACATCTCACCGGACATCTTCGCCTTTTCATAGGATTCCACCAGACCCGGGGCATTGAGATGAAGTTCGACCATCACGTCTTTGCCGTCTTTTTTGCCATAGGCTTCAACAACAAAGGCACCGCCGTCGGACACAACGCCCTCTTCAATGATCTCATGAATCTCCTCAGGCTGTTTCGGTGCCATCGGCACGTGCTTCAAGATCAGATCATGAGGAATGACCTTCTGGCCATCCACTTCTTCTTCCTTCCAGGAAAGAAGACCTGCCCGGTACAAAGGCTCAGAAAAACGGATTCCTACACCACCATACTTGAAGTAGGCGTTCTTACAACCCTTGAAATAGGTATCGGCATTGAAGGCCACATAGACTGGTTCGTCATGGGCATGTTCACAAAGCATGACCGGACGCATATCATTTTCCGGCCAGCTGCGCCAGATCTTGTGTGAGAACGGCTTGGTACGGACGATCTTGCCATCTCTGTAGGCATAGGCATCCTCTTCCATATCGGCCAAAGCGACATCGGTCGACCACCAGAACGGCAGGAAACGCTTGGCTTCCACGCCTTCATAGACCATCATGTTGATGGTGTCACAGCTGTCGAGTTCATTGACGCACTTCCTCGCCATGACGCACATGACGCCCGGTGCCGAACCGGTGATCCCGGCGATCCAGCGATCGTATGGATCGACATCCTTGCATTCCGGCAGATCCTCGCAAGCTGCCAGATCCTGATAGCAGCAGCCTAAGTCCATGGCTGCTTTTAACATATTCGCCCCGAAATGAAGCGGCATGACATTGACCAGAAGTTCGCAACCCTTTGCCGCTTCCTTGATCTCTTCGATGTTCGCCGCATTCACCTTGACCGGTGTGCCCTTCTTCATCAAAGAACAGACGGCCTTTGCCGCATTCAGATCGTAATCCGCACAGATCACTTCTTCGATACAAGGCTCCTCATCGAGCTTTCGGCAGATCGTAGAACCCTGGGCACCACAGCCGCATACCATGACTTTTTTCATAATAATGTCCTCACAGTTTTATTTTCTAAAATATTATATAAAAAACTCTGTATCGTATGACACAGAGTTTTACTTTTTTCACTGAATCTGCAGTTTTTAATCTTCCATGTTTTCGAAAGCTTCCAGACCCTTCTTGGCCTCGACCTTCTGGTCGCCGTGACGGACCTGAGTCATCGTCACAAAGGATAATAAGACAAAGAAAGCGGAATAGATGAACAGGATCTTGTAGGAGATCAGGCGCATCAAAGTACCGGCCAGGATCGGCGTGACGATCTGCGCCGCCATCGAAGCCGTGTAGTAGTAACCGGTAAACTTGCCGATATCGGAACCCTTGCACATCTCGACGACCATCGGCAAAGAGTTGACATTGATCGCCGCCCAGGCCAGACCGACCAAGGCAAAGCTGACATACATGAGGAAGTTGATGTTCTTGAAGACGTTTGTCTCGATAAAGCCTAAGAAAAACATCAGAGAAAGAAGGATGATACCGCCCATGATGGTCTTTCTGCGGCCGATCTTGGAAGCGAGATTGCCGATCGGAATATAGGAAATGATCGCTCCGGCCGTCGCTACCAGCAGACAGGTACTGGCACCGCCCAGGCCCTGTCCCATGACAACGGAGACATAGGTGGTAAACCATGTTGTCACGCCATTATAGCCGATAAACCACAAAGCGATCGATGCCAGCAAGAAGCCTAAGGAACGTTTGACATCGCTTGGCAGAGCTTCATTTCCCGATTCATCTTCCTTGGCCAGATTCCATTCCGGATGTTCGGCTTCCAATTTCTTGTTTTCTTCGACCAGCTCCGGCTCCTTGATGATCAGATAGAGCAGACCGATGGCAATAAACATGATGGCCGAAACAAAGACAAAGAGGATCTGGTAATCGACGTGGGCAAGACCCTGGGTCCTTGAATTCGGATAGGAAAAGGCTGCGATGGCCAGATAGATGATGCCGCCGATCGCACCCATCAGATTGATGATGGCATTTGCCTTGGAACGAAGCGGTTTCGGTGTGACATCCGGCATTAAGGCGACCGCCGGGGAACGGTAGGTTCCCATCGCGATCAGCAATAATCCCAATACAACGACAAAGCCGACCAGCTTGCCATTGGAAGGGCTGGCAAAATAGCCGTTGTCCAGGATCGGCAGGATGTTCATCAGGATGATGGCCAGACCGGTACCAAAGAGGATATACGGCATACGCTTGCCGATCTTCGTATTGGTCCTGTCCGACAAAGAGCCGAATAACGGCAGAAGGATCAAAGCCAGGATATTATCCGCAGCCATGATCGCACCGGAATAGGTCTCATTGAGATGGAAAGTATTGGTGAGAATGAGCGGAATGACGTTATCGTACATCTGCCAGAAGGCGCAGATCGATAAGAAGGCCAGACCGACGATAAAGGTTCTCTTATAATTCAGTTTCATATGGTTTCCCCTGTTTTTCTTAATACCATTATATAAAAGAGTACGGTATAGTATCCGTACTTCAAATCACTTCCTTTACTTTTTCATCCAGAACTTCCGCTGCCAGCAGTACCGTTTTCAGGCAGCGCTCTTCCACCGAAAAGTGGAGGGGCCGCAGTTCTCTGCACGATGTGCCCTGCAAGCGTTCCTTGAATGTCCTGACAAAACCGTTGATCACTCTTCTGACTTCATCGGCATTGTCTTTTGCCTTGTCTTCAATGATCAGTTTGGACAAGACCGCCACGCCGGCCGCCAGCGCCCCGCAGACCAGTCCCGCATACATGCCGGACCCAAAACCGCCGAACATCTTCATGTCCTCTTCATTGATCTCAAGGCCATAGCACTCATTTGCCGCATGGATGATCGTCTCGGCACAATTGTAATTGCCGTTATTGTAGTAGTATTCCGTTAACTGCTTGAGATCCTTCATCAGAATAAGCCCTGCTCCATCATCGCCTGCGCCACTTTTTCAAATCCGGCGATGTTGGCACCGGCGATCAGGTCATAGCCCAGATCATAGCGTTTGGCCGCATCAACTGATTTTTCATAGATGCTTTTCATCATCAGCTGCAGCTTGGCATCAACTTCTTCTGCCGACCAGGAAAGCCTCTCGGAATTCTGTGACATTTCCAAAGCGGAGACACCGACGCCGCCGGCATTGGCTGCCTTGGACGGGGCGATGATGATGCCGTGTTTCTTCATATATTCAATTGCCTCGTTGGATGTCGGCATATTGGAAACTTCAATATAGTATTTCACGCCGGAGGCCACGATCTTTTCCGCCTCTTCCATGCCCACTTCGTTCTGCGTCGCTGCAGGCATGTAGATATCGACATCCTTGACGCCCCAGAAAGTCTGTTTCGGATAGAATTCACAGCCGAAACGATCGGCATAGGATTTCAGATCCTTGGAATTGGACTGGCGCAGGTCAAGAATGAACTGCAGCTTTTCCGGTGTTGAAATGCCCTCTTCATCGTGGATGTAACCGGCGGAACCCGACATATAGGTCACCTTGGCACCCAACTGGGCAGCCTTTTTCATGATGCCCCAGGAGACGTTGCCATAACCGGAAACGGCGATCTTCTTGCCCTCGATCGTATCGTTTTCATGTTTCAGGACCTCTTCCAGATAATAGATGGCGCCATAGCCGGTCGCTTCCGGACGGATCAGAGAACCGCCGTAGCTTAAGCCCTTGCCGGTAAGCACGCCGTTTTCAAAAGTGCCCTTCAATCTGCGGTACTGGCCATAGAGATAGCCGATCTCTCTGCCGCCGACACCGATATCGCCTGCCGGCACATCGACATCCGGTCCGATATAGCGGTATAAGGCAGTCATAAAGCTCTGGCAGAAACGCATGATCTCCCCGTCTGATTTTCCCTTCGGATCGAAATCACTGCCGCCCTTGGCACCGCCGATCGGCTGACCGGTCAAAGAATTCTTAAACGTCTGTTCAAAGCCCAGAAACTTCATCAGGCTCTCATTGACATTGTCCTTGAAACGAAGACCGCCCTTATACGGTCCGATGGCTCCGTTAAACTGGCAGCGGTAGCCGATATTGGTTCTCGTGTTTCCCTCATCGTCTGTCCATACCACCCGGAAACGGAACATTCTTTCCGGTTCAACCATTCGTTTCAGCAGATCTGCCCTCTCGTATTCGGGATGAGCATCAACGACCGGAGCGATCGATGTAAAAACTTCTTCTACTGTCTGCACGAATTCAGGCTGGTATGAATAATTCTTTTTTACGTACGCGATGACATCTTCAACATATCTGTTCATAAGCATCCTCCGATCTACTATTTGAAAATATTATATCTCAAATAATGGTAGAATGATGGTACGAGGTTATGAAACATGGAAAACATTAATATCAGAATCACTATGGAAAACGGCGCTCAGATCGAAGCTGAGCTTTATCCCGAAACGGCACCGATCACGGTCGAAAACTTCGTATCACTCATCAAAGAAAAGTTCTTTGACGGTAGTATTTTCCACCGGGTCATCAAAGGCTTCATGATCCAGGGCGGCGACCCGACAGGCACCGGCATGGGCGGATCGGAAAAGACCATCAAAGGCGAATTCCTTTCCAACGGCGTCGTCAACGAGCTCAAGCACACCAGAGGCGTCCTGTCGATGGCCAGAACGATGGATCCCAATTCCGCATCTTCCCAGTTCTTCATCATGCATGAAGATGCACCGCACCTCGATGGCCAGTATGCCGCTTTCGGCAAGGTCACCAAAGGCATGGAAGTCGTCGATGCGATCGCCAATACCAGGACCGACTTCCGCGACAGACCATTGGAAGATCAGCGCATCAAAACCATCGAACTGATTTAAAAAAGAAGGCTGGCCTTAATGTCACTAACTTAATGTGACACAGAATCAAGAGTTTTGACCGCAGTCATCACCATAAACGGTGAAACTGCGGTCTTTCTTTATTCAGACATG